>NZ_JAWUEA010000041.1:0-311668 GCF_036663475.1 Rouxiella sp. T17 | reverse complement strand
AGCCGCAGTGAGACTGGATGCTTCATAATGGTAACCCTTCAGATTCTGGAAGTGTCCAGGATCTGGGGTTCAGTGCAGTCGCTCGCCCCTTTGGAATCCCCAGCTTTTTTTCCACAGCTGTAACTTGAGGATGAGAAAGGGAGATCTTTCCAGCGACCACCGCGCGTGGCGTAGGTCGCGCGGCTTCGCCATCCCTTCATTACGGATTTGAGCCAAAAACGTCTCAAATCACTCCACTCAGCGCCGCCCTGATCCCGCCAATCACAGCAATTAATATAAAGGCGGAAACTCTTGGGCGGTCAAGAGCCGATTGTTCAAACACTTAAATTTTTTGTCTTCACGGGGCAACATTAATTTCCGCATCACTATTGATCTGATTTTTATCTAATACTCAACTGAGTTTTTCATGATTTTTTCTTATGTTGCTGATTATTAGAACGAAACTTGAGGATTATTAAAACGAAGCTTGAGGAATCGGCCTTTGACCGCCCAAGAGTTACCGTTTTTTCTTTTGAAGCAATTATTGGCGGGATCAGGGCGGCGCGGAACGGAGGTGAAGAAGACGTTTTTGGCTTCTGAACGAAGTGACGGGAGCGCGAAGCGCCGCGACCTACGCCACACTTCGGAGTCACTGGAAAGATCTCCCTTTTTAATCCTCAAGTTACAGCTGTGGAAAAAAAGCGCGGGATTCTTAAGGGTGTTCGCTTAGGAACATCCTTGAGGCGGTCTGCGCCGCCGCGCAGTAAGCGAAGCGCATGCAGTTTAATTTAAAGACCGCAATGGCTCGGTCAAGCCCAGCACCGCGCAGTAAGCGAAGCGCATGCACTTGAAGTTGAAGTTGAAGTTGAAGTTGAAGTTGAAGCTGAATTTAAAGATTAAAGGGTCAAAATCCATTGACCAAGCAGATTTTGAACTTAAAAAGTTGCCTTTAGATTTCAAATCTAAAAACTAAAAGTCTCACTTTTGTTTAATTTTTGAGAAAGTTTTCGTTTAAGGAAATAATTCTTTATAATTACCCCTCCTGATAGGTGATTAGTTACACATCTTGATTCACCTTCAAGCGATTGTGAACATACAATATAAGCGTCATCCCGGAAGAATCCTCCCGGGCAAAATCCCATAAACTAGTGCCTGTATGGCAAGAGTAACATTAAAAAAATATGAAAATGAGCATTCGCGCGATCTTAACATTGGTGTTGGCTGTTGCTGCTTATAGCCAGGCTGCTTTCGCCGTCGTCTATCCGCTGCCAGCGAAAAATGGTCGTCTGATCGGTGAAAATATCACCGTCGTCGTACCACAAGACAACAAACTGCCGCTGGAGCATTTTGCTGCACAGTATCAGATGGGTCTGTCCAATATGCTGGAAGCCAACCCGGGCGTTGACACTTATCTACCCACCTCCGGCACCGTGCTGACTATTCCGCACCAGCTGATTCTGCCCGATACACCACACGAAGGTCTGGTAATCAACAGCGCCGAAATGCGCGTTTATTACTATCCAAAAGGCACCAATACCGTCGTTGTGCTGCCAATCGGTATCGGCGAACTGGGCAAAGATACCCCGCTTAACTGGGTGACTTCCGTTCAGCGCAAAAAAGCGGGTCCGACCTGGACGCCAACCAAAAAAATGCACGAAGAGTACGCCGCGCAGGGTCAATGGCTGCCAGCGACTTTCCCGGCAGGTCCTGATAATCCAATGGGTCTGTACGCACTTTACGTGGGCCGCCTATATGCCGTTCACGGCACCAATGCCAACTTTGGTATCGGCCTGCGTGTAAGCCACGGCTGTGTGCGTCTGCGTGATGCCGACATTAAATGGCTGTACGAAAATGTGCCGGTCGGCACCCGCGTACAGTTTATTAATGAGCCAGTGAAAACTACCGTTGAGCCGAACGGCGCACGTTATGTCGAAGTGCATAACCCGCTGTCTGCCAACCAGGAAGAGTTTGATTCCCAGCAGCCGCTGCCAATCACTCTGGCGGGTGGCAATGCGACGCTGATGGCTGACCCAAGCGTCAATCAACAGGTTCTCGACAAGGCGATCGCCCTGCGTTCAGGCATGCCGACTCAGGTTAACTAAGCCTATTGTTGTCAAATCAAGCCCTCTCGGCAATGCTGCGAGGGCTTTTTTTTGCTCGTGCCTCAACGCCAAGTGCTCAATGGCAGTATTTTTCAATTCCAAAATTCGAGTTAATCCCTGCCCTCGCTTTAGCCTCGTTAATCGTTATTCTCGACTCGTCTTTACTTATTTTTTAATCTTCAGTACAAATGGGGCATCCTTTTCCCTTCGACAGCGCCACTTTTAGGAGATTGTATGCCGCAGCTTTCTGCCAACGCATTGGCTATTCCTGCTTCAGGTATTCGCCGCATTTATGAGTTGGCCTCAGAACTTGACGATGTTATTCAGCTGAGTATTGGTGAACCCGAGCGCCCCGTTGCCACACATATTTTGCAGGCCGGTGCCGATGCGTGGCTGGCCGATGTCACTAATTACACGCCTAACAGCGGCATGGCGCTGCTGCGCTCCGCCATTTCTACCAAGCTCGAACGCGATAATGGCTATCGGGTGGATGACGACCAGATCCACGTGACCTCCGGCGGCTCGCAGGCGTTGCATATGGCGATGTCGCTGACGCTCACTGCCGGCGACGAAATTTTGATTCCCGATCCGGGTTATGCCACGTTTTCGATGATCCCTAAACTTCTCGGCGCGGTGCCGGTAGCCTATCATTTGAAAGCCGAAGACGAATTCCAGCCTTCACTCGAAAATCTGGAACAATCAGTGACTCCGCGCACCAAAGTGTTGCTGATTAACAGCCCGTCCAATCCGCTTGGTGTGGTGTACAGCGCAGAAAAGCTGGGTGAGTTGCTGGCCTTTGCAGCGAAACATGATTTGTGGGTTATCAGCGATGAAGTGTATGAGTATTTTACCTTTACTCATTCGTTTACCAGCGTGGCCGCTCTGGACCACGACGGGCGCGTATTTAGCGTCTACTCGGTTTCCAAAACTTATGGTTTGACCGGCGGCCGCGTAGGCTATCTGGTCACGCCGCCGGGTGTTGCCTCTACTTTTCGGGCAGCGCAGGAAGCCACGGTCAGCTGTGTGAACGCACCCGCGCAGCTTGCCGTCGTTGCCGCGCTCGAAGGTCCGCAGGATGCGTTGCACGAGGCTCGAGAACATTATGGAAATAACGTCGAAGCCGCCTGTGCCGTGCTCGACCAGCTTGGGCTGCATTATCAACGTCCGCAGGGCGCTTTCTATATATGGATTGACGTTTCGCACGCCAGCGGCGGCGACGTAGCGGCATGGGCCGAGCATTTCCTGCTGACCGAACGCGTGGCCGTCGCGCCCGGCGTTGCCTTTGGTCCGGCAGGCGAAGGCTGGATCCGCATCTGCGCCGCTGGTAAGACTAACCCCCTGTTAACCGCCGTTTCCCGCCTGCCATCTCCTAAAAATATTTAAATGTTGCCCTGCATTGCCTAAACGCTATGCAGGGTCTAAGATTTTCCCTTGTTGATCCAGATCACACTTTACCTTCTATACTAATTATATCTCGCTGTTTCTAAGGCGTTACTTCCTTGCAGTTTATGGAGGCGTGCTTTGGCAACAATGGCGTTCTGGCAATAATAGAAAGTTGGCAATAGCTGTACTTTTGAAACATCTGTACTTTTGAAACAAGTGTACTTATGAAACAACAGCACTTTTGAAACATGTGTACTTATGAAACAACAGCACTTTTGAACCAATTGTACTTTGGCAATAATTTAGGGAATGACAACTAATGGCAGATATTTCTACAGAAGCGGATTCCGAACAACAACCGCAGACACCCGATACGGTAAAGCAGCGCATTTTCCTTATCGTATTGGTAGCAACAATGGGCGCGCTGGCTTTCGGTTATGACACCGGAATAATTTCCGGCGCCCTGCCGTTTATGACGTTACCTATCACTCAAGGCGGTCTTGGGCTAACGCCAGTGACCGAAGGTCTGGTTTCCTCTTCACTGATTTTCGGTGCCGCTTTCGGTTCGTTCCTGAGTGGTTATTTCTCTGACCGCTTTGGTCGCCGCATCACCCTGCGCAGCCTCGCCGTGCTGTTTATCTTAGGTTCTCTAGGTACCGCCCTCGCGCCAAACGTACACATTATGGTGGCGATGCGTTTCCTGCTGGGGATTGCGGTAGGTGGCGGTTCTTCAACCGTGCCTGTGTTTATCGCCGAAATCGCAGGCCCAAAACGTCGCGCTCCTTTAGTGAGTCGCAACGAGTTGATGATCGTTTCCGGTCAGCTGTTCGCCTATGTGACGAGTACTCTGCTGAGCTATTTGCTGCACGATAATCACCTGTGGCGCTACATGCTGGCTATCGCGATGATCCCGGGTTTCCTGTTGTTTATCGGCACTTTCTTTGTTCCAGCCTCTCCTCATTGGCTGGTTGCTGAAGGTCGATTCAAAGAAGCCAAGAAGATCCTCAAACATCTGCGTGAGACGCCAAAAGAGGTGCGCAAAGAGCTGGCCGACATGAAACGTCAGCATGCAAAAGCGCACAAAGGGCCATCGGCGGGCGAATTGCTGCGTGAAAAATGGGTCTTGCGACTGCTGCTGTTAGGCTGTGGACTCGGCTTCGTGAGCCAGTTTACCGGCGTAAACGCCTTCATGTACTACACGCCGATCATCCTGAAAACCACCGGTCTTGGCACCAATGCCGCCATCGCCGCCACTATTAGTAACGGCGTCGTTTCAGTAATCGCCACGATATTTGGCCTGTGGGCCGTGAGTCGTTTTGGTCGTCGTCAGATGTTGATGACGGGCCTGGTGTTTGTAATTATCGCGCAGGTTTCGTTGGGGCTGGTATTATCTTTCCTTCCTCAGAACCTGACGCAAAGTTATTTAGCGCTGGCCTGCATTCTGGTATTCCTGTTCTTTATGCAGATGTTTATCGCTCCGATTTACTGGTTGCTGATGTCAGAGCTGTTCCCGCAGAAACTGCGTGGCGTGCTGACCGGCACGGCGGTGGCTTTCCAATGGATCTGTAACGCCGTCGTGGCTTTCGGTTTCCCAGCGATGTTGAGCGTAACCGGCAATAAAACCTTTTTCGTTTTCGCTATCATCAACGTCGGATCGCTACTGTTTGTGATGTTCATGCTGCCTGAAACACGCGGCAAAAGCCTCGAAGAGATCGAAAATCATATGCGTGAACGATATGGCGAGCTGAATACCGAAGAGGTGAAGCAAGGGTAATTATTAATCATTTTTAATGATTGATTTGCAGCTATACAACACTAATCCACGCTGTTAATTTATACCCAAATGGATATAATTAACGCGTGGTTTTTTTATGATATCTATCAATGTATTGCAATCTATTGAATGCTCAAGGTGGCAAAAAGCCATGCAAAAGGAGTAAAAAATGGATAATGAAATTGAAACGGGCAGCGGGAACGTTTACGCCGATTTAGGCTTTTCTGATGCTGAAGAAATGTTAATTAAAGCCGAACTCGCTCTCGCGATCACGACAATCATCAAGACACGCTCTCTGACCCAAGCCGAAGCTGCAAAGATTTTAGGTATTACTCAACCCAAACTTTCCAACTTGATGCGTGGACAATTTCGAGGAATTAGCGAAGCAAAAATGATGTCTTGTTTGACCCGACTTGGCCGAGATGTAGAAATTGTGGTGAGTAAACCACGACAGTCGCCTGGTTCTCTACGTGTCGTTTTAGCTTGATGATTCCCTCTTCTCTTATTATTGAGGAGAGGGAATGATACTTGATGTGTAATTCAATCAACTGTGTGTGTATAAAATTCTGCGTAAGCAGAAAACCTCTTAAATGCTTATTTCTATTCGTTATTACTCTCTGCTAAAGCCAATGCTCCGTATAAAAAAAGTTGAACCCCTCTGCTCACCATCTCTTTGACCTGTTCGGCCGTCCGTGGAACCGGTTCACGCTGCAAAAGCATCACATAGGCTTCCGCTTTCATTAGCGAGGTAAATTGAATGGCACGCAACATAGGATCAGCATGCTTTAATTCACCGGCTTTAATTGCGGTAGCCATCAGTTCTGCAAGTTTTTCGAGACTTTCTTGCGTACCTGCCGCGCGATAGAGCTCGCCAATACAAGAGTTCCCGGCTTCGGCCAACACGCAGCGGTAAATCTTTATCGCCCTGTGATCGGTAACCAATACGCCGAGCATTCGTTCGCCAAAACGTTGCAGTTTCTGCTCAAAAGGCATATCGCCCTGCGAATAGGTGGCTAACTCAAGCGCGGCAGCATTCAACAGCTGGGTGCTATAAGTCCGAACTACCATTTCGAAAAGCGCCTCTTTCGAAGAAAAATAGTTATACAGCGTGGCTTTCGAGCCGCCGACTCTCCTTGCGACTTCATTCATCGAGGTTCTTTCGTACCCCATTTCCTGAAACAGTTCTGTGGCGGTGTCGACTATTGCGTTTCTACGTTCAGTATTCAGTGTTCTCATCCAGGCTCCCATAACAGTCGGATGTCGTCGTTCTGAAAGTAAGAATTCAGAACCGACTAATATTAGCTCACTTAGCTGAATTTATTCAGAAATGTGAACACTAGGGAGCGCTTAACTGATTTTATTACAGTGTACCGGTCAAATATTGCGCTTCGCCAAAGCCAAAACTCCAATCGCCTTTGCTGTTGGTAACAAACGAAATAAACAGGTCTCGAACCTCAATGCCGCATTTTTCGGCAAACGCCTCGGCCAGTATTTTCATAAACAGCGTTTTCTGCTCTTCACTGCGCGGACTGGTAAATACTCTCACTACCACCAGCTTGTTAGAGCGTTCGAAACCCAGCCCCGTATCCTGAAACACCATAAAGTGAGCCGGATTTTCGTGAACAATCTGGTAACGATCGCGCTCTGGAACCTTAAACGCCGTCAGCACGGCTTCATGTGCGACATTAAGCAGAGTTTTAACTTCATCTGCGCTGCGGCCTTGAATTAAATCAAATTGTAGTAATGGCATGTGACTCCATAAAGTTTTAAAAGGATGTGTGGTCTGAGTACTTTGACATTTTATAAGGATAAGAAAAAGCGCTATAGTAGAAATCATTATTCACTATAGTGAACAATCAATATGAAAACGTTTAAGACAGATGCGCTTTGGCATCACCTTTATTGGCTGACCGTGTTAGCAGAACAAAAAAGCTTTACGCAGGCCGCTGACCGGCTAGAAGTCAGTAAATCGGCGTTTAGTCAGAAGATTAAGGAGCTCGAAACTTTAGCGGGTGTTGCGCTGGTTTCACGCACTACGCGCAGCGTCAGGTTAACCGCCGCCGGTGAAAAGCTGGTTTCGGAAATTACGCCTCACTTTGGCGAAATAGAGCGCAGTTTTTTCGGCATCCTAGATATGACCGGCTCGGTGCGTGGCCTGATTCGTATTACCGCGCCCGTCGCTTTTGCCCGCCAGCAGCTGTTACCTCATCTCAATGACTTTCTGAACAGTTATCCCGAGGTGCGTATCCAGCTGGAAGTTGAAGACAGAATTGTGCCGATGGTCAATGAGGGTTTCGATATTGCGATTCGTCACAGCGACAAGCTGCCGGAAACCAGCATCGCCCTGCCTCTTTGCGAAACGCGCGCTATGCTGGTGGCTTCTCATGACTATCTTTTACGGCACGGCGTTCCCCATGATCCGCAGGCGTTAGTCGATCACGATTGCCTTTATTATCCTCGTGGAACCGAATTGCCTCGCTGGAATTTTGAAAATATCGCCGAGCCCGATCAATTAATTTCGATAAATGTTAAAGGTCCTTTAGCGACCAATAATAGCGAATCAATTCGCGATGCGGCCTTAAGTGGTATGGGCATTGCCATGCTGCCTGATTTTAGCGCAGCCTTGGCTATTCAGCGGGGAGAATTAAAGGAGGTATTGTCCGATTGGCGTATTGTTGATGCCTTCGCCAGTAAAATCTGGATCTTGCGTCCTTACACTCGGCAAACGCCTCGCGCTGTAACGATATTCACTCAATGGCTACAGGCCCGTTTTACCCAAATTTAAGCAACGTAAGACCCTTTTTTCTTTTTCCCGAAAGTAATTGGAAAGTAATTGGAAAGTAATTTAAGAGTAATTAAATAGAAAACTTTACTATTAAACTGTACTGAACAGTACAGTTTTGTTACTTTATTACTATTACTCCCAATACCCTACGCTTCTTGGGCTGTCTTATAGACACCTGCATTTTTAGAATTTTTAGGAAAGTATCATGGAAACGCATTATCAATCGACCTCTCGTTTACCCGAGAGCGCACTGTCAATGAAAGAAGATGGTCAACGGTTAGAGGGTCAGGTCGCCTTGGTTAGCCATGGCGGGCGCGGAGTAGGAAGAGAACAGGCACTGCTGCTTGCCCAACGCGGAGCCTGCATTATTGTCGCCGATATTGATATCGACGAGGCAGAACAAACTGCCGAAGATATTCGACAGACAGGTGGCCGCGCCATCGCGGTGGCCGTTGATATTACCGATCCTTTACAGGCTGCCAAGCTCATTAAATATTCACCCGGCATCTTTGGCGGACTCGATATTCTGGTCAACAGCATTGGCGTTATTTACACATTAAACGAGATACAAGCCAGCGAAGAAGAAGACATTGAGTATTTGCTTACCCACAATATCAATGCAGCCATATCTGCCAGTCCGAGCCGTTATTCTGGTTGGTAATGAGGCGGCATTAATATGCAACTCAAAGCAATATTAAACCGTACTTAAACAAAGCTTAAATAAGTAAAAACTACAATAATAAGCAGACTATCAGCAGTGGCGTTTTCGTCACTGCTGATTTATTAAGTCTCAAAGACGTTCACTCTTCCAACATCGCGTATTATTAACCCACTAGCCTAGCTTTATTAATCGGCGCCAGCCCCAAATTGGTTCTAAAATCTCCGTCAATATAATCCTCATCAATTAGCTGCCGTTTACGTAATTCAGGAAGCAATCCGTTAAGCAGTAAATCTTCCTGATCGGGCTGACCCAGGCCGTGCAGAGAAATAACATCCAGTACGCCAGCTTTGAAACGTTCTTCAATGGCATCGGCGAGCGTTTCTGGCGTGCCGGCGACGTACCAATGCCCCGTTTCCTGCGCCTGAATAATCAGCTCGCGTAGCGTTAATCCCTGTAAGGCGAAGCGTTTAAAAATATCCGCTCTGCCGCGACGACGATTAATCAGCCCAACTTCCGGCAGGAATTTCGGTGGAATCGGCTGGTCCAGTGCAAAATCGCGCAGATCAATCTCGCCGCCCAGCATGTCGGCCACTTTTAATCGTCCCTGCTGATAATCGATACGCTCATGTTTTTCCCGTAGTCTGCGTGAAACGTCGGTGGCGCTTTCGCCAATCACGGAATGAAACGAGTTCATAATTAACGGCTTGTTGTCATGACGACCGTAAGCGTTGGCGTGTTGATGCACCCGCTCGACGAAATTAATCGCGTCATTAAGGGTCGGCTGCGAGGTATAAATCACCTCAGCGTATTTGGCACCCAGGATCAGCCCATCATCGGACTGCCCTGCCTGAAACTGTACCGGCCGCTGTTGTGGAGGTGGCGGTATGTTAAGCGGGCCTTTAACCTGAAAGAAATCGCCGTGATGGTCGATAGCGTGCAGTTTACGGGGATCAATACTGACTGACCCGCTGGCGGCGCGGCGCACGGCGGCGGGATCGTTGGCATCGAACAGCGCGTTGATGACTTCTATGAATTCGGTCGCTCTGGCGTAGCGCGTGGCGGGGTCTGGCAGCGTAATGTCGCCGAAATTCTCTTCGCCCACTGACGAAGTCACCGCGTTCCAGCCTGCACGGCCACCGCTCACGTGATCCAGCGTGCCTATTAGCCGCGCAAGATTATAAGGATGATGATAGGTAGTCGAGACCGTGGCTATCAGGCCGATTTGCGAGGTGACCTGACTCAGTGCGGCGAGCGCGACAATAGGGTCCTGACTGCCCGTAGAACCGGCCAGCCCGTCGGGATCGGCCTGCAATAAATCGGCGGTAAACAGGCCGGTAATCCGCTCTTTTTCAGCTATTTTTGCCAACGCAGCGGCGCGCTGGATACCGGTCTGCGGCTGCGAATCGTTGGATGCATAAATTACGCTCCCTGCTCCTACCAGCGTTTTTAACCGCCTGCGAGTTTGGTTGCTCAAACTGAACTCCTTTTTTGCACACGAAAGTAGTGTTCAAAATAGAGCGCCACGATTTTTAAGCTACGAAGAAAAAAGCATTTTGTTTCTACAAAAAATAATAAGTCCCGCTTTCACTTCATTGCGCATTTATTACTATTTCATTGACCATTTATAGCTATGAATAGCTAAATTCGTTATTTCATCTTCCTTTTGATTTGGTTTGTTATGAGCTTATGCGGGCCACAGCGCGCCTCAAATCAAAAAAATAAAGGAATCAACCATGTACACATCTCGCCGAATTAACGCGGTGACCTTAGGGCTGACATTAGCTCTTTCAGTAGCCAGCGTTTCAGCTTTCGCAGCAGGGGAATCCGCGGTAAAAGGCGGCACGCTTATCTATCTTGAACAGCAGGCCCACACTAATTTATACCCACCGGCTGGCGGCTTTTATCCAAACGGCGGGATCTTGAACCAGATCACCGACAAATTAACCTACCAGAATCCGCAGACGCTGGAGGTTGAGCCGTGGATAGCCGAATCCTGGACCACCAACGCCGACAAAACCGAATACACCTTCAAGCTGCGCCCGAACGTGACGTTCTCCGACGGCACGCCGCTCGATGCCAACGCCGTAGCCAAAAATTTCGACACCTACGGTTTGGGTAATAAAGAGCATCATCTGCCGATTTCCGAGGTCATAAACAACTATGACCACAGCGAAGTGGTTGATCCCCTGACCGTTAAGTTTTACTTCAAAAAGCCGTCGCCGGGCTTCTTGCAGGGCACTGCGACGATTGGCTCGGGTCTGGTTTCTCTCAGCACGTTGGCCCGTAATTTTGATGCTCTCGGCGACGCGCGCCACATCATTGGTTCAGGTCCTTTCGTAGTGAGCAGCGAAACGCTGGGCCGCGAGGTCGATTTGACGGCCCGTAAAGACTACAACTGGGGCCCTAAAAATCTTAAACAGCAGGGACGCGCTAATTTAGACGCGATTAAAGTCATCGTGACCGGCGAAGACAGCGTGCGTATTGGCGCGCTGCTGGCAGGTCAGGCCGATTTCATTCGTCAGGTTCAAGCCTACGATGAAAAGCAGGCCGAAGAGAAAAAATTCCCAATCTATGCGCCCTCAACCCGTGGCGTGAACGACGGCATCTCCTTCCGTCCTGAAAATCCGTTAGTTGCCGACCTCAAGGTTCGTCAGGCGCTGCTTCATGCCGTTGACACCAAACAGGTGGTCAGCACGCTGTTTTCGCCGAACTATCCGCAGGCAACGTCCGTTATTGCGGCTTCGGCGGCGGGCTACGTCAACCTTGGCGACAAGCTAAAATATGACCCGACACTGTCGAAAAAATTGCTCGACGAGGCCGGTTGGAAGCCCGGCCCTAACGGCATTCGCCAGAAAGATGGCAAAACGCTGGCGCTGACTATCTATGAATCTCTGCCTCAGCCGCAGAATAAAGAAGTGTTGCAACTGGTGGCGCAGCAGTGGCAGCAGGTTGGCGTCAAGCTGACGATTCTAGCCGGTGACGCAGGCAGTAAAGTCGCAGATAGCTTCGATCCGTTTAAAACGCCGGTGAACGTGGTTGAAGTTGGCCGCGCCGATCCTGACGTAATCAAAAGTGAATTCTACCCAACTAATCGCGATGCCTTACTGCAAGTCGGCGGCTTGAGCAGCAAAACCAAGACCTTCAAAGATGACAAGCTCAATGCGCTGCTTATCGATATTTCCGCCGAGGTTGATCCGCAAAAACGTCTGAAATTAGCGGGTGATGCACAAAACTACCTGCTCGATCAGGCTTACGTTATTCCGATTTTTGAGGAGCCGCAGGTCTTTGCCGGTGCGCCTTATCTGCACGACGTCACTTTTGAGGCCGTGGGTCGTCCGAGCTTCTACAGCGCCTGGCTTGATAAGCATTAAGCCTCTTAGACAAATCGCGTGATGAACCCGAAATCTGGAGTACACGATGAGCCGATATTTTAGCGGACGCATTGGTCAGGCCCTGCTGGTGTTGTGGGCCGCGTTCACCCTGTCGTTTGTGCTGCTGCAAGCGCTGCCGGGCGATGCGATTCTTATTAAGTTTCAAGACCCGTCGATGGGCTTGAGCCCGGCGCAAATCACCGAAATGCGCGCGGCCTATGGCGCAGATCTGCCGCTATGGCAATCTTATCTGCATCAGTTGGGCAGCTTTCTGCATGGCGATTTCGGCTTCTCGATTCAGGCTGGCGTGCCGGTGAGCGAGCTGTTGACCAGCAACTTCCCACCGACGCTGCGCCTTGCCGTGCTTGGCTTTGCGCTCGCCGTATTACTGGCGGTAATGATTGCCTTTGCCTCAAACCTGCTGCCGCTGCGCTGGTTAAAATCGACATTACTTGGCCTGCCCTCGCTGTTTATTTCGATTCCTACCTTTTGGCTGGGGATCGCGCTGATTCAGCTCTTTTCATTTCGTCTGGGCTGGATCCCGGTGATCAACCCCGGCGAGTGGGTCGGGCTGATTTTGCCCGTGATTACGCTAGCGGTGCCGATTAGCGCGCCGCTGGCGCAAATTCTTATCCGCAGCATCGATAAGGTCCAAACCCAGCCGTTCGTGGCGGTAGCGCGAGCAAAAGGCGCGAGCCGTAGCCGCGTACTGTGGCGTCACGTGGCTCGCAACGCCACCCTTCCGGCACTCACTATCGCTGGCCTGCTGTTCGGCGAACTGATTGCGGGCGCGCTGGTAACAGAAACGGTATTTGGCCTTAACGGCATCGGCCAACTGACCCAGCAGGCCGTGAATAATCAGGATCTCGCCGTGCTGCAAGCCATTGTCGTTATCTCGGCGGCGGCCTACGTCGGCATTAACTTGCTGGTCGATTTGATTTATCCCCTTCTTGACCCGCGCCTGAAACCTTCTGTAGGAGTGAGCTCATGAGCAGCCTGCCCTTAAGTAAACATGCCAGCGCGGAAAACACCCAGCTGGCGGCTTTTCCTCCGGCCTCACCTCGACGTTTTACAACCGTCCAACCTACGCTGATTCTGGCGTGGGTGGTGATCCTAGTGGTGATTATGTGGGCCATCGCGCCACAGCTATTCACCGACTATAGCGGCACCGAAGGCATTGCCGGCGCGCAGAGATTGGCTCCCGGCGCAGGTCATTGGCTAGGGACCGATCAGCTGGGTCGCGACCTGTATGCGCGCATCGTTTATGGCGCGTCGCATTCGCTTTCGGGCGCCTTGGTCGCGGTGTTTCTCGGCCTGCTGTTTGGCAGTGCACTTGGGCTGGCGGCGGCCTCTGTCGGTGGCATTACCGACACGATTGTGATGCGCATCGTCGACGTGCTGCTGTCTATTCCGAGCCTGCTGCTCTCTTTGAGCGTCATTATCCTGCTGGGTTTCGGCACGGTTCACGCGGCCATCGCCGTCGGGGTGACCTCCGTCGCTAACTTCGCGCGACTCGCGAGATCGGAAGCCGTGCTGGTGCGCCAAAGCGATTATGTCGAAGCCGCGTATGGCAGCGGCGGCACCTTCTTCTCCGTTTTATGGCGTCATATTTTGCCTAACTCGCTGACCTCCGTTATCGCCTTCTCGGCCCTGCAGTTTGGCAGCGCGATACTTTCAATTTCGACGCTGAGCTTTCTCGGTTACGGCACACCGCCACCGACGCCAGAGTGGGGCCTGCTGATTGCCGAGGGTCGCAACTACATTTCTACCGCCTGGTGGCTCACCACCTTCCCGGGCATTGTGGTGATCCTCACCGTTTTGGCCGCCAATCGCATCAGCCAGTCATTTAGAAGGAGACGCTAATGAGCGCGCCAACTGATTTATACGCCGCGGATACGCCGCGTCCGGTGTTGGAAATCAAGGATCTGTCGATTGTTTATCGCAGCGGACATACCGCGACCCGCGTGGTCGAGCAGGTTTCATTTTCGATTCAGCCGGGTGAAGTGGTTGCGTTGGTCGGCGAATCTGGATCGGGTAAAACCACTACTGCGCAGTCGATTATCGGCCTGCTGGCAGAAAACGGCCACATTGAGCAAGGCAGCATTTTACTTAACGGCACTGATATCAGCCGCTGGTCACAGCGCCGTTTGGACAGCCTTCGCGGCTCAAGCATCAGCCTGATTCCACAGGACCCTACCAGCTCGCTGAACCCGGTGAAAACGGTGGGCAGTCAGGTTGGCGAAGTCCTCGAAATTCATCGTAAGATGACCCGCAAAGACCGAGAGGCGCGAGTGGTCGAACTTCTGACGCGCGTTGGCCTTAGCCATCCAGAACAGCGCGCAAAGCAGTTTCCTCACGAGCTTTCCGGCGGCATGAAACAGCGCGTGCTGATTGCGATTGCGATCGCGCTACAGCCTGCGCTGATCATTGCCGATGAACCCACCAGCGCGCTCGACGTGCGGGTGCAAAAACGAATTCTCGATTTAATCGATGAACTGCGCCGCGAGTTTGGCACCGCCGTATTATTCGTGACTCACGACCTGGCGCTGGCCGCCCAGCGCGCCGATCGCCTGTTGGTGTTCCGTAAAGGCAAAGTGCAGGAACAGGGCATCACCGCCGAGGTGCTACGTGCGCCAAAAAGTGACTATACCCGTCAGCTATTTACCGACGCCCCTGCCCTCACGCCGCGCAGCACATTGCCACCCCACACGCTGCCTCGCCACACGTTGACCGGCGAAAGCGCGATTGTGGTGCGTAACGTCAGCAAGTCCTTCTCTTTGGGTAAAAAGTCACTAGGTAATAAATTTTTAAGTATAAAGTCCTTAGGTAATAAGCCTTTGGGCGACAAGGCTGGCGATAATGCTGGCGATAAAAGTGCCCACGCCTTCCGCGCGCTCGACGACGTCTCGTTTCAGGTCACGCGTGGCACGACTCACTCGCTGGTCGGTGAGTCCGGCTCGGGTAAAACCACGCTTGCCCGCCTGTTGCTGGGTTTTCAGCGCCCCGACAGCGGCCAGCTGTTTATCGACGGCGTAGATATCGCCCAGCTTTCTGGCGAGCCGCTGAGGCAGGCGCGACGCAAGATTCAACTGGTGTACCAGAATCCGTTTGCCTCGCTCGACCCGTCACAAACGCTGTTCAAAGTGATTGAAGAGCCGTTGCTTAACTATTTCAAACTTAGCCGTGAGGCGCGGCAGGCCAAGGTGCATGACATTGCCGAGCGCGTTGCCCTCCCCGTCGATCTTTTGCAGCGCAAGCCGCACGAGCTTTCCGGCGGCCAGCGTCAGCGCGTGGCACTCGCCCGTGCTCTTATTCTCGAACCGCAGATATTGGTGCTTGATGAAGCCACCTCCGCGCTCGACGTGACCGTGCAGGCGCAGATTTTGCGTTTGCTGGTGCAATTGCAGCAGGAATTGGGCCTTACCTACCTGTTTATTTCTCACGATTTGGCCACCGTGCGCCAAATTTCGCACAGCGTTTCGGTACTTAATCAGGGTAAACAGGTCGATTACGGCGACGTCGAAACCCTATTTACCGCGCCTACCGACGCCTACACCCGAGAGCTTCTCGGCGCGATACCAGATTTCACTCATTTGCGCGTCCCGCATTCGACGGCAACCAAGGAGTTAGCATGAGCCTTTCCCCCTCAACGCCCTTTCCAAAACGACTCGGCTTTTTTACCCGCCTGCTGGACGATACCAGTCCGCAGGAGCGCTACCGGCTCGCCACCGAGCAAATTGCTCACGCCGAGCAGCTGGGTTTTGATTCTGCCTGGATTGCGCAGCACCATTTTCATCGCGATGAAGGCGGTTTGCCTGCGCCGCTGGTATTTCTGGCCTATGTCGCCGCCAATACGCGGCATATCCGTTTAGGGACCGGTATCATCACGCTGGCGATGGAAAATGCCCTGCGCGTTGCCGAAGACGCCTCGGTTCTGGATCTGCTCTCCAATGGCCGTCTGGAATTAGGTCTCGGTTCTGGCGGCACGCCGTCAACTTTTGTGCCGTTTGGCCTAAATATTGAAACCCGTGGCGACGCCTTTGCCAAAAATCTCGCCATTTTGCGCGATGCGTGGCAAGGCAAGGCGCTCGAAGGCGAAGGCAATCTGCTTTACCCGCCCGCGCCACAGCTTAATCGTCGCCTCTGGCAGGCGACCTTCTCGCCCGAAGGCGGTGCCAGAGCTGGCGCAGCGGGCGATGGTTTAATGTTATCGCGCACTCAGCCGCGCCCTCACGACCAGCCAGACCTGCCGCTGGACGTGCTGCAAAATCGCATTATCGATGCCTACCTCGACGCTCTGCCCGCAAGCGTGGAGCCGCGAATTCTTGGCTCACGCACCGCGTTTGTCAGTGACGATGCCGCTGAAGCCCGTCGTCTGGCAGCAAAAGGCTTGCAAAAACAGGCCGATACCGCGCGGGCGCTGGCGAAACGCGAGGTGGGCACGTCTCTCGATGAGCTGATAGCCGCCTTCGACGTTCACCTCGGTACGCCGGATCAGGTTATCGCCTCGCTGCAACGCGATACCGCGCTGGCTCGCGTGACCGACCTTGCCTTTCAGGTTCACTCGATTGACCCGCCTCATCCTTACATCCTGCGTTCTATCGAGCTTATCGCCAAACACGTCGCGCCGGCGCTGGGCTGGGTGCGTCAAACCCCAAAGAAGATTGCCAAACCTCAACCTCTGCATTTTGAACTTTCAAAGGAAACGCTATGACCGCCACCTTTATCGATTCCGATTTACTGGCAATACTGGCCGAAGTCGCGCCCGGTTCGACCCTCGCCGAAGCGCGTGAAACCCGTGAAGCGGCCACCGTTCATACTCAGGGCAGCTACGATGCCCTATTTGATAACAATAAAAAGTTTAATAATAACGAAACCCTCGATGATTTCCCGCTGAACGAGCGCCTGCTGCTGGCCCAGCAAATTGCCCGCTGGCTCGGCGACATTCAGCTCGGCGCACACTATGCCGAACGCCTTAACGCCCTGAAAGAGGGAGATAATACGCCGCGAGCACAGTATCAGGCCGCCGTGGCGCACGCCGAGCGCCTGAGTTTTAAACCGGCCAACGCGACTGCCGAACATCTTGCCGAATTACGCGCGGCGGGCTGGTCTTTGGAGGCTATCGTGACGCTGTCGCAGCTAGTGGCCTTTGTCTCTTTTCAGAGCCGATTGCTGCGCGGCCTGCGTCTCATCAATGGCAAGACGGTTGATGACAATGGCGACGCAGCGGTAGGCGCGGCGTTCTGGCGCACCGACGCCACAACCCATTCCGGCAAGAAAGCACCGCCCGCTTTCACTCAGGAGGAGTTGTCGTGGGAACCCTGGATTGACGCCAAACCTTTCGCCGATTTTACTCCCGAACAGCAGGAAACCCTCTCCCGCTTTGGTCACGCCGATTCAGACTATTTCCGCCTGCTGGCCCGTAATCTACCGGTACTCGAACAACGCACGCTGACTGACAAAGGCATTTTCTTCACCTCGGGTGGATTGCCGCGCAAAGACCGTGAGCTGGCCGCCGCCGTCGCCAGCAAGATTAACGGCTGCATCTTTTGCGCCTCTGTTCATGCCCGCAAAGCCGCGCAGCTTGCCAAAAAACCAGACGACGTTCAGCGCCTGCTCGATACCCCGCCGGGCGACATTCTCAGTCACGGACAAGATGCCCGCTGGCAGGCCGAAATCGATTTCGCCGCCGCGCTCTCGGCTACCCCTGCAACGGCTAACGCTCAACAGGTAGCCGCGCTGCGTGAGCTGGGTTTGTCTGACCTCGAACTCCTCGACCTGGTGCAGTCTACGGCCTTTTTCGCCTGGGCCAACCGCCTGATGCTAACTTTGGGAGAACCCTTCCTAAAGTCATAAATATCAGGAAAAAATCATATAAAACTCAGATAAAAATCAGATAAAAATCAGGGTTTACTCTTGTATTAAGGGAATAAATAATGAACAAAAAAAACACTCAATGGGAATTTAGCCAACTTGCCAAAGCTGTCGCCACCGTGGCGCTGGTACTGGCTTCGGGTCACTCGTTAATGGCTCACGCAGCAGAAACGCCGGTACAGGGCGGGACGTTAAATATCGCGCTGGGCAGCGATACGCCTATCATCGACCCTTCCATTACTGGCCAGTCAGTGACAGCATTAATTGACCGCAACGTAGTCGACTCACTGGTCGGTCAGGCCGAAGATAATCGTTTTACGCCTTGGCTCGCCGCCAGTTGGGAGGTTAATGATAATCACACCGATTACGTCTTCCACCTGCGCAAAGATGTGACTTTTAGCGACGGCACGCCGCTTAACGCCGAGGCGGTAAAATATAATCTGGATCGTATTCTTGATCCCAAAACCACCTCCAGCTATTCGAAATCTCTCCTGGGTCCGATAAAAACCATTACCACGCCTGATGCCTACACGATAGCGATTCACTATGACGCGCCTTTCGCGCCGCTATTGCAGGGCCTCAGCCTGCCTTATCTGGGCATTCAGTCGCCGACTTATTTGAAGAAAACGCAAAACACCACCAACACGGTGGTCGGTTCAGGGCCGTTTATTCTGAAATCATTCGTTAAAGGCAGCGGCAGCCAGTTAACGCGTCGCGCCGACTATCATTGGGGTCCGGGCTACGCGACGCATACGGGTCCGGCCTATCTCGAGGCGATTAATTTCAAATATCTGCCGGAATCGTCGGTGCGCTTGGGCGCGTTGACCAGTGGACAGGTGCAGGCCATCGACGCTATTCCGCCCGTCAATGCCAAATCGGTGAAATCCAATGCGCAGCTTGAAGTGAAAACGAAAGAGAATCCGGGCGTGGTGCGGGTTCTTTATTTGAATAACTCAAAAGGTCCATTGGCAGATGTGAAGGTCCGTCAGGCGCTGTTGAGCGCTACCGACGCGGCTTCGGCGGTGAAAGTGGCCTACTTTGGAACCTTGAAAGCGGCCGATAACGTGCTGGGTCCGCAGACACAGTATTACGATCCGGCGGTGGCAAAACTGGGCGGATTTAATCTCGACAAGGCCAATACCCTGCTGGACGAGGCGGGTTGGAAGGCGAAAAACGCCGCCGGTATTCGTACCAAAGACGGGCAACCGCTGACCCTTGAATTTGTCTATGACCCTTCGACTCTCGAAAGCTCGGACGTGACGCTTTTTCAGGCCGTACAGTTTCAGGTCAAGAAAGCGGGTATCGATCTTAAGCTGGTTCCGGTCGATTCAGGCGGCTTTACCGATCGCACCAACCACAATCAATATGACGTAGTTTCAAGCTTCTACGTCCGCGCCGAGCCGGATATTCTGCGCACGGTTTTACACTCCAGCTATATTCCGCCAAAAGGCTCGAATTACAGCCAGGTCAGCGCGCTGGACGACAAACTCACGCAGGCCGTTGGCGCGCCGGATGCGCAGCGTAAACAGCTTTATGCGGATATTCAGCGACAAACTATCGAGCAGGCTTATGTCGTGCCGTTGGCCGTGCCGGCCTATCAGTTAGGGATTTCGAAGAAGCTGCACGGCGTAAATTGGGCGACCAATGCCAAGCCGAATTTCTATGATGCCTGGCTGAGTCATTAATATGTTGTGGAATAGTGTTCAACGACTTTTCACTCTTTTGGCCGTGCTTTGGGGGGCGGCCACCCTGACCTTTATCGCCCTGAAGCTGATTCCAGGCGATCCGGTTTCCATTCTTAGCGGCGGCGCAAACGTAGTCGATGACGCGTTTCGTGCCCAGCTTACCCACGAATTCGGGCTCGATCAGCCTATCTGGCTGCAATATCTGCATTATCTGGGTCACGCGCTGATCGGCGATTTTGGCCAAAGTTATCAGTATCGCGAGCCGGTGGTGAACGTGATTTTTGCTGCGCTTAAACAGACGCTGGTGCTGGCCGTGGGTGCGCTGGTGCTCGCGTTGGGGCTGGCGGTGCTTAACGCGCTCGCCACCGCCGGACGCTGGCGAGTGCTTCGCGCGCTGTTTGCCGGGCTGGAACTCTGTTTACTGAGCACGCCGGTTTATTGGCTAGGCATTATTTTGCTCAGCGTGTTCAGTTTCAAATTGCAGCTGTTTCCGGTGATGGGCAACGACGGCTGGCGCTCGCTGGTGCTGCCGATTATTACCTTAAGCCTGCCGCTGGCCGCCATTTTAAGTCAAATTCTGCGCGACGGACTGGAAGAGGCGCTTTCGCAGCCCTTTGCGTTGACGGTGCGCACGCGCGGCGCAGGGGAAACCCGTTTGCGGCTGCGTCACGGCCTGCGTCACGCCTCGCTTGCCGCCTCAACTTTGACCGGTACGATGCTGGCAAACGTGTTGAGTGGATCGATCCTGACTGAAACCGTGTTTGGTCGTGCGGGCATCGGCAAAATCACGCTGCAGGCGATCGCGAGCCGCGACATGCCGCTGGTGCTGGGCATCGTGATGCTGTCGGCGCTGCTGTTCGTTATTATTAACCTGCTGGTCGACGCCGCCTATTTGCTGGTCGATCCGCGTCTGCGTAAAAGGACTTCCTAATCATGAGCAGCGATCCTTTGCTGGTGCTCGCTCGCCAGCCCGTCAAGTTGCGTGGCGGAAATCCATGGCTGCGCTCAGGCACGCTGATTCCGGCGCTGCTGGTGCTGCTACTGATCGTTATTGTTCTGGCGCCTCAATGGTTTACGCCACTTAAGCCCGATGATATGGACATGGACGCCGTGCTGGCACCGCCGACGCTACATCACCTGTTCGGCACCGATTCGCTAGGCCGCGACGTGTTTTCGCGGGTGGTTTATGGCTCGGCGCTGTCAGTAAGTATCGGTTTGGGTGCCACCTTTATTGCCTGCTTTGGCGGCATGGCGCTCGGCCTGCTCTCTGCCCTCGCCCCGCTGGCAATTCGTCGCGTCCTGGTGCGCCTGCTGGATATTTTGCTGGCCTTCCCGGAACTGCTGCTGGCGCTGTTGGTGATTGCCGTATTGGGGCGCGGTCCGACCAATACGTTGATTGCCGTCGGTCTCGCCGGTATCGCCAGCTACGCTCGCCTGCTGCGCTCGCAAGTTTTGCAGGTCAAGCTTTCGGGCTATGTCGAGCACGCCGTCGCGCTGGGTGAATCGCCCTTACGCATTGTTTTTCGGCATATTTTGCCCAATACGCTGCGCCCTTTGCTGATCCTTGCGACCCTCGGAATTGGGCAGTCCGTGCTGACCGCCTCCTCGCTGAGTTTTCTTGGCCTTGGCGTGGTGCCGCCGACCGCCGAATGGGGCGCGCTGCTGGCCGATGGTCGCGATTACCTCGACGTTGCGCCGTGGATAAGCCTGCTGCCCGCTACGGTAGTCGCGCTGTCGGTGATTTCCCTCACCCTGTTGGGGCGTCGTTTACAAACTATTCTAGCCAAAGGAGCCTAATTTTATGACGTTGAATAATCAGTCTCCTACGCCGTTGCTGGTCGTCGAGAATTTGCAGGTCGATTTTCTGCAATCGTTCGGGTCGATTGCGGCGGTTAAAAATATCTCTTTTCAGGTCAATCCGGGCGAAATTGTCGCGCTGGTGGGCGAATCAGGTTCGGGGAAATCGGTCACGGCCCGCACGCTGGTTGGGCTGGCCGGAGATAATGCGCAGGTCAAAGCACGACGCCTAACACTGACCTGTCATGACGGATCCTCACGGAATTTGCTTAAACAAAGTGCGGCCGAGTGGCAAAAAATTCGCGGCCGTGAAATAGGTTTTGTGTTGCAGGATGCCCTCGTGTCGTTAGATCCCCTGCGCACGATTGGCCGCGAGGTGGCCGAACCGATGATTATTCATCGGCTTTATCCGCGTCATCAGCTGCCTGAAAACGTAGAGTCTTTGCTGTTGAAAGTAGGGATTCCCGATCCGCAAAATCGGGCAAAACAGTATCCACACGAGCTATCGGGCGGATTACGCCAGCGTGCGCTGATTGCCTCGGCGCTGGCTGCCGGCCCACAACTTTTAATTGCCGATGAGCCGACCACCGCCCTCGACGTGACCGTGCAGCAACGCATTTTAGATATTTTTCGCCAGCTGGCGCAGGCCGGACATGGCGTGTTGTTGATTACTCACGACCTTTCCGTGGTGGCGCAAGTAGCCGATCGCGTGGTCGTGATGCAGCATGGCGAAGGTGTAGAAAGCGGGATTGCGGCACAAGTTTTGGCTGCGCCCTCTCATCCTTATACTCGTCAACTGCTGGCCGCGATACCCGGCGCGCATACCCGAGGACGTTGGCTGGCAGGTGAGTCGCCGCTGCCAGACGTGCCGTTAACGGCGAAAGAGGATGACAATCAGCGACGTCGTAACTTGCGGGTTGCCGCGCTCGACGTACGCAATGTGTCGGTAGATTTTAGCCTGCCAAACGGCGTAAAACATAACGCGGTTAATAAGGTGTCGTTTCAGTTGGCCTGGGGAGAAACGCTCGGATTAGTGGGCGAATCGGGTTCCGGAAAAACGACGCTAGGCAAAGTTGTGCTGGCGTTGCAAAAGGCGCAGCACGGCGAAGTGTGGCTGGCCGGACAACCGTGGAGCAGCCTGCGCGAGTCAGAAAGACGGGCAACGCGCGGCCGTATCCAGACCATTACGCAAGATCCTTTAGGCTCGTTTGACCCGCAGTTTACCGTCGAGCAGATTATCCAGCAGCCGTTAAAACTGCGCGCCAAACTTTCCAGCGCCGCATTACGCGCGCGCACTTTAGAGCTGGTAAAACTGGTTGGCCTGCAACCCGAGCTGTTAAAACGTCGTCCGCAGGCGTTATCGGGTGGACAACGTCAGCGGGTGTCGATTGCGCAGGCGCTCGCCTCGGACCCTGAAATTCTGGTTTGTGACGAACCGGTGTCGGCGCTGGACGTCACTACGCAGGCGCAGGTGCTTGATTTACTTAATGCACTTCAGCGTAAGTTAGGCTTGGCGATGCTGTTTATATCCCACGATTTAGGCGTGGTGCAGCACATGAGTCACCGAATTGCCGTGATGAAAGACGGGAAAATTGTTGAGACGGGCACCACCGACCAGATTTTAGGCTCGCCAAAGCATACTTATACCCAGACATTACTGGCGAGCGTTATTGCGGCGTAGATAAAGTTAACTATAAAAACAAAAAAAGTGCCCCCAATGGGAGGCACTTTTTTTATGTTTGGATTGTTTACGTCGACGTGCTTTATATTGACGTTACTTATGTCTAAGTTGATTACGCTGATGCAGCAATCAGTTATTAGCGGCACTTACCGGCAGTACGGAGCCGTGATATTTCTGCTTGATAAAGTCTGCGACCTGCTGCGATTGCAAATCTTTTGCCAAGCGCAAAATACGCGGATCTTGCGCCAGTTTCTGGGTGGTCACCAGAATATTGGCATACGGATTACCTTTAGCCTTTTCCAGTCCCAACGCATCTTTCGCCGGATCCAGCCCTGCCTCAAGCGCGTAGTTACCGTTAATAATCGCCAGATCTACGTCAGGTAAGGCGCGAGGAATCTGTGGGGATTCGATTTCGAGAATCTTGAGATGCTTTGGATTGCCGACAATATCCAGCGGCGTCGCCAAGCCTTTAATATCGGGTTTCAAAGTAATCAGCCCCTGATCCTGCAATAAATAAAGCCCGCGACTCAGGTTAGTTTCATTATTGGGGATTGCCACCTTGGCATTTTGCGGCACCTGGCTGAAAGACTTATATTTGCTCGAATAAACGCCCAATGGCTCGATGTGAACCTCGGCCGCGACGGCAAACTTAACGCCAAGCGCCTTTTCCTGCGTCGCCAAATAAGGGCGATGCTGGAAGTAGTTTGCATCAATATCACCGTGTGCCAGCAGCTCATTTGAATTTACGCCGTTAGGAATTTCTATAATCTTTAAATCCAGATCGGGATCGATTTTATGCACATAGGCCAATATTTCAGCATGCGGCACCGGATCGGCCGCGACGCGCAACGTGTCGGCCGCATAAACAGAAACAGAAGTCATCAACGCCGCAGCGGCAGTAATACGAAACACGTTCTTGAGCATGGTTAAATCCCTATAGTGAACTAACTAGATGACTAAACTTGAAAATCAACGGCGTTTAAAATCCTCGCTCGTCGATATAAGCGAAGATTTATCGTTATATGTCAGAGCATTGCATAGGAAATACATCTTCACTAGCAAGAAATAGTGCTAAGAAACTCTCGAAAATGCATAACGGCTGGCGGTAATTTTTTGCGCTGAGGCCACTTATCCACGTCGACAGAAAGCTTATGCAGATATGTTGCTCGTTAGAAAGATTTAACCCTGATAACGTCACTCAACATTGGTTTTTTCACTCTTCATTATTCACGGGAGTTCATCATGAGCACATCTTCTTTGCCGGTGGCGGTGGTTACCGGAGGGACGAGCGGAATTGGCCTGGCGGTGGCGCAGGATTTGGCAAAAGACCATCAGGTATATGCGTTGGGTCGTAATAAAGAGAGTTTGGCGCAGTTAAGTTTGCGGCAAAATATCGAGGCGGTGGAAATTGATTTACTGGATTTCGCAGCGCAGCGCGCGTTTATCTCTTCGCTGGCAAAAATAAACGTGCTGATTCACGCCGCCGCTATCTCAGAACAAACAACCCTAGAGAACGCTACGCCCGATGTTTGGCAAAAACAGTTTTCAATTAATCTCTTTGCCCCTGCCGAATTGACTCGGCTGGCTTTACCGGCTTTGCGCGAGCAACACGGGCAAATCGTATTTATTAATTCAGGTTCTGGAACGCTGGCGCTGCCCGGCCACACCGTTTATTCCGCCAGCAAGTTTGCGCTTAACGCCTTGGCGCATGCCCTACGCGGCGAAGAAAGCAAAAATGGCGTGCGCGTCGCGACCGTTTCACCCGGCCCGACGGACACGCCGATGAACAGAAAAAGCCGTGAAAAAGCCGGTAATTTATTACAAAATTCAGCTGACGAGATTGATCCGCTGGAATACAGCAAGCCCGAGTCCGTCGCGAACGCGGTGCGTTTAGTGGTTTCCGCTTCGGAAGAGACGCAAATTACCGAGGTAAATGTGAGGCCTCGTCACGATAAGGCGAAACGTTAAAAGCTTTTGCACAATAATCTCCCCTTCTCTTTTGCTTAGCTTTTTGCCTCGCATTAAATGCCACCACAGCAGTCTGTTCAGCTGCCTGCTTTGGTGGATAAAAACCTTAAAGCACGAATAATCCACCCTCTATCTTTCTGATTATAAATAACTTAATCAACCTCACACTTACACACGGTGTGGTTTTTTGCAATCGGGTGCAAAAACTGTTTGCAATCGGGTGCAAGAGTTAACATAATCTCAACATTGATTTAATACGGTTTTTATTTTTCTCTACATTTCTTCTGCTGGTCGACGAAAGCGCAAAGTTTGTCAGCGGTTTTTTATAGAGAGAGTTTCTTTTCGTCGGCGTTTAACGTTCAATGGAAGCCTGTAAGGTTTTCCATTAAATATTGATTAAAAATGCGGGCTTATGACGAAAGATTCTACTGCGGCAAAACAGCTTAAAGCGACCGCCAGCGACGTGGCAAAGCGGGCTGGCGTATCGAAATGGACGGTATCGAGAGCTTTTACTCCGGGCGCTTCCGTTTCTGATAAAGCACAAAAGAAAGTGTTGGCCGCCGCGGCCGAGCTAGGTTATCGGCCGAATTTGCTGGCACGAAGCTTGACCAAAAAAAGTACACACATTGTTGGCGTTGCAATCGATGAACTAAAAAATCCGCATTCAATGAAAATGCTCGATGCAGCGACGAAAGAGTTACAGGCACGCGGCTACATGGCCCTGCTGTTGAATATTACTGAAGGTGAAAACTATCAGGCCGTGATGGCGATGGCGGATCAGTTGCAGGTCGATGGGATACTGTTTTTAGGCAACATCCTGACCGACGAACTGTTTGCCGTGGCGCATACGATGCACCACATCCCTTTTGTTCAGGTTTGTCGCAACAACAGCGACGAGCGAGAGATAGAAGTGGTAAACGTCGACGGCTTTAATGCAGGCCGCGAGATTGCGGCATTGCTTTTAGCCGAAGGTTATCAGCGGTTTGGTTACCTGAAAGGCCCTGATAGTGAAACCTCGCAGTTAATGCGACTTGAAGGTTATTGCGAAAGGTTAAACGAAGCCGGTTTTCAGCTCGAGACGCTGCTGATTGCAGGTCATTACGACCGCAAACTGGCTTACGACACGCTGCTGAACTATTTGCAAACCACCCCGCCCGAAGAGAGGGTTGAGGCGATGTTCTGCGAAAACGATATTTTGGCGCTTGGCGCGCTCGAAGCGCTGCGCAGTCTGGATATGCAGCACAGTATGGCTATTGTTGGCTTTGATGATATTGACGAAGCCGATTCAGCCACTTGGCAATTAACGACTTTTAGCCAGCAGCTGGGGAAATTAATGACCGAAGCGCTAAACCGACTGATCGATAATGAAATCGACGAACAGGGTGATTGGCGAAAGGGAGAACTCAAGGTACGACGTTCTCATTTAAAAAGTTCTTAGAGAATAAAGAACCGACACAAATCGCCTGCTGCCACGGCAAGGAAAGTAGCAGGCGAGTTAGTAGACTTAAGTGAAGATTATTCATGTCCTGATATTACCTCAACTCTCTTCCTGCTAAATCGTCGACAGGCTTTCTTTATTAGACGGCGATGAGTCAATACATCGCATAAATAAGTGACGTGATTAATATTGCGTTAATACATAGTTACGCCTAAAAAAATTTACCGTGTTTTTAACAGGGTTGGCATCTTATTGCCGATCACCAGGGTATTCGTTTATTTCCGAATAAACGATTTCAATATAGTGCTGGCAATAAATATCGTGTTATTGAAGGAAATAAACATGAATAGAAGAGAAGCGCTCTTTTCCCTCAGTTCTTTGGTCGCCACGTTAACCGTTGCGCCAAAACTGGGTGCCAAAGAGCTGCACAATGTTCCGCTTGAAACCAAACTTAATGCCGATGGCCTGCCCGTTCCCGCGATGCAAGGCGGTTATCGAGTATTGACCAATGAAACAGATCGCAAGAATCTGACGGCAATCTGTGACCGACTGATCCCCGCCGACGAACACGGCCCTTCAGCCAGTCAGGAAGGCGCGATCGAGTTTATCGACGATCAGCTCGCCGGTAATTACGGCGCGGGTTCAGCGCTCTATCTGGTCGGTCCGCTGCGTCCTGAAAACGAAGAAAAAATCATGGGCGCGCCGCAGTTTCTGACCTCGCCGCGCGAGCGTTACATGACCGGTTTAAGAGCGCTGGAAGCCTGGTCGCAGGTGAATCACAAGGCCTCGCTGCACACGCTGACGGCCGAACAGCTCGACGCTTTCCTTACCGATATGGAAGCTGGAAAAATCAATCTGGGTGCCGACGTCAACAGTCAGGCCTTCTTCGAATTAATGCTGCAAAACGTCCGCGAAAGTTATTTGGCTGACCCACTTTATGGCGGTAATAAGACCATGGCGGGCTGGAAGATGATCGGCTTCCCGGGCGCGCGCTATGACTATCGCCAATATATTGACCGTCGCGGCGAAAATTTGAAATTGATTCCAGTAAGCCTAATTCCAAAAGTTTGATTGTCGGAGCAGAGTAAATGTCAGAGATAAGAAATAAAGCCGACGTCGTGATTGTCGGATTAGGCTGGGCGGGCTCCGTCATGGCCGAGGAATTAACCCGTGCAGGCCTGAACGTTGTCGCTATCGAGCGCGGCGCGTGGCGCGATACTTCAACGGATTTCCCGGTTGCTGTCGATCCGGACGAATTGCGCTGGCACACCCGCCGTGAAATTTTGCAGCCGATGAGCGTCGAAACTACCACTTTCCGTAACAACAGCAGCCAGGATGCGGCACCCGTTCGCGACTGGTCGGCCTTCCAGTTTGGCTGGAACGTCGGCGGCGCGGGCACTCACTGGGCCGGCATGTCATGGCGCTTTACGCCGTGGGATTTCGAAGTCGCCACCCAAACCCGTGAACGCTACGGCGCCGCCAAGATGAAAGGCATGCAGTTGCAGGACTGGGGCGTCACCTACGCCGAGATGGAGCCGTTTTACGACCGCTTCGAGCGCATCGCGGGAACCTCGGGTATCGCCGGGAATCTGAACGGCAAACCGCAGCCAAACGGTAACGTGTTCGAAGGCCCGCGCAGTCGTGAATACCCGACGCCGCCGTTGAAAGACACCAACTGGATGCGTAAATATCGTAATACCACCGAGCAGATGGGCTACCACCCGTTTACCATTCCGGCGGGTAACATTTCGCAGGCTTACGTCAACCCGCTCGGCGTGACGATGGGTCCGTGTACCTACTGCGGTTTCTGTGACTTCCACGGCTGCGGCAACTTCAGTAAATCTTCACCGCAGGCCTGTATCATCCCTGCGCTGATGCGTCGTCCGAACTTCACCGTGCTGACCGAAACCGAAGTGTTGCAGGTCATCAAGCACGACGATGGCAAGACCGCCAAGGGCGTGCGTTTTATCACGCGTGACGGGAAAGAAGGCTTCCAGCCTGCCGACGTGGTCTGCATCACGGCGTACCAGATGGACAACGTGCGCATGATGCTGTTGTCGAAAATCGGCGAGCCGTATGACCCGAAAACCGGCAAAGGCACTATTGGTCGCAACTATAACTATCAAACCTGCGGCACCGTTACCGGCTTCTTCGACGGCGAATTTATGAACCCGTTCATCGGCGGCGGCGCGCTGGCGGTACAGATCGATGACTTTAACGGCGACAACTTCGACCATAGCAATCTCGATTTCATCGGCGGCGCGGGCATCATGGGCTTCTCCACCGACGGCCGCCCTATTCAGCACATGAACAGCTTACGCCCGGGCACCAAACGCTGGGGCAGCGACTGGAAGAAAGGCTACGCGCGCGATTATCAAACCGCCGCAACCATCTTCTGTCAGGGGACCTCAATGCCCGTGCGCGAAGCGTATCTGGACCTCGACCCGGTCTATAAAGACAGGCACGGCCAGCCTCTGCTGCGTATGACCTTTGACTGGAACCAGAACGATATCAACATGTCGCGCTACATCATGGACAAAGCCAAGACCATCATGAAAGCGACCGGCGGGAAAGATATCACCTTCGAAAACCAGACCGATCAAAGCTGGAACCCGTATGCGCAGGACAGCTCGCATACTATCGGCGGCGCAGTAATGGGCACCGATCCAACGACGTCGGCGCTGAACACCTATCTGCAAAGCTGGGACGTGCACAACGTGTTCGTGGTCGGCGCTTCCGCGTTCCCGAACAACGGCGGCTACAACCCGACGATTACCGTGGGCGCATTGGCTATCCGCGCGGCGCAGGCAATCCATCAGACTTACATTAAAAATCCGGCCCCTCTGGTGAAGGCATAATCATGAGCGCAAAAAAGAAAATCGGTTATAGCCTCGCGGCGCTGGCCGTGCTGGCAGGGATTGGGGTATTCGGCAGGCTCTGGATGGTGATGGACAGCTCGCGTTCCGAGGTGGCCGACAATACCGTCAAGCTGGCAGATTTCCACAGCACCGACGCGGCGGCCATCAAGCGCGGCGAATACGCGATGCGTCTTGGCGACTGCGCCGCCTGCCACGAGCAGATCTTTGCGGGCGGCTATAAAATCAACACGCCGTTTGGCGAATTGCAGACCTCGAACATCAGCCCGGACCGCGAAACCGGTATCGGCAACATGACCGAGCGCGACTTCTTCAACGCGGTGCGCCTTGGCCGTGGCGATCACGGCTTCCTTTATCCGGCGATGCCGTACACCGCCTACGCCAAGATGAGCGATCGGGACATGCACGACCTGTGGGCCTATATGTCGACCATGAAACCGGTCAGCAACAAGGTCGACGAAAATGGCGGCATGAACTTCCCGTACAACATTCGCCTGGCGATGGCGGGCTGGAATTTACTGTTCTTCGATAATAACGGCTTCAAACCGGAAACGTTGAAAACGGCCAAAGTTGCTGACGCCAGTGCGTTGGAAACCATTAATCGCGGCAAATATATCGTCGACGGTCCGGCGCACTGTAGCGTCTGCCACTCGGCGCGTAACGCGCTCGGCGGCGAAATCAGCAGCCAATATTTGCAGGGCGGCAATCTGGGTGACTGGTACGCGCCAGACATCACACCAAATCCGCACGCCGGTATCGGCTCGTGGAGCAACGACGAGATTGCGCAATACCTGAAAACCGGCTCCGATGGCAAAAGCGTGGCGGCGGGTCCGATGGCGGAAGCGGTCGAACACTCGATGCAGTATTTCACCGACAGCGATTTGCAGGCCGTCGCGGCTTACCTGAAGAGCCTTCCAGCTTCCGGTACGCCAGCGCCGAAAGCCTTTGCGATGGACGAATCGGCGCGTAATAAAGGTGCGCTGACCTTCGAGGTTAACTGTTCGGCCTGTCACGGCGAGAAAGGCGAAGGCATTGCGGGAATGGTTCCGGCGTTTGCAGGCAATGGTTCGATGCTGAATAACCCGACCAATATGATCACCGCAATGTTGAACGGCGCGCGTGCGCCACATACCGCCGATCGTCAAACCGCCGCGGGCATGCCGTCTTTCGACTGGAAAATGGACGACCAGCAGATTGCCGATATCCTGAACTACGTGCGTAATTCGTGGGGCAATCAGGCCAGCGAAGTGACGGCGAAAGATGTCGCTGTGCTGCGTAAGCAGACCGGTGCCAGAGAGAAGCTGGCAAGTCCGGCCCACTAAAAAAATCTTGCTGGCCATTTTGCTAGTAACCTAAACGGTTTGTCCTTCAAAAGGATGAACCGTTTTTATTTTAAAGATTTAAATTTCTTTAAACCTATTAAATAAAAACAACACTGCGAATTATATTTATTTCTAATAACTCATAAGCCGGCTATTTCTGATTAACTATTTTTAACAAGCCAAGTCAATTCCCGTCTTTTCTGCAAACACTCCTAATTAGTAAAAAAGCCTTTTACGTCGCAAGAAAAAATTCGCTAGACTTGCCGCAGTTTTCATTACCCCCGCCCATTTCAATGTCTACCTTTATATAGGGAAGCGTCATGAAGCGCTATTGTTTATATATTTTAACTTTGCTGACGACACTATTATTTTCACCCCAAACCTACGCCAGTATGAATACTGAAAAAAGTAAACCCCGGCAGATTAACGATGATCAGATCATCATTATTCCGTCACCCTCCGTCTCGCCTCTGGAGATTATTACTTCCCCAAAGACGCCACGCCAGCCTGTTCCCGCCAGCGACGGCTCGGACTATCTCAAAACGCTGGCAGGGTTTTCACAAATACGTAACGGCGGCACCAATGGCGATCCGGTATTTCGCGGCATGTTCGGCTCGCGGCTGCGCATCCTTACCGATCGCGGTGAAATGCTCGGCGCCTGCCCTTCGCGAATGGATGCCCCCTCCTCCTATATTTCTCCCGAAAGTTATGACCTGTTGAGCATTATCAAAGGCCCGCAAACCGTGCTTTGGGGCCCCGGAAATTCGGCAGGAACCGTGAGGTTTGAGCGCGAGCCGCCCCATTTTTCACAGGCTGGCGTGCAGGGTACGGCCAGTTTACTCACTGCCTCGAATAAAAGAGCTGACGCCAACGCCGACCTTGCGCTGGGTAATGAAAGCGGTTATTTACGCCTCATCGGCAATAAATCACGCGCCGACGACTACAAAGATGGCCACGGCCTGCGCGTGCCTTCGCGATGGGACAAATGGAACGGTGACCTTGCGCTTGGCTGGACGCCCACCAGCGATACCCTATTCGAATTAACCGCCGGAAGTGGCGACGGCAAGGCGCGCTATGCGGGCAGAGGCATGGACGGCGCACAGTTCAAACGCGAAAGCGTAGGGTTGCGCGTTGAGCAATCCAATATCGGCGGCATTTTCGACAAGCTTGAAGCCAGCGTCTATCACAATCATGCCGATCACGTCATGGATAACTATAGCCTGAGGCCGCTTCCCTCCTCGCAGACTATGAATACACCGCTGGCGAAACCGTCCGCCCATTCTGCGACAATGCCATTGATGCAAGTTATGCCGATTATGTCGATGCCGATGCCGATGCCGATGCCGATGCCGATGCCGATGAGCATGCGGCTTGACCGCACCACCTATGGCGGGCGCGTGGCGGCAAGCTGGCAGGCTTCAGGCGTGAATGTCGAAAGCGGCGTAGATACACAAAACAGTGCTCATAGAAGTAGAAAACCCGCTGGCTGGCAACAGGATGCCCGCTTTCAAGATATCGGGATATTTAGCGAATTAACATGGAATGCTTCCGCCACTAACAAGCTTGTGAGTGGCGCTCGACTTGACCATGCCAGCGCAAAAAACAGCGCCAGCCGTGGCGCTCGCGACAGGCAACACGTGCTGCCCGCCGCTTTTCTGCGCCTTGAGCATAATGTCGAAAACCTGCCTTTAATGCTGTATGCCGGGCTTGGTTTTACCGAGCGCTTTCCTGATTACTGGGAACTCTTTTCGCCCTCCTTTGGTGCCGACGGCCATTCAAGCGCTTTTGAGACCCTCAGAACAGAGAAAACCACGCAGCTCGATTTCGGGGCCATCTTTTCTGGCGCGCCAAACTTTAATCAAAAGGAGGCTGACAAAAATTTCACCGGCTGGATTTCCGCTTATTTAGGTCAGGTACAGGACTTTATTCTTTTCGATTATGATGCGAAAAATCCGCGACTCAGCCGAGCCGAAAATATTGATGCACTTATAGCAGGCGCTGAAGCGGGCCTGAGTTATCTGTTAAGCGAAGCGCTGTCTGCGGATATCAGTCTGGCCTATGCGTGGGGCGAAAATAAGTCGACGACACGTCCACTGCCGCAAATGCCCCCTTTCGAAACGCGTGTCGGCCTGACCTGGAAACACAAACAGTGGAGCACCAGCGGCTTACTCAGAATGGTCAACAGTCAGAAACGGCTCGCGATAAATCAGGGCAACGTGGTAGGAAAAGATTTCGAGAAAAGTGCCGCATTTTACGTGGTGTCGGTTAATGCCGCCTATCAGGTGAACAAGCAAACCCAGCTAAGCGTGGGAATCGACAACCTGTTTGACCGCGCCTACAGCGAACATCTTAATTTGGCCGGTAATAGCGCGTTTGGTTACTCCGCGTTTACGCCGCTTAACGAACCCGGGCGCACAGGCTGGGCCAAGCTAAACGTCAGCTTTTGAAAACGGCCCTGAACGCGATGTCAGGGCCCATTAACTTAACTATTTTTATGTATCCACTTAACTATTTTTACGTATTCACTTTACTGTCTTTACGTATTCAATTTTTACTGTGTACAGAGACCAAATGCGCCGCGCAAATAACGGTGAGATGGCTCAACCCCTGAGGCAGGTTGCCACAGCATTTCTTCTGTCGAACGTTATACATTTCGCCCATGATGCCTGCGCTTTTTCCGCCGCTTAGGGTCTCAAGCAACGATTGGAGCATGGCATCGCCCTCTTCCTCATGGCCGAGAGTCGCCAGAGCGGAGGCCATCCAGAAGGCGCAGGCAATAAAGGTGTTCTCTTCTTTATCGACGTCGGAGTAGCGATAAATCATGTTGGGTTCAGCCCCAAGCTCCTCGCGGATAGCTTTCAAGGTGCTCAGCATTCTTTTTGGCGACACTTCTTCGCCATACATGTGCATCAGGGCAATAGAAGCGTCGAGTTTTTCTGAACCGGCCCAAAAGGTGTAACTTTGGCGCGCTTCTGACCAGCAATTAGTTTCGATCCAATCGCGGATACGATCGCGTTCGCGCTCCCAGCGTCCGACCCACGTTGGCTCAATGTGCTTACCGTCAGTCAGTTTGACCGCCTGATTAAGTGCCATCCAGCAGGCCATTTTAGACTGGGTATAATGCTGCAACTCTGGCAGCTCCCAAATGCCCGAGTCCTTTTGACGCCAGATATCGGCACAGTGATTAGTCAGCTGGCCCAGCAAACGCGAAGTTTCGAGATCCAGAACGTGTCCGGCCTCGGTAAACAGCACGGCGGTGTCAAGCAAGTCACCGTAGTTGCTGAGTTGTAACTGCTCGGCGGCATTGTTACCGCGCCTTACCGGCTGCTCACCGCGATAACCCTGAACCGGAATCATGGTTTCTTCAGGAACGGCCGTACCGTCTAAACGGAAACAGGTTTTCATCTCACAGCCGTTGGCACTCAGCGCCTCGGTTAACCATGAAAACGCCGCCTGACAGTCATCCAGCGCGCCCGTGTAGAGGAAGGATTTAATAATCATGCAGGCGTCACGCACCCAGGCGTAACGATAGTCATAATTTTTGCCGCTACCGGTACCTTCTGGCAGGCTGGTCGTTGCCGCGGCGGCCAGCGCACCGGTTGGCGAATACCAAAGAAACTTCAGCGCCAACGCCGAGCGCAGCACGTGCTCTTTGTATTTGCCGTCATAACTCAGGCTTTCAACCCAGCCTTTCCAAGCCATGTCGCTGGTGTCGATATGCTTATCGATCCTGTCTAGTGACGGCACCGCCAGCGGTTTATTTTCGGTAACCAGCAGCGCCGCAATGTAACGCTCGTCGGCTTTAACGGTAAAGGTCGCCTCGGCCCCTTCGTCGCAGCATGAAGAAAGCTCAATTTCTTCGTTAAGGCGCAGCATTAAATGCAGCTTGCCTACGTGCCAAACAACGCCGTGCGCCGAGTCGTGTAACCACGGCATACGCGTGTCGCCCGCCGTGCCGACGCGCAGTTTAAGATTAACCGTCACGGAGCCTTCCAAACCTTCAATGCGCCGCGCTAATTCGTTCCACGGCAATCGGCCAGCCAGCGTGCTGTTAACAGATTCGGTAACGCGAATTTTACCCTTGGCGGTTTCATAAATCGTTTCTAAAACATTGCTGTTTTCGAGATATTGCCGCGTCATGCGATAAGGTTCGCTGGGCACCAGCTGGAAGTAACCGCCTTTCTCGGCGTCAAGCAGGCGATCGAACAAAGGAGGTGAGTCGAGGTGCGGTACGCACCACCAGTCTGCCGAACCGTCAGGGGCAAGAAGTGTTACGGTGCGTCCTTCTCCAACCACGGCGTAATCGCCCGTATCGCAGAAACCATGGCTATCCCGAGGTTCGCTAGGGTAATTTTTATCCGCCCTTTGATTTTTATCAGTCACGCACTATTCCTTCTGTCAAAAAAATTTCCTGAATTTGTGAAGCGTGTAGGACAAAAAGTTTGCCTATTAACTTAAGCCTAGCATCTGACTGAAATTTTTCTTGAAAGTGGAAATTAAAAGGTGACGGCGGACGTTTTGAACTTTAGCATCTTGGGCTAACGCATGAAGGCGCACAGTCGGCTATGTTAGAAGCTCAGTAAAAGCGTAGTTTCAATTCAGGTTTCTGAATAACGTTCTGAACGGTAGCGCTATCCTGTTGTAACCTGATGAGTTTTCCCGTTTACTTAAAAGAGAAAAAGCACTATGGCCCAACTAGACCAAAAAATTCCCGCCACGCTGATCCCAGGCGACGGTATCGGACCGGAAGTCGTTGAAGCAACTGTCAAAATTCTTGATGCGTTGGGTCAGCCGTTCGAGTGGGATATTCAGCAGGCTGGCGTTGCAGGCGTAGAAGCCTCGGGCGATCCGCTGCCGCAGAGCACGCTGGACAGCATCCGTAAAAATCGTCTGGCGCTGAAAGGTCCGTTGGCGACCCCAATCGGTGGCGGTTTCCGCTCTTCAAACGTTCGCCTGCGCGAAGAGTTTGAGCTTTATGCCAACGTGCGCCCTGCCCGCACTCTGGTTCCGGGCCGTTTCGAAGATATCGATTTAGTCCTGTTCCGCGAAAATCTGGGCGGCTTCTATGTCTCTCACGAGTACTACATTCCTGTCGGCGATGACCCGAAAGCGGTGGCCGTTTCTACCGGCATGAACACCCGTGAAGGCAGCAAGCGCATTGCGCGCTACGCTTTCGAATATGCGATTAAAAATAACCGCAAAAAAATCACCATCGTCCATAAAGCCAACATTCTCAAAGCGTTGACCGGTATCTTCCTTGAAGCCGCGCGTGAAGTGGCGAAAGAATACGAAGGCCGCGTTGAAGTTGACGACATGATTGTCGACGCTTGTGCAATGCAGCTGGTGCTGAACCCGTGGCGTTTCGACATGCTGCTGTGTACCAACCTGTTTGGTGACATTCTGTCTGACCAAATCGCAGGTCTGGTTGGCGGTCTGGGCATGGCTCCAGGTGCGAATATCGGTAAAGATGTTGCTATTTTCGAAGCCGTTCACGGCACTGCGCCGGATATCGCCGGTAAAAATCTGGCTAACCCAATCTCCCTGCTGCTGGCTGCTGCAATGATGCTGGACCACGTGAGTCTGGGTGATTTGGCGACCCGTCTGCGTACCGCAATCTACGAAACGCTTAACGAAGACAACGTGCGCACCGGCGACCTGAAAGGTTCTGCGACCACCCAGGAATTCACCGACGCCATTATCCGTCGTTTAGCGGTTTAAGCTTTCATCACAAGATTGAATTTCGTCTTTAACCGCTAAGTTTGGGCGATCATTCAAGAGACTCTAGCCCGCGCTGTTATGCAGCGCGGGCTTTTTATTTATCGAGTTTAAAGGCCGTATCCGAAGCGACGCTCCTCAAGTGTTGTTGTCGCTTCAATCCCCTGATCTTCTGCATGTTTCGCGGCGCGCAGCTGATAATCTCCCTTTGCAATCACCCATTCGGCGTTAACACTATTCCAACTGGCGATCACTCGCGGTTCGAGAATCAGCGTGACTTGTTGCGATTCGCCCGCTGCCAATTCAACCCGCGCAAAGGCCGCCAAGCGCGGCGCAAAATGTCCCTCTTCCGACTGACCCGGCTCACGTTGAACATAAAGCTGCACCACTTCCGCGCCTGCGCGATTGCCGGTGTTGGTCACCGTCACGCGGGCAGTAATCTCATCGCCGTGCTGTTCAACGTGCAAATCTTCATGGTCGAATGAGGTATAGGAAAGGCCAAAGCCAAACGGAAACAGTGGTTTCTGATCGGTACGGGAATACCAGCGATAGCCGACGTCGGAGCCTTCGACGTTATAATCGACGTGAATGATCCCACCTTTAACCGGGCTTCCCGGCAGTGACGTGGTAGTTTCAGGATCCACTTGTTTCGGCTGCGGTAACTGGCTTTCATCGGCTGGGAAAGTCACCGGCAGGTGACCGGAAGGATTCACGCGCCCAAACAGTACACCAGCGATAGCCTCACCGCCGCCCGACCCCGGATACCAGGCTTCGAGCACGGCAGGCACGCTATCGAGCCACGGCATAGTCACCGGACCGCCGGTTTCGAGCACCACGACGGTCTGGCTATTTTCCGCGGCAATAGCGGCAACCAGCTGATTTTGTTCACTACTTAACGCCAGACCTTGTGCATCCAACGCCTCTGAGCGCCATTCCTCAACAAAAAGAACTACCGCCTCGGCGTCGCGCGCCAAGGCTACCGCTTCATCAATATCTTCACCGCTGGCGTAAACCACCTCTGCGGCGGTCGATTCTGCCCGAATGGCCCACAGCGGCGAGGAAGGCTGATAAACCTTTTGCGTTTCGATGCCCATGAAATCGATGCCGGGCAAGCGCAGGCTGCCAACGGGCGTCACTGCCGATGAACCGCCACCGGCCAACACGCCCCTGTCGGCATGAGCACCAACGACCAGCAGCTTTTTAGCGCCGCGTTTTAATGGCAACATCGCGCGGTCATTTTTAAGCAGCACAATGCCCTGCTCGGCCTCACGCTGGGCAATCAGGCGATGGGCGGTATAATCAATGTCACCTTTTGGCGTCGCCGGATGGGCTATTGCCCCCACGGCAAACAGGCTGCGCAAGATACGTTTTACCATGTCGTCGATACGACTTTGCGGCACTTTTCCTTCCGCTACCGCCTGCTTTAAAGGCGCGTCGAACCACACTTTTTCATCCAGATTAGACCCGGACTGCACGTCCAAACCGGCCAACGCTGCCTTTTCCGCCGAGTGGGTCGCGCCCCAATCCGACATCACCCAGCCCGGATATTTCCAGTCGCCCTTGAGCACTTTATTCAATAAAAAGTCGTTTTCTGAAACCCATTCGCCGTTAAGCAAGTTATAACCCGGCATCACGGAACCCGGCTGGCCCAGCGCGATGGCGATTTCAAAAGCCAGTAAATCGGACTCGCGTAGAGCAGGCTCGTCGATGTCGGAACTGACCACCACGCGGCCCGTTTCTTGCGCGTTGACGGCAAAGTGTTTCACCGTCGACACCACGTGCTGTGACTGGATGCCGCGCACAGAATGTCCGGCCATAATGCCGGTAAGCAGCGGATCTTCCGAGAGATATTCAAAGTTGCGCCCGCCGCGCGGTTCACGCACCAGATTGGCTCCGCCCGCCAGCTGGACGTTAAATCCTTTGGCAAAAGCCTCGCTGCCGACCATTTTTCCGGTCAGCTCAGCCAGCTGTGGATTAAACGAGGCGGCCAACGACAGGCTTGAGGCGAGCGACGTTGCATTATCGCCCGGACGCACGTTGCCAAGCGCCGTCACGCCTAAACTGGCATCACTTTGTTGAATAGAGGGAATGCCAAGACGCGGGATGGCAGGATAATACGCCGCCGAACCGATCGCGCCTTCTGGCAGTGGTTCGTCGCCCAGTGGAATAGCCATCGGCGCTGAAAGCCAGGCAAATTTCTCCTCTTGGGTCATCTCGTTAAGTACAAGTTCTGCTTGTTGATCGGCGGTCAGGCCTTCACGTTGCCAACTGTATTTCACTTGCTGTCTCCTCTTGAGGCTACTTTTGCGCAGCACTTTTCTATTAATAACAAATAATAACAAGAGTTAAGCTAGCAGAGGATCAGGCTGACCGACCGTCATTTTGTGTTATCGCGATTTTCTGGCAGCGACTTGATTCACCAGCAATTAGCTCCTCAGCGTATCGAGTTTGGCTAACGCGTCGGCCGTAATTTCCAGCTGGGCGCTCGCCAGATTTTCCTGTAAATGCTGCGGCGAGCCGGTCCCTGGAATCAGCAAAATATTTGGCGAACGCTGGAGCAGCCAGGCAAGCGCGACCTGCATTGGCGTGGCGTTTAGCGAATGCGCGACCTCATCGAGCTGCTGATTTTGCAACGGACTAAAGCCTCCCAGCGGGAAGAACGGCACCCAGGCGATTCCCTGTGCAGCCAAGCTTTCCATCAGCGCTTCATCCTGCCGATTGGCCACGTTGTAGAAGTTTTGCACGCAGACAATCGGGGTTACTTGCTGCGCGTCGGCGACCTGTTTTGCCGTCACGTTGCTTAATCCGATGTGACGAATAAGCCCTTCCTGCTGCATTTTTACTAGCGCGTCGAGCGGTGCATCGAGCGAACCTTCCGCCGGTTGATGCACGCCATACATGCTGCGCAGGTTCACCACTTCCAGTACCTCAAGGCCCAGATTACGCAGATTATCTTCCACCGCACGTCTGAGATCGGCAGCGCTGAAAGCCGGCAGCCAAGCGCCTTTGCTATCTCGAAACGCTCCCACTTTGGTCACAATGCAGAGATCCTGATGATAAGGATGCAGCGCTTTTTTGATTAGCTGATTAGTGATGTGCGGCCCGTAAAAATCACTGGTATCAATGTGTCGAACGCCAGCTTCGAACGCATCGTGCAAAACCTGAATGGCGCGCGCCCCGTCAGCGGGTGGACCAAAAACGCCCGGCCCGGCGAGCTGCATTGCGCCATAGCCAAGACGCGGAACGTGACGATCGCCGAGAAGATAGGTCTGAGTTGCGAGTGACATGGAACACCTCCTGAGTAAATGTTGTTCGATTGTATCCCTAAGCTGACTGTGCAACTATTAGGCCAAATGACGACAAACTGTACGAGGTGGCGGACAATGCCAATGGATATCGCGCTACTTCACGCCGTAGTGGCAGTGGCTCAGGCAGGAGGATTTCGCGAGGCGGCGCGGGTGACCGGCAGTAATCCGTCAAAAATGAGTGATGCCGTGCGTCGGGCCGAGCAGCAGCTGGGCGTGCGGTTATTTCATCGCACCACACGCACCGTCGTGTTAACGGAGGTGGGCCGCGCGCTGATGGAACGGCTGCTGCCCGCAATGACGGAGGTCGACGCCGCGCTTGACGTGGTTAACCGTTTTCGCGATACGCCGTCGGGCACGTTGCGGCTTAACGTGCCGGTCAGCGCCGCGCGGTTGGTTTTGCCGTCGATTGTTCCCGCCTTTTTGCAACGTTATCCAGATATTACGCTGGAAGTGGTGGCAGAAAGTAATGTGCAGGATGTGTTCCGGGAAGGTTGCGACGCCGGAATTCGTTACGACGAGCGACTGGAGCAGGATGTCATCGCCCTGCCTATCGGCGCGAGACAACAGCGTTTTGCCGTGGCGGCCGCGCCTGCTTATCTCGATTTGCAGGGGCGTCCGCAGCACCCGCGCGAGCTGCTGAATCATCGTTGTATTCGTGGGCGTTTTGCCAGTGGTGTAATACCTGAATGGGAGTTCGAGCGCGAAGGTGAAGTCGTCAAAATTCAACCAAACGGGCCTCTGGTTGTCAGCATTGGCGCGGCGGTGGACTTGGCTGTCGCTACGGCGATTGCAGGCGGCGGCGTGATCCAGCTATTCGAGGAGTGGCTCAAACCCTCGATTGAAAACGGCGAACTCGAGGCGATTCTGGAGCAGTGGTGGCCGAACTTCTCCGGCCCCTATCTGTATTACCCCGACCGCCGTTTAATTCCGACGCCGCTCAGGGCTTTTATTGATTTTATCCGCGAGACTCAGGTTTAAGATGGCCTTTTGCCGGGCTATCTTTTAACCCGAAGACAATGGCGAAAACCACCAGCGCCATGGCCGCAGTGGCGATAAAAATCGTCGAACTGTTGCCGGGCAAATAGCCCATAAAAGCGGAAAGAAATTGGCCCAGAAATATCGCCATTGATAGACGAGCAAGATTACGACCGCGCCGCGCGGGGCTTGAAAGCTCGACAACCATATGATTGACCAGCGGCACGGAGAAGCCAAAGCCTGAGCCCAACGCGATAGCGCCAACAACCAACAGCGCCATTGAAGGCGCAAAAGCGAACAGCAGATGCGCCACGCCGTAAAACAGAAAGGCGACGGAAAGCGTACCGAAAGCGGAAAGCCGCTTGACCAGCTTGGGCATCATCCATGCCGCAAAAACGGCGACCAGTGAAACGAACGACAGAAAGTAACCGGTTTGCGCTTCCGAAACGCCTATTTTTTGGAAATGCAGCGGCAGCATAATCACCGCCGTAAAGAACACAATCATCGAAAACAGCGCGGCAAAATAGCTCAGTCTCAGCGCTGCCATCGGCGTGGCCGCTTTCTCTTCGCCCTCCTGCGCGCTCTGGATCTGCGCCTCTTGTCGCGGAATAAAGGCGATCACCATCGCTAATAAAATCCACGCAAACAGGTAGAGGCTAAATGGCCAGCGCCAGCCCACGGTAGCCAATAAACCACCGATAAACAGAAACACCACGCCGCCCAGTTCTATCGACATTCCCTGTTTCGCAATCATCCCCATCCGCTGCTCGCCGTGGTAGAAACTCGAAATCAGGCCCGTACCGGTCGACATTACCAGCGCCGTTGCGCCGCCCAGCAAGATTCTGTCGGCAAATACCGCCCAATAGCCGTGTAAAAATGCCCCGCCCACGCCGAGTAAACCATATAAAAACAGGCCCCAACAAAGGGAGCGATATAAGCCTGCTTTATCAATCATTCGTCCTGCGAGTGGCCCGAAAATCACTACGCCGAGTGACGGCAAGGTCACTAACCAGCCCGAGGCTTTTTCAACGCCCAGTTGGCGGGCGATAGACGGCAAACCGGGCACGATGACGCAGCCGACCATAATGGTCAGACAGGCAACGGTAAGCAGGGTTAATGCGCCCATTTTCGACAAGTTGTGCATGAATCCTCACGGGTTAAATAGCCGATATTTAGGGATAATATCCATTATACGGTCATTTAATTACCGGCGATTTGTGCTAGTGAAAAGCAAAGTTGGAAACGACGCACTGTGAGTAGAGAGTGCAGAAGAGACGGCGAGCCGTTTGAAAATTTGACTGCCGCCCTGCTCAAGGGCAAGGCGGCAATCAAAACAGTGCTTTAAACCCGCAAATCCACGGTTTTAAGCTGCTCTTTACGCTGTTTAATTTTCCAGAAAACAAACAGCATAATGAACCACAGCGGCGACACGGCTAACGCAGCCAGCGTATCGGGGTCAAACAGCATGATAAACAAGGTGAAGGCGAAAAATGCCAGCGTCAGCCACGACATCGCAATCCCTGCCGGCATCTTGAAGACTGACTGCGCGTGCAGCTCAGGACGCTTTTTGCGATAAATCAAATACGCAAAGAGGATCATCGCCCAGCTGTAAATCACCAAAATAGCCGCCAGCGTAGAGACAATAGTGAACAATGTCATTACGTTAGGCACCAAGAACAGCAACAGCGTGCCACTCAGCATGCAGAAGCAGGAGAAGAACAGGCTGCGTACCGGAATCGATGACGTTTTAGAAAGAATACGGAACTGCCAGTGTGCGTGTTTTTCTATCGACAAACCGTAAAGCATGCGCGTACTGGAATAGACGCCGCTATTTGCCGAAGACATCGCAGACGTTAGCGCCACAAAATTGATCACGGCCGCGGCGGCAGGCAGGCCAGCTTTGGCAAACAGCAGCACAAACGGGCTGACGTCAGGCGAGATAGCGGCCCACGAGGTGACGGCAATAATGACAATCATTGAGAGCATGTAGAAAATAATGATTCGCAATGGAATGGCGTTAATGGCTTTCGGTAAAATCCGCTGCGGATCTTTGGTTTCAGCCGTCATGGTGCCTAACAGCTCAATACCGGTGTAAGAGAAAATCGCGATTTGGAAACCCGCCAGGAAACCGGCAATGCCGTGAGGCATAAATACGCCCGGATCGGTGAGGTTATGCACCGACGCGCGCACGCCGTCGGGTGAGGTCCAGCCCGTTGCCACCATCCAGCCGCCCGTTAAAATCAACGCAATAATGGTGACGACTTTAATCAACGCGAACCAGAATTCCGCCTCGCCAAACATCTTCACCGACAACAGGTTAAACAGGCAAAGCACGCCTAAGGTGATCAGCGCCGGGATCCACGCCGACATTTCTGGAAACCAATACTGCATATAGCCGCCGCAGACCACCACGTCTGCGATGCAGGTCACTACCCAGCTGAGCCAATAGGACCAGCCAAGGAAAAAGCTGGCGCGCGGGCCCATATAATCGGCAACAAAATCGGCGAAAGATTTGTAGTCCAGTTTCGAGAGCAAAACTTCACCCATGGCCCGCATGGTCATGTACATGAAGAAGCCCACCAGCAAATAGATAATCAGGATGCTAGTTCCGGAAACGGCGATATTTTTCCCTGCGCCCATAAACAGGCCGGTGCCGATTGCGCCGCCCAAAGCGATCATCTGGATGTGCCTTTCGCTCAGGCCTCGCTGGAGTTTTTGCGTGTTTTCAGGGTCTTTGGCAGGCGGACGCTGCCGTTCCGTGTTTCTAAATGTCATTGCATTTCCTTTAGCCTTGCAGTGAAAGTCATGGAGCGGCGGGATGAGGGAGCATGCTGGCGTCGCCTATTAACAAAGTCAACACGAATAAACAGCATTTCATTCACTTTATGACCTAATTCAAAGTTCTGAATATTAGAGGAAAAATTATTTTTATGCACTAATTTGAATACATTTTGAATAAAAATGCACCCATATGCGGCGCTATTTTATGATTAATTATTCATTTAATCTAGGCCTGGTTGCCCCAAAACGGTGCGCTGCGCTTTGCCCCCCTCTAACCCTTTTTCTAAAAGCTGATAAAATCAGCATCGAACAGTTAAATGCTCTTCTCTTCCTCTGCTTCACCAAATAAATGACTTTATTAAAATAAGGCTTTTTTATGGAAAAGTTATCCTACGTCTCAGACAGCATTACCTCTCCCTGGACCACTTATCTGCGCCAGATCGACCGCGTCGCGCCCTATCTCGGCGACCTTTCGCGCTGGATTGATACCCTTCGTCATCCTAAACGTGCGTTGATTGTTGATATTCCGCTGCAAATGGATGACGGCACGATTCGCCATTTTGAAGGGTATCGCGTACAGCACAATCTCTCGCGCGGTCCGGGCAAAGGCGGGATTCGTTACCATCCGGGTGTAGACCTTAATGAAGTCATGGCGTTGTCCGCGTGGATGACCATTAAATGTGCGGCGGTCAACCTGCCTTATGGCGGCGCAAAAGGCGGTATTCGCGTCGATCCTTTTGCTCTTTCCGAAGGTGAACTGGAACGCCTCACTCGCCGTTACACCAGCGAAATCGGCGTGATTATCGGCCCGCAGAAAGACATTCCTGCCCCCGATGTCGGCACCAACAGTAAAGTTATGGCGTGGATGATGGACACCTACTCCATGAACCAAGGCACCACGATTACCGGCGTAGTAACGGGCAAACCGATTCATCTCGGCGGCTCGCTGGGGCGTGAAAAAGCCACCGGTCGCGGCGTTTTTGTTACGGGTCGTGAAGTCGCGCGTCGTGCGGGAATCGAAACCGAAGGTGCGCGCGTGGCGGTACAAGGTTTCGGCAACGTAGGCAGTGAAGCAGCACGCCTATTTGCAGAAATCGGCGCACGCATAGTGGTGATTCAGGACCATACGGCGACCCTATTTAATGACAGCGGCATTGATATGGCTGCTCTATCGGCCTGGCAGATTGAACATAAACAGATTGCCGGATTCCCGGGCGCGCAGGAAATAGAAAGTGAAGCGTTCTGGACTACGCCAATGGATATTTTGATCCCGGCGGCGCTCGAAGGCCAAATAACCCGCGAACGCGCAGAACTGTTGAGCTGTAAATTAGTGCTGGAAGGTGCAAACGGCCCAACTTATCCTGAAGCCGATGATATTCTCACCGCGCGCGGCGTAATGATCGTTCCTGACGTAGTGTGTAACGCGGGCGGTGTAACGGTCAGTTATTTCGAGTGGGTACAGGACATGGCGAGTTTCTTCTGGAGCGAAGATGAAATTAATGCGCGCATGGATAAAATCATGACCGAAGCCATGGTTCACGTGTGGGAAAAAGCAGCGGATAAAGATTGCTCACTGCGCACGGCGGCTTATATTGTGGCCTGTGAACGTATATTAATGGCGCGTAAAGACCGCGGTATTTATCCGGGGTAATCGCTATAGGCCAATCTATAGACCCATGTTTAGACGATAATATTTAGCGTAAAGCACCGCATTGACGTAATCAGTGCGGTGCTTTTTTCTTTTGTGTCACTTTCACGTTATATCTTTTTTAAATGTATCTCACTTTTTAGCAATGATTTATCAACATTTTTCTGGCATAAAGAGGCGCGGGTTATTTTGGTGAACGCATCTAATCCGTACACCCATAATAAAAATCAATAATGACGATTTTCAAAACCATACTTGGATAAATTCTATGCAAAAGCTAACCAAAACTTTGTTGTGTCTGGCCGTTTTATTACCCGCTTCATGGGCGAATGCGCAGGTTATTACCAAAGAACAGCAGCAACAGGTCGAGAAAAAGAGTCTTGGCGGCGGCAAAGGTTCTGTTGACGTGGCCTTTGGTTTTACTCGCGACAAGGCAAAAGCCGATGAGGCGATTAAAGAACTGAGCTGGTTGACCATTAAGCCAGGCGACTCGATTGGTTATCATCAGCATAAAGACAATGAAGATGCTTATATTATCGTATCTGGTACCGGTACCTTCAAAGAGGCCGATGGTAAAGATTATCCGGTTAAAGCGGGCGATATTACCATCGTGCGTAAAGGTCAATCTCATGGTCTGACCAACAGCGGCAAAGAGCCTCTGGTTGTAGTAGATGTGATAGCCGCGCAGCAGTAAATAGGTGAAGAGAGTCCGGAAGAGTACTGTTTCCGGACTTTTATCTTAGGCATCTGATAATGGCGGCTTTATTAGTTGATAATTCAAATACCAATAGGTTGATAGCCCTGCCATTCTGGAGTAAATCGCTTGCCGCTACTGCTTGGGGTCAGATGAATATAAAGATCGCCCACTTTATCGAGCAGAATGCAGTCGTCAACGTCTTTAAGATTATCTTTATGCTGATGGAAAACGCCTTTTAACAAGGTTTCCATTGCGCGCTTTTTCGCTTCTTTGGCATCTTCAACGACAAACAAATCAAAGGCATGGAGTTCGGCAAGTGAGGAAGGATCATAGGCGCCGGCATTAACAAAAAACAGTTTTTTATTGTGCGCGGGTGGCGTGGAAGATAATGAAACGGCATAACCGTCGGCCCACATAATTCTTGCGTAGCCATCAACATGGATTTTATCTGCATCACCAAACCAGGCTTCTCGCAAGGCTGGCCAAGCATGTTCAGGCTGTTCGGCGGCGACGAACTGAATATCATGAACCTCAATATTGGATTTTCCGGCATTCCCACCCACGTAAAACATATATAAATACACGCACTATCTCCTTTTAGATAACTTGGGTTACACTTCACCCTTCGCTATATATTCAAATATATATCGAACTTAAGTTTATCCGATCTACTGCAAAACCTTCTACCGTTTTATCCCGATTACTAAAGTGCCCGCAACTCTTCATAAGAGACCATCACGTGTTCAAAAACGCCTCGCGTTGTTGAAGTCGCTGATAATAACGTTCGATGGCTGGCAGGCTTTCGCGCTCAATGGCGATATCAAAATAGCGGTACAGAAGATGTCCAAACTGGATATCTGCCAGCGTAAATGCCTCACCGGCAATATATTGCTGCTGTTCAAGTTGGCGATTGGCTATGAACAAATTCTTGTGCAGCGTATGAAGCGCCTGCCTAATGGCCTGCTCATCCCTATCTTTGGCTGCTGTTCGTACTACGCGCCAAAATACCGGCGCGGTAAAATTAGCGGCAATATTTAATTTGGACCATTCGGCCCATTGGTCAACCTTTATTCGCTGTCGAGCCTCTGTCGGCCAGAAGTTTTCATTGCCATAACTCGCAGCCAAATAACGTAATATCGCGCCGGTTTCCCACATCGCTTCACCCTCTGCATCGCGAAGCACGGGAACTGTGCCATTTGGATTTATTGCGAGAAATTCAGGAGTATCATTGCCGCCAAACCGATGACCGATATCATAGCGCCGATAATCTAAACCCAACTCTCCGACGCACCACATTAACGCCTGTACGTTAGAAGACGTTTTCCTGCCCCATATTTCCAGCATGCTAACTCTCCCTGACATAAATTAGTTATTTACCGGATGCCAGACATATCCCTCGTCATTTTTACTGATGCGCCCTACCGAGCTGCCGCCAAAATGCGAGCTGAAATAAAGCGCATTACTTTCAGCGACCTGATTCAGTATTTCGATACGGGTGAGATCTGCTTGGGGTTTATCTTCGCAGAACATTGACCCCATCTGCGGGTCTGTTATTTGTTCTAACGCGTGCATGACGTCGCCGGCAAACAGCGCGGATTGCTGTTCGGAGTTTAAACGAATCGACATATGGCCCGTGCAGTGACCCGGCGTAGGGAAATATTCAAATTTCCCGTCAAATAAACCACCCGCCGCAGGAATAAAATCAACCAAACCTGCTTCAACGAGAGGCAAAACGCTGTCTTTAAAACAGGGCTGCGCGGAGGTTGCCTTGCCCTTTTCCGATAACTGAAACTGATAACTCTCTTCAGGAATGATATAGCGCGCATTAGGAAACGTCGCTTTCCATTCGCCGTCTTTAAGCACGGTATTCCAGCCTACATGGTCAGTGTGAATGTGGGTGATTAATACATAATCCACCTGTTCTGGCGTCACGCCGTGTTTGGCTAATTCTTCAAGAAATGGATGATTTTGCTGGTTAAATAAGGCCGAAGCGCGCGGCTTGTCTTTCCCGATTCCGGTATCGATGAGGTAAATTTTGCCTTCATCTTTGACCAACCAGCTGTGAACGCTGAGATAAACTTTTTGCGGCGCGTGCTGCCATTTCGGAAACAGCGTCGTGGCCTCAAACCCTAAAGAGGTTTCATAAACTTTACTAATTACGGCATTCCCTACTTTAAAAATGTTGCCTTCGGACATCTTTAGCTCCCTGTTTTTGAAAGATTCTCTTACCAGTATATCAGCAGCTTAAGCCTTTCGACCTGAGCAAAAAGTGTCAATGACAGCTAGGCTTAGTTAATAAATTTATGACTGACTCGCTATCTTTTACACAGGCCGATGCTTTTTCAGAAACGATACAGAGCATCCGCACCACGTTTGAAGGAGACCCTTTTTTTATGAACCAGACAACGCAAAAACATCCTGTTGATGACCAGCAGCTGGCGCTAATGGAACGCTATTGGCGCGCGGCAAATTATCTCTCTGTCGGGCAGGTTTATCTGATGGATAATCCGCTGCTGCGAGAGCCGCTCAAACCTGAAGATATCAAACCGCGCTTGCTTGGACATTGGGGCACCGTTCCGGGCCTGAATTTTATCTATGTACATTTAAATCGAATTATCAAAGCTCATGATCTGAATATGATTTATATCTGCGGGCCGGGTCACGGAGGACCGGGAATGGTCGCCAATACCTGGCTCGAAGGCACCTACAGCGAAATTTATCCGGATATCACGGCTGACGGCGAGGGGATGAAAAAACTGTTTCGCCAGTTTTCATTTCCGGGAGGGATTCCGAGCCACGCCGCCGCGCAAACGCCCGGATCGATTCACGAAGGCGGCGAATTAGGTTATTCGCTGGTGCATGCCTACGGCGCAGTATTTGATAATCCAGACCTTATCGCCACCTGCGTTATTGGCGATGGCGAGGCGGAAACTGGCCCATTAGCCGCCAGCTGGCATGCGAATAAATTTATTAATCCCCAGCGCGACGGTGCAGTTCTGCCAATTTTGCATCTCAATGGCTATAAAATTGCCAACCCAACGCTGCTGGCGCGCAGCAGCGACGACGATCTTAAACAGTTGTTTAGCGGCTACGGTTATCAGCCTATTTTTGTTGAGGGATCTGAACCGGCCGCCATGCACCGCGATATGGCCGAGGCCGTTGATTTGGCATTATCAACGATTAAAGCTATTCAACAAAAAGCGCGATCGGATGAATCCGAAGCCCATCAGGTGCCGCACTGGCCGCTCATCGTGCTGCGCAGTCCTAAAGGTTGGACCGGCCCGAAAGAGGTCGATGGCAAGAAAACCGAAGGTTTTTGGCGATCGCATCAGGTGCCGGTAGCCAACTGTCGCGACGACGATGGGCATCGTGAAATCTTGCAAAATTGGCTGCAAAGTTACCATCCCAATGAACTGTTCGATGAAAATGGTAGCTTGCTTCCCGAGTTGAAAGCGCTGGCACCCGAAGGTGAACGCCGTCTTGGCGCTAATCCGCACGTCAACGGTGGCAAGCTGCGAAAAGAACTCAACCTGCCAAATATCAATGACTATGCTCAACAGGTTGACCAGCCGGGCAACAATGAGGCGGGCTCAACCGCGGTGCTTGGCGAATATCTTCGCGACGTTTTTCGGCTAAATGATCAGGAGAAAAACTTCCGTCTGTTTGGTCCTGACGAAACGGCATCGAACCGATTAAGCAACGTGTTCGATGCCACTAACCGTATGACCATGCAGGAAATTCGCAGCTACGATGAATCTCTGGCCTCGGATGGTCGGGTGCTTGAAGTATTGAGCGAGCACCTGTGTCAGGGCTGGCTGGAAGGCTATCTTCTAACGGGTCGTCACGGCTTGTTCTCTTGCTATGAGGCCTTTGTTCACATTATCGATTCCATGTTTAACCAGCATGCCAAATGGTTGAAAGTCAGTAGAAAACTGGAATGGCGCGCGCCTGTTTCTTCGCTGAATTACCTGCTTTCTTCTCACGTTTGGCGTCAGGATCACAATGGTTACAGTCATCAGGACCCGGGCTTTATGGACGTGGTGGCCAATAAAAAGGCCGACATTGTGCGCATCTATCTGCCACCTGATGCCAATACCCTGCTGTGGGTGGGCGATCACTGCCTCAAGACTTATGATCGAATCAACGTCATTATTGCCGGCAAACAGCCCGAACCGCAGTGGTTGAACATGGAACAGGCGGTGAAACATTGCGAGGCCGGACTCGGCATTTGGGAATGGGCAGGTAATGAAACGGAAGTTTCAGAGCCGGACGTGGTCATGGCCTGCGCGGGCGACGTGCCAACTTTGGAAACGCTGGCGGCGGTCAGTTTACTGCGCGAACATGTTCCTGAGTTGAAGGTGCGGGTCATTAACGTGGTTGATTTAATGGCGTTGCAGTCAAACGATCAGCATCCTCACGGCCACACCGACGCTGACTTTGATAAACTGTTTACCCGCGATAAACCGATTATTTTCGCCTATCACGGCTACCCTGCCCTGATTCATCGTTTAACCTATAAGCGGACTAATCATCAGCAAATCCATGTACATGGTTTTAATGAGGAAGGTACGACCACCACGCCTTTTGATATGACCGTATTGAACGAGCTGGACCGTTATCATCTGGCGCTTTCCGCGATTGAAAAAGTGCCGGGAATGAAAGAGAAAGCGGCGGAAGCCGTACTGCTTTTTAATGACAAGCTTGAAGAGCACTATCATTACGTACGCAAATACGGCGACGATTTGCCGGAAGTCAAAGCGTGGAAATGGCTGGGTTAATATCTGTCCTATCAGGAGGTTGTCTTTATCGACACCTATCGACAACCTCCTTTTTAAAAGTCCTCCGCTTCTATCTCTTCATTACTTAAAGACAATGCCGTCGCGCTGGCGGCATCAAATAAAGAGAGGCTTTCTATTTGATCGACCATGATCACCTTGCGGAAATCAAAGGCCGTACGCGGCGAAGAGTCTAAGGTAATATCATGATTCGCATACCAGGCGCTGTAATTATGCTCGATTCGGAGGCTCATATTTTTACCATCGCGATAACCGCTGAGCATCGGAATTAACACTACGTTGGCCGTCGAGGTATTTTCAAAGGCGGCGGTATGAACCATGCCAATATAAATGCGTCGCGATTTCAGCGTTATCCACGCCAAGTGCCCTTCTTCCATGCATTGAAACAGAATGCCCTCAACGCCGTTTGAATGGGTCAGGCTTTTATACAGCTCTTTCCTGCCCGCGCCATTAAGCCTTGAACTACCGGCCCAGTTGGATCGGTAGAGGCAAAACAGTACCGCCAGCGAAAGCATGATAACTACCGGTGCCTGAATGCCCAGAAAACTCCAGTTAATGAAATCCATCTGTAGATGATGATAATTATTAGCCAGCGAAAACGAGGTCACATTGGCAATAGTAGAAATTATAAGCAGCACTAACCAAATTAACGCCGTGGCTACTAATCCTTGTAATACAAAGATACAGCCGTATAACGCGACCAGAAAATAGACGTCCCACCCGAAGGTGCGCTTATATTTGAAGCGGGTAGAGAGATCACGACTGGTATACCAATAGCCGCAAACCATCAGGACCATAAAGACCGCCGTTCCCATGTTAAACCCTCCTCAGCGCTTGAACATGGCGGGCGAAATCATCTTTTACCTCTTTGCTATTAACGTTGACCGAGGTGATACCGTCCTCATCAATAATAATCCGTTCACCGTCTTGAATTGCCTCTTCGACGTCACGCTTACTCATAACCTGTAATAAAGATTCTGGACTGGAAAAGATGGAAAATATAAATTTGCGCATCGCGTTCTCCTTGAATAAGCCCTAAGCATGGCAGGCGATGCGCATTCATTCCATAGGATTATCGGCTAACTATTCGAGCGGGCCACCCAAAATCGTTTCACACATTCCATCAAGGATCCGTTCGCCCGTTTCGTGCTTGAGCGATTCATACCACTGCTCGGTGAGCGCCATTTCCTTGCCGTGAGTCACGTCACAACGTTTACGCGCCTTTAGCACTAAATCTTTAACCCGTGGCGCGCGTCTTTCCTGATAGCGTAACAGCGCGTCTTCAATGCCGAGCGAATTGGTTTGCAGCATTTTTGCCAGCACCACCGCGTCTTCCATTGCCGCGCAACCTCCCTGACCAATATCAGGCGTGGTGCTGTGAGCTGAGTCACCGAGCAGGGCAATTCGACCTTTCACCAACTGCATAAATGGCTCAATATCATGAATTTCAACGCGATTTGTGGTTTCGGGATTGATCTGCGCAATCAATTTTTGTACGGGATCGGCCCAGCCAGCGAAGTATTGCGTTAAGTCATCGCGAACCGTACTGCGGTCTTGCTCCAGACCTTTTGGCAGCGGCACGTCAAAGAAGAAGTAGAAACGATTGCCGCTAACCGGCATCAACGAGACGCGTTTTCCTTCGCCGACAAAGGTGGTCCACTGGTCGGCAGGCGCGATGGATTCGTCGATTTCGACCAGCCCGTTCCAGTTTACATAGCCCGCATAACGGCGTTCCGTGGCGTAGCCGAGCACGTGCTGGCGAATAACGGAATGGGTGCCGTCGGCCGCAATCAGCAAGTCGCCGCTGGCCGAGGTGCCGTCTTCAAACCAGGCGGTGACGCACTCCGCCGACTCTTCAACGTGGCTGACGCGCTTGCCAAATTGCACGTCGCTGCGCCCGTAAGTGTCGAGCAGCAAGGCTTGCAGCTCTGCGCGCGCTACCGGATAAGGCTGCTCGCCCACGCTTTGGACCAAAGGGGCCATGCTAAAGCGCGTGAGCGTGGTTCCCTGTGCAAAATCGTTGTATGCCATGTAACGCATCTGCCCACCCAGCTCGCGCAGCGCCTCTTTCATTCCCAAGTAATTCAGGCACTTAACACCGTTCGGCCAGATTGAAATGGCAGCGCCCACCGGCTTGATCTCTTTGACCGCCTCGTAAACCTCAGTCTCGATCCCAAAACGTTTCAGCGCGATCGCCGCACAGGTTCCGCCAATACCGCCACCAATCACGATTGCTTTCATTGTTCTCTCCTTTAAGTCATACAGGAGAAAAGCAATTTTCGTACCAGATTGAATAAATAGGCGCTTTGGCCCGAAGCCCTTGTATACAATCGATGTATACAATGCGGCAATGAAACTTTAGTTACAGAGTGACGGGAGTCGCACCAAAGATGGGCAAGAAAAGAATAATTTGGTTGGATTTGGTGCAGAGAGACGTGCAATAAAGAGGGGATGAAAAACCCCGACGCCGTGGTCGGGGTTAGAATTTTTATGCCTGCGGCTGACCAACAGGACCTTTACCCAGTGGTCCGCCCGGAGAAGACTGACCGCTTGGCGCATGCGGACGACCGTCTGCTTTAATAGCAGAACTGCGATGTTGGCAACCTACCAGCGCGGTAAGCGTTGCGACGACCAGAAGTGCTGCTGAAAGATTCTTCATAAAACCACCTTTTAAGAGGAGTAAAGTAACAAAAGCGCCCTTTGAAAGAGCAAAACTAAAGGATAGACAAAGAATTAGCGTTTTGCCGCGCGAATGGCTGAAAGGTTACGGCTTTTAAATAAATCACGCCGTTTAGGTCAGAATATTTTCTTCATTTCACTTTATGCAAAATCTTTAGCTTCACTTTTTCTTAGGTTAATACGCTGAGAGCGCCTAAAATTCACGAATGTGATATAAATAACGTTTAACTTGGCCTGCAATTTGGCCTGTAACTCTGCCTGTGAACTAGCCTGCATTTTTATGAATTCTCTATTAAACCAACTGCTTCGTGGCTGCGCGCGTTTCTGGCCGCAACCCCTCCTCGCCAATCGCCGTGAACGTTTAGTGAGTTGTGTCGGTGCTGCTTTAGGCCTGATAATCACTGAACTCGTCTGTCGCTATGCTTTTGGGGAATCTATTCCCTGGCTGCTTGCTCCCATGGGCGCATCGGCCGTATTGCTGTTTGCCATTCCTGCAAGTCCGCTTGCTCAGCCTTGGTCAATAGTAGGCGGAAATCTGGTCGCTTCTTTGGTCGGGGTGAGCTGCGCGCACCTCATTCCCGACAGTAGCTTAGCTGCCGGGGTCGCCGTTGCCGTTTCGATTGCTTTAATGTTCCCGCTGCGCTGTGTCCACCCGCCGAGTGGCGCGGTAGCCATTACGGCGGTACTTGGCGGCCCCGTCATTACCCAACTTGGGTATGGTTTCGTGCTCTATCCGGTGCTGATTAACTCGCTGCTGCTCACTGCTTTCGCGCTGATGTTCAACAATGCGTTCAAACGTCGCTATCCACACGCCGTTCATGCTCAACCTGCAAAACCGGCCATTAATATTTCAGAGCCTGTTCAGCCAAACGCAATCACGCAACAAGATATTCATGCTGCTTTAACCCGCCGTGGGGAAATCGTGGATATTGATGAAGAAGATCTGCTGGAAATTTTTAAGGCGGCTCAAGAGATTGCCAACCGCAACGCCTTGCCTCAACAGGAAATAGGCATCAAACGCGCGTCGTAATCACCTTGCGTGGCAAACCTGTTAACGAAAACTGAAACTACTGTCAAAATGGGGGCGCTAATTCAGCGCCCTTAATTTTTTTAATGTGTCGATTTCAATCGCGCCACGCGCTGCGGCCAGGGATCGTTGAACTCGCCGCCATTAAGCCAATCGGCAATTTCACTTTCGGTACAAAAACAGAGTTTAAGCGCTGAAGTGAAATGTTCAACCTCTTCTCCTTCGCCGATGACGGTAATGCGACAGCGCCGATCGCCGAAGCGCGAACTTTGCCCCGCTAACTGTTTTTCGAGCGCCTGCCGTTCTTCAGCGATCAGTCCGTTATCCTGATGTTTTAACACTCCGGCCTTCCAGTAGCTGACGAACTCGAGGTTAATACTGCCTGCTACCTGATTCCATAACAGCGCAAGGTCATCGCGACTGGCCATCCAGAAAAATCCCTTGCTGCGATGCACTCCTTTTCCGAGATACTGCTGGCAGGTATCCCACAGCCGTTGCGGATGAAACGGCCGCTGATCGTCGATGACTTCGCTTTGTAACTGAAATGCCCCGTGAAACTCCGCCCGATGCTTTGCATCACGTTGAACAATTTCATCCAGCAGCGTGCTGACTAACTGAAAATTATAGGCAGGCAGTGAGGGGATTAATGAAACGTCAATTTCACCCCATTGGGTGGCGATAATATCGATATAGGGATTCAGCTGATGCAGTTGACCCGCGATCGCCTGCACCGCGTTGGCCGGTAAACGATCGGCTTTAGTCAGTAACACCTTGCTCGACAACATGATTTGTTCGGCCAGCAAAGTTTCAATGCCTCGCGTGCCGCGCGCCAAATGCTGTTTAAAACCCTCGATTAACGTTTCGCCGCTTTGATAATCTTCTTTTAACATCACAGCGTCGGCCAAGGTGAGAAAACCGGTCAACGCGACACGTCGATGATGCTGAAAATAGCGCAGCAGCGGCGCGGGATGGCTGCTGCCAGAGGTTTCAAGCAGTAAGAGGTCAGGTTTGAATTCGCCAAGCAGTTTTTCTATCGCCACCTCCAGTCTGGCGATGCCCTCTTCACTGCTGATATTGGTGGCTGAGATGCTGACAAAGTTGAGCTGCTGCTTGCTTACTAACTCGGTGTTGGCAATGATGACGCCATCAACGTCTAACTCGCTCATATCATTAACGATTACCGCCACCCGTAATGAGGTGGCGTGAAGCTTGTACAGCAGGCTTTTCAGCAAGGTAGTTTTTCCTGCGCCGAGAAAGCCGTTCAGAATGGTCAACGGCGTTTTAGACGAAAGGTTTGTGCTGCTTACGGAACGGTTCATTCATCGTCCCAGCTGGCAATAGGGTCGAAATATTTCGCCCAAACTTCTGGCCCCTGCGCCATCTCCTCATCGGTTAGCAAGCAGGCATCGAGCTGCTGGCGCAACTCAGCCTCATTCATCTCAATGCCGATAAAGACCAGCTCTTGCCGTGCATCGCCAATGCCGTCAATCCAGTAATCAAGGATAAAAGCCAGCGTCTCTTCATCTTGCGGCCAACGATCTTTAGGCACGCTGGCCCACCAGCTACCGGCTTTACCCTGTCGCGACACGCCGCCCGCCTGAGACCATGAACCCGCAAAAGTAGGCCGCGTGGCGAGCCAGAAGAAGCCTTTAGAGCGCACAATGCCTTTCAAATCACTGTCTATTACGTTGGCAAAACGCTGTGGATGAAAAGGCCGACGAGCGCGATAAACAAAGCTGGAGATGCCATATTCGTCGGTTTCGGGCAGGTGTTCGCCTCTGAGCTCTTTTAACCAGCCGGGCGCCTGCGAAGCCTGATCAAAATCGAACAGTCCAGTATTTAACACTTTATTTAAATCAACCTGCCCAAAAGTGGAATATTCAATTTTCGCTCGTGGATTTAGGCTGCGCAAAATAGCGTGCAGTTTTTCCTGCTGCGCGCGAGTAATCAGGTCAGTTTTGTTGAGGACCAACACGTCACAAAATTCAATTTGTTCGATAAGCAGGTCAACCACTGTGCGTTCGTCTAACTCACCCAGTGATTCACCGCGCTCTTGAAGCAGAATATTTGACTCGTAATCACGCAGAAAGTTAAAGCCATCAACGACGGTAACCATGGTGTCCAGCCGCGCGATTTCAGACAAACTTTGCCCTTCATCATCGGCAAAGGTAAAGGTTTCGGCAACCGGCAGAGGCTCGGAAATGCCTGTCGATTCAATCACTAGATGATCGAATCGTCCCGCCTTTGCCAATCTGTCGACCTCAATCAGCAAATCTTCGCGTAGCGTGCAGCAAATGCAGCCGTTGCTCATCTCGACCAGCTTTTCATCAGTTCTCGAAAGCTCGGCCCCGCCATCCCGCACCAGCGCGGCATCGATATTGACTTCCGACATATCATTCACAATCACGGCCACCCGCAGACCTTGGCGATTGTTCAAAATATGATTTAACAGCGTGGTTTTTCCGGCGCCTAAAAAACCTGATAACACGGTGACCGGCAAACGTTTGTCGCGCGGGCGAAGGAAAGCGGGAATTAGTGATGCTGACATGGCCTAACCTCATAAGTAATACAAACACAACCTCACATTTTGTTATGTTATAACATTACAAATAAAGATCAACCTCTCGTGATGATAATCACAAAACAGGATTATTGTTTAAGGTCAGCCTCTGCAATCAGGTTAAAAACCATTAAATTTAACCTTAGAAATCAGAGAAATAAACCACAAAAAGGTAATTTAATTTCATTTTAACCAAATATTGAAACTTTTATTCCTTTAGCATAGCCTCTTGGTAGCTTTCAATTCATTCTCTGTTTCATTCCAGGATTCCATTTAAGGAGTAGTCATCATGAGTCATTTGCCAACCATTGAAGAGTTGCTACAGCAAGAACGCGATTATCGTTTTAATAATATTAATTTCGATTTCAATGCCGCCTGGACTATCGGCAGCGCTATTCATCAGAAAGCATCTGAAGCGAAGGCGCCGGTGGCGATTGAGGTTTATGCCTTTGGACAGACGCTGTTTCTTTCGGCTCTGGAAGGTTCTGCCGCCGACAATCTGGAATGGATGAAGCGTAAGAGAAACACCGTATTGCGTCTCGGGCACTCCTCTTTATATGCCGGTTTGAACTATGAAAAATCGGGTCAGCGAATGGAACAGCAGACTTTTATCAATCAGGCAGAATTTTGCGATCACGGCGGCAGCTTCCCGCTGTTAAACCAATCCGGTGCCGTTTTTGGCGCGGTCAGCGTGAGTGGCTTGCCGTCTCAAGATGATCATGCACTGGTAATCCACGGCATCACCACGTATTTGAACAGCCAAAAGTAATCATTCGACAAGGACAGGCCGATGAACAGCGAGCGGGTAAAACTGGCTATAGCGCCAATTGGTTGGACCAATGATGACATGCCTGAGCTGGGCGCTGAAAATAGCTTCCAGCAATGTATTAGCGAAATGGCGCTGGCCGGTTTTACGGGCAGCGAGGTGGGAAGCAAATATCCGCGCGATCCCGCGTTGCTGAAACCTGCGCTCGCGGTGCGTGGACTTGAAATCTGTAATGCGTGGTTCAGCACCTTTTTTGCCGAGGGTAAAAAAGAGCAGACTATCAGAGAGTTCAACGAGACCTTGACGTTCTTGCACAGCATGGGTGCCAAGGTAATTGGCTGCTCTGAACAAAGCGGCAGCATTCAGGGGCTGGCTCTCCCTGTCTATGGCCAAAAAGTTATTTTTGACGACCTGCAATGGCAGCGCGTGGCTGAAGGCTACAATCTGCTCGCCGAGCTTGCGGCTGAAAAAGGGATGTCCGTTTGCCTGCATCATCACATGGGAACCGGCATTCAAACGCCCGCAGAAATTGACCACTTTCTAGAATTGGTCAACCAAAACGTCTATTTGCTGTTTGATACCGGCCACGTTTACGCTTCTGAATTAAACCAGCAGGCCGTGGTTAACGTGCTGGAGAAACATCTCGCTCGCATTCGTCACGTGCATTTAAAAGATTGTCGAACCGAGGTGTTGAAACAGGTTATTGCCAACAACAGTTCATTTATGGATGGCGTGCGTAAAGGCATGTTTACCGTGCCCGGAGACGGCGATCTGGATTTTGCGCCTATTTTCGCGCTGCTGGAAAAAAGCGATTACCACGGCTGGATGGTGGTCGAAGCCGAGCAAGATCCCGCTCTCGCCAATCCGTTTGAATACGCGCTCAAAGCACGACAGTTTATTCGCGAGAATGCGGGTCTGTAATCAGCTTGAATGATGAAATGGGTTGTCTTTGATGGGTCGTCTTTGATGGGTTGCCTATAAAGAATAAACAGGCTCGTGCTTTATCTCAGCACGAGCCTGTTTTATAACGATTTATAGACCTGACTTTTCTATTCGCCGTTGCCAATTTGCCAAATATAGGTCGGTTCGTTGCCGTTAGCCTCCCAATCGCCGACGTTACGCGTTTTGTAAATGACAGGATTATGCGAAGCGACGGTGCGAGCGTTTCGCCAATGTCGATCCAGCGCCTTGCTGGTGCGGGTATCGGAAGCACCCAGCGCGTTGAATAATTCGGTGGCGGCGCGCGTCACCCAATCACTGGCAATCACCTGCGCCTTGGCGGCATCAACTTCTGCCAGCACGTTGGCCTGTTTGATTAATGCCTCGTCGCCGCTGGCATGCACCTCGAAAGCGCGCTGTAACGAATGCGTGGCCTGCTGCACCGTGGCCTCTACGGCGTAGGACCAACTGGAAATCTGTCCGACCACCTGCAAAACCTGAACATCCTGACTGACCAGTCGGGCATTGCCGTGGCTGTAAATACGTTTACGCTGGGCCACGCCCTGTGCCGCATCGCGGGTTATGGCCCGACCAATTCCGGCCAGCGTCGAAAGTAAAACGTGCTGATAGAAAGCGGTCTGATATCTAAAACGGTCACTGAAATCATAGAGGTGCTCGGCTTCAACCTGCGCCTGCTTGAAGCGGGTGGAGCCACTGCCCGTGAGGCGTTGACCAAAGCCGTCCCAGTCGTCGTCGCGTTCAACGCCGGGTTGATGGGTGCTGACCAGCGCGATGACGTCGCGTCCGTTGTCATCGCGCTGGGCGTAAACGTCTATCCAGTCTGCGTACAGCGCGCCCGTGCTGTAAAACTTGCTGCCGTTTACGTTCCAACCACTTTCTGCAGGCGTAACTCGGGTGATGACTTCACCCAGTTTAAGGTTACCAATTTCGGTCCAGCCACTTCCTACTATCTCGCCGTCGATAAAACGTCGAAACCAGGCTCTTCTTTCAGGGCTGTCAGGCTGATTGAGACGGTCTTCTATAAAAGCGAAATGCGCACGCAGGGCCTGCGGTAAATTGGAATCCGCTTCGGCCAATTCCGTAAGCAACTGGAACAACTGCGGCAAGCTGGCGCCGAATCCGCCCTCGTTAACCGGAATTCGCAGCGCGCCAAATCCGGCCTCTTTAAGCAGGCGAATTGGTTCTACCGGCAGAAGACGACTGATTTCACGTTCGACGGTGCCTTCGGCGATACGGGCGAAAACGGGACGAAAACGCGCGGCCAACTCGGCATAATCCACTGCCGCTTGTTGAGCAGAAAAGTGTTTAGACATGTTGTTCTCCTTGATTCGGTTGGTCGTCAATATCGTGACGGGTAGGCTCAAAGCGAACCACCAGCAGGAAAATGATAGGAATAATGCCGCTGAGCGAGACAATCCAAAACATGTTAGTGCCAAATGAGGCTTGAAGAATAGGCAGAATAAACAGCGCCATAGCACTGCCGATCCCTGACAGCGAACGACTAAAACCGACGCCGGTGGCGCGAATGTGGGTAGGATAAGAGAGTGCCGGATAGATCATCAGCTGCGCGCCCGGGCCAAAACCTTCGGCGAATAGCCAAAGCCCTAGCATGGCGATGGCGAACACGATGCCAATCAATGCCGTCGGATGACCAATCAGCGCCAGCGCCACCAGCGCAATAAACTGCAAGGCGAAACCCGCGATGGCGACGTGGCGTGACTGGAATTTCCACGCTAATCGCATCCCGAGTAATCCTCCGGTAAAGGCAAACAGCGCGTTAAGTCCGAGTGAAGCCGAGATAGTTTCGAACACGCCCGCGCCGAGAAACTGCGCCAGAATAGAGGGCAGGAAGAACGCTATCGCCGTGTATTCAAAAGAAATACAGACATTCATAACCCCTGCCACAATGGTGCGCTCACGATAAGGCTTTTGAAACAGCACGCGGAAACTGACTTTCGGCACGACGTTGTTGGCGGGTTTACCCTGTGATTGATCTTCATGGGCCTCGATGCCGTAAGATTTGCGCAAAATACGCGCCGCACCGGCCAAATCTCCCTGATTCGCCGCCCACAGTGGCGATTCATTCATAAACTTGCTGCGTACCGCGATGATCAATAATGCAGGCACTGCGCCAAACAGCAGCGAGGCGCGCCACAGCCAGTCGAGATGATCTTTCGGCAGCAAGAAATAGAGCCCGAAGATAATAAAGAAGCACACCGACGACGCCGCGTACCACATCGGACACCAGGCGGCGAGGCGCGACGCTTTATTTGCTTTACCGGTAAACTTAGAAAATTCAGCCAGATACGCCATCGCCACGGGCAAATCGATGCCGACGCCAACGCCCATCAAGAAGCGCGCGCCAATCAGCACCCACACGTTTGGCGCAAAACCGGCGGCTATGGCCGAGACCACGAAGAACAGCATGTCGGCCATAAAAACGGAATAGCGGCCATATTTATCGGTTAACCAGCCGCCTAACAGATTGCCGACAATGGTTCCGAGCATGATGGATGAGGTGACCAATCCCGTTAGCGTGGGCGTTAAGCCAAACTCTTTGACCACGTCGTCGATGCCGTAAGAGAGCGTTGTCAGGTCATAGGCGTCCAAAAATACGCCGCCAAGGGCCAGAAATACGATAAAACGCGCGTAACTGTTTTTGCTGGTGTTGCTGTTGATCAGTTTGGCGACATCGCCGACGGATCGAATAGGTGTTGAATGGGACGACGGCGACGTAACGCCATCGTCGATGTTAATTGTGCTCATTTTACCCCCTCCGTCTCTTTACGAGATTGACGGCGGTAACCTGCGGCCGGGTGCGGAGTTTGCAAACGCGCGCCCTGATTAAACAGTTTTTCACGCAGCGTACCCTGTTGATAATCCTGCTTATAAGCGCCGCGCTTTTGCAACTCGGGCACCAGCAGGTCCACCACGTCGGTAAATGTTTCATGCGTAACGGCGTAGGCCAGATTGAAGCCGTCGACGTCGGTTTCTTCGACCCAGCTTTGCAGCTCATCGGCTACCGTTTCGGCACTGCCCACCAAAAGCGGGCCAAAGCCGCCGATTCCGACCCAATCGGCCAGCCCCTGCACCGTCCACTGGCGATTCGGATCGGCAGTGGAGAAAGTTTCAACGGCTGACTGGATAGCGTTGGTATGCAGATTTTTAAGCACCTGATCCGGCTGATATTGCCCAAAATCAATGCCGGTCCAGCCAGAAATCAGCGCCAGCGCGCCCTCGTAGCTGACATAACTTTTATACTCCTGCCATTTGGCCTGCGCCGCCAAATCGGTTTCGCCTACAATCACCGTTTGCAGGTTAAAGATCAGTACGCTACGCGGATCGCGCCCGGCTTCGGCAGCGCGACGACGAATATCGGCCACCGTTTTTTTCAACAACACCTTGGACGGCGCGGCGACAAATACGCACTCGGCATGTTCGGCCGCAAACTGTTTGCCACGGCTTGACGCACCGGCCTGATACAGCACGGGCGTGCGTTGGGGAGAAGGCTCACTGAGATGAATTCCCGGCACCTGAAAGAAAGTACCCTCATGATTTATCGGATGAATTTTAGAAGGGTCCGAGAAGATGCGCCGCTCACGATCACGCAGGATCGCGCCCTCTTCCCAACTGCCTTCCAGCAGTTTGTACACCACTTGCAAATATTCGTCGGCATAGTCGTAACGGGCATCGTGGCCGGTTTGCGCTTGATGGCCGATATTCCGCGCGCCGCTTTCAAGATAAGAGGTCACGATATTCCAACCAATTCGCCCTTTGGTCAGGTGATCCAGCGTTGAAAGACGGCGGGCGAAAGGATAAGGATGTTCAAAAGAGAGCGAGGCGGTCAGGCCAAAACCTAAATGCTCGGTCACCAGCGCCATCGGAGTAATAAGCGCCAGCGGATCGTTGACCGGCACCTGCGTCGCGTTACGAATTGCAGCATCGTTATTGCCGTCGAGCACGTCATATACGCCAAGCACGTCGGCAATAAACAAGCCGTCGAACTTGCCGCGCTCAAGTAAACGTGCCAAATCCGTCCAGTATTCCAGATCTTTATACTGCCATGAGCGATCGCGCGGATGCGCCCAAAGTCCCGGTGACTGATGGCCGACACAGTTCATATCAAAAGCGTTTAAGCGAATTTCTCGTGTTAAAGACATAGCTCTCTCCGCGAGCTGAAGGCGCGTTTTGCGCTTCCTCAGCCCTTTTAAGGTAAATTCAGGTTCTTGATCAGGAAGATCAGGAAAAAAATCAGATAAAAATCAGGTGACTTTTTGTGAAACTGGACATCGCTCATGCGCCTTAAGGTCAGATAGACCAAGCAATTGCCGGGCAACAAACTCGGCGTGTTCGGCCACCTGCGGCAGCCCCATTAATTCGCCAAATTGGCCGCGCGCCGATGGACCGACGACCCACAGATGTGCGTTGGCCGCGCCCTCGTGATTTAAAGTTTGTGATTGCGCATTAACCCAGATACCCAAGGCAAGAGGGTCAGCCTGAATCATTCCGTCGCGAGCAAGCTGCGATAACAAGGCATCTTGCGCAATCAATGCCCCGTGCGCGGGACCTGTCGTCACAATGATTTTGTCCACAGTCAGCTGCTGCCGAGCAGAAAATGGCTGAGCAAGGGAAGGCAATGGCCCGCCGCGCGGTTGCAGCGTTAACACCATTTGCTCGCCCGCTGCCGAGACATTTAACAGCCGCGCCGCGTTGACCTGTAAACGCCCCTCCCGCTGCCACTGTTCAATCACGGCGCTGACCTGCGGCGCAATGCGATAACGATGAACGTCCCACCATGGGCGAAGATGGCGAAGAAAACGCCGTTGTTCTTTAAGGGGAAATTGCTGCCAGAGCCGCTGGCCGTTGAAACGGATATCGTCGAGTACCAGCTGCCACGGCAGGTTTTGCGTCGCGGCCTGTGCCACTTCCTGGCGAATACGGCGCAGCCAGCCGCGAACCGTGTTGACCTGTGGACGTGAATAGTTGAGCGGATACGCCGCAAACTGGCCGCTCAGATTGGGGCGCGGTAGCAGTCCGCGTCGTGAAAACGCCATAATTTCACCGCGATGCCCGAGCCGATGCAGCGAGGCCACAACGTCTGACATTGTCAGTCCGCTACCGATAATCGCTACACGATGATGATTCTCGACGCTTTCAAGCGCGCCAGCCCGCCACGGATTGGCAATCAACCCTGCATGATTTTGCAAGGGATGAAGCGCCGAAGGTAAGGCTGGCGGAGGATGACTGATCGCCAGTACCAGTTCATCGGCCTGATAACGTTCACCTTTCGCGGTGACGACTTCTCCGTTTTCCAGCGCGACGGCAAGGTCGCAAACGTGGTTCAGCTGCACCTTCGAAACCTGTTTGGCGCGCTGATACTTTTCGGCCAGATAAGCGCCAAACTCACCCCGCTGCGGATAAAGTTTACCGTCGTGCCAACGTGCCTCAGTATCCTGAACGAAAGCGGGCGTAGCGCGGAACCAGCGGTCGAAATCCCCCTCTTCGGCCTTGGAAAGAAACATCCGCTCTGCGGGCACATTAATACGATGCGCGGGATCTTCAGTGCCATAAGCCACGCCGCGCCCAAGCTGTTCGCGCGGTTCGATTACGGTAACCTTCAGGTTTTCACCGCCGAGACGCGCCAGATTTATTGCCAGCGCCGTGCCCGAAAATCCACCGCCAACGATAACAATGTGGCGCGGATGAGTAGACGAAGGTTGACTCATGGCTTGCTCCTCACGATTTTGACGACGCTTTTTGCGGACGACGATCGCCGCCAATCGTCTCGCCAAAGGGTCCGGTATTGACCGTTCGCTGACGCTTTTCAGCATGGCTCGCCAGGGGTAAGAGTGGCATGACCAATTCAGCGAAACGGTGCGCCTCTTCAAGATGCGGGTAACCCGAGAAAATAAAGTTCTTGATGCCGAGCGCCTGATATTCGCGAATTCGCTCTGCAACCTGCTGTGGATTGCCGACCAGCGCCGTGCCCGCGCCGCCGCGCACTAGCCCAACGCCTGCCCATAAATTTGGGCCAATACGCAAACTGTCGCGATTTCCGCCGTGGAGCGCGCTCATTCGCGCCTGTCCCGCCGAGTCCATGCGCGCAAAAATTTTCTGCGCGGCGGCGATGGTTTCTTCATCCAGATGGGCGATAAGACGATCGGCGGCGGCCCACGCTTCTTCTTCGGTTTCACGAACAATCACGTGCAAACGGATGCCGTAATCCAGCGTGCGGCCTCGCGCTTCGGCCCGCTGGCGCACCACGGCCAATTTTTCGGCAACCTGTTCCACCGGCTCGCCCCAAGTCAGATAAGTATCAATCTGGTTGGCGGCGACGTCGATGGCCTCGTCGGAGGAGCCACCAAAGTAGAGCGGCGGGCCCTCTTGCTGCACCGGTGGGAACAGAACCTCTGCTCCTTCGACACGAATATGTTCCCCGTGATAATCGACTTTTTCGCCCTTCATTAGGCGTGAATAGACATCGAGGAATTCGCGGGTGACCTTATAACGGTCGGCGTGATTCAAGAAAATGCCGTCGCCTTTGTTCTCGACCGGATCCCCGCCGGTCACAACGTTGATAAGTAAACGCCCTTCCGAAAGGCGATCCAGCGTGGCCGCCATGCGCGCCGCCAGCGTCGGCGGTTGCAGGCCCGGACGCACGGCAACCAAATAGCGCAGTTTTCGGGTAATGGGTGCCAGCGCGGAGGCGATAAGCCAGGAATCCTCGCAACTTTTGCCCGTTGGGATCAGTACGCCGTAATAACCAAGGTTATCCGCTGCCAATGCAACCTGTTGTAAATAAGGTAAATCTACCGGACGCCCACCTTCAGTGGTGCCTAAATAGCGGCCGTCGCCGTGGGTCGGCAAAAACCAGAAAACGTTGATGTTGTCCTGTTCTAACTCGCTCATTATCACTTTCCTATATAACTATATCTTTATTTTATAAAAAGATTATCAAACTTCGGTTATATAGAAGTTAGCAGGAAGCATGCCAGCTTTGAACATTTTATTTATCCTTAATTTTCATACACTTAAAATAATATTTCGATTTCTGGCTGCTGCAATAGCAACAACGACTGCGCCACCTCTGCTGCATTTGCAACAAATCTGGTTTTTTTCCCACTCGTAGAATCATCAGCAGGCCGGTATGGTTTATTTCTAAATCGACTGGAGTAATCGAGATGCAACAGCACGGCCCAACCCTTATTGATCCTGCGTCGATCGCCTTTCAAAGCGTGCTTGACCAGCTCGCCCCCACCGATGCGACGGTTTTAATTATTGGCGAAACCGGCACCGGGAAAGAGCTGGTCGCGCGCTATCTTCATCATCACAGCCCACGCCAGCAGCAGCCTTTTCTGGCGGTAAACTGTGGCGCGCTGACTGAAAGTTTGGCCGAATCTGAGCTTTTCGGCCATGAAAAAGGGGCATTTACTGGTGCGCGGGAGAGACATCAGGGTTGGTTTGAAGCCGCAGAAGGCGGCACGCTGCTGTTAGATGAAATTGGCGAGTTGAGTTTACCTTTGCAGGTCAAGCTGTTGCGCGTATTGCAGGAGCGCGAAGTGACGCGGGTGGGATCGCACAAGGCCGTGAAGGTGAATGTCCGAGTGATTGCCGCGACCCATGTGGATTTGGCGCAGGCCATTCGTGAACGCCGATTTCGTGAAGATCTCTATTATCGTCTTAACGTAGCCGCGGTCACGCTGCCGCCGCTGCGCCAGCGCCGTGAAGATATTCCGCTGCTGGCAGAACATTTTTTGCGGCTCTATGGCCGACGATTGGGGCGTCCACAGTTGCAACTGAGTAACGAGACGCTCGCGACCTTAATGGACTATTCGTGGCCCGGTAATATCCGTGAGTTGGAAAACACCCTGCACAATGCCGTGTTGCTGAGCCGAGAAACCCTCATTACGCCGCGCCAGTTGCGGCTAACGCCAATCGGTAACGAAGCGTTGCCTTTGGGCGAAGAGGCGCTGGACGATTTTATCCGCCAGCGGCTGCAATGCGGAGAAAAAGCGCTTTATCAACGGATTACCGATGCACTGGTGCGTAATGCGTTCGAGCTGAGCGGCAACAACCAGCTACAGGCCGCCGCCCTGCTGGATGTCAGTCGTAATACGCTGCGCACCCATTTGGCTCATCTTGGCATGATAAAACCTCGCCGTAACGGCACGTCATCGGTTCACCGCCTGCCGCAAAACGGGCCGCCGCGCGAGCGCGAACTGCGCATTGGTTACCAAAAATTCGGCAATTTAGGCATTCTCAAAGCCAGACAGTCGCTGGAGGCGCAGTTTGCCGGCAGCGGTATCAGCGTGCTGTGGAGCGAATTTCCGGCGGGCCCGCAGTTACTGCATGCGCTGGGCAATGGCGAGATTGATTTTGGTACGACCGGTGAGGTGCCGCCTTTATTTGCGCAAGCCAATGATAATCGGCTGCTTTATGTAGCTTGGGAGCCTGCCGCGCCGCAAAGTGTCGCGCTGCTGGTTACCAAAGAGAGCCCGATTCACAGTCTCGCTGACCTTCGTGGTAAACGTATCGCGGTCAATAAAGGCTCCAACGTTCACTATTTGCTGGTGCAGATTCTGGATGAGGCCGGACTGACGCTTGATGATGTCCGCATCGTTTATTCGCCACCAAAATATCCTTTAACGCCCAGCGATCATCACGCGGTCGATGCCTGGATGATGTGGGATCCGCTGCTTAGCGACGCCGAGCGCTGCGGCGAGTTGCGGGTGATCGCCAATGGCAGTGGGCGGGTAAATAACCATCAATTTTACCTCGCGCATCGCGATTTTGCCCACCATTCTGCCGACCTGCTGCATCAGCTTTTGGCCGCGCTGGTTCAAACCGGCCGCTATATTGACGCCAATCGCCACGAGGCCGCCGGCCTGCTTTCTGCCGAACTCGGGTTAGCCACCGACTCCCTTACTCATGCGCTGACGCGGCGTAGTCATCAAACTCAACGAATGGACTTGGCAATTATTCGCTGCCAGCAGGCTATCGCCGATCGCTTTTTTGCTCTCGGCTTAATCCCTCGTGCTATTAAGGTGCGCGACGCGGTCTGGGCGGATTAACTTTATCAACCTGCTTCACTTCCATCTAAGTTATGAATTTTATCTATTAAGCGCTTATTACAAGTTTTGTTATGTTTTGCGCACACCATGTCATTTAGGAATATAAAAATGAAAAAATTGCTTCTTAGCGCGGTCACCACCGCCGTATTAATGGGTTCTCTTCCGGCGGCGTTTGCCGAGACCGCGCCAAAAGTGGTCAACATTGGTTACCAAAAAGCCAATATTTTTGCCTTGCTGAAATATCGTGGCACGCTGGACGCCGATTTCAAAAAACAGGGTATCGACGTGCATTGGGTTGAGTTCACCGCGGGTCCACAAATGCTCGAAGGACTCAACGTGGGCAGTATCGATTTGGCCGCCACGGGCGACGCGCCGCCGGTGATTGCGCAGGCGGCGCAGGCTGATTTGGTTTATTTGGCCCATTCCCCTGCCAGTCCGAAAACAGAGGCGATTGTAGTGCCTGAAAACTCAACGGTAAAAACCGTGGCTGACCTTAAAGGCAAGCGCGTTGCACTTAACAAAGGTTCAGACGTTAACTATCTGCTGGTCGCCGCGCTGGAAAAGGCCGGGCTGACGTATAAAGATATCACGCCGGTTTACCTGACGCCGAGTGATGCGCGTGCCGCCTTCCAGCGCGGCGCAATTGACGCGTGGGCGATTTGGGACCCGTTCCTGTCCGAAGTCGAGAGCAACGCCAAGGCGCGCGAAGTCACCAACGCCGAAGGATTGGTGCCACATTACACCTTCTTCCTGGCGAGCCGTAAATTTGCCGAAACCTATCCGCAAACGGCCGAAAAGCTGGTCGACGAGCTGAAAACCACCAGCGATTGGGCCAATGCACATAGTGATGAAACCGCCGGAATTTTGTCTAAATCGACCGGTTTGGATAAGGCTATCTGGGCGAAGGCGTTGGCGAGAATGCCGTTTGGCGCGGAGCGAATGACGCCAGAGGTGTTTAAAGAGCAGCAGGTGTTGGCCGATAAATTCAAGCAGGTGGGTTTATTGCCGGTGGCCGTCAATGTCAGCAGCGCGACCTGGTCCTTAGATAAAAAGTAAAATCCAGGCAAGCTGTCTGCAAGGCTTATATAGCTCGCAAGACAGCTTAATCCTCTGCTAGACAAGGTTATTTTGGAGAGTTTTATTACGCGGTCACCTGACTTTTCAACAGCGCGGTGATTTTGATTTGCTCAATGCTGAGATGCGGATTGTATAAACCGGTTGAAAGATAGGTCAGACCGCTGTCAGCCAAAATCGTCACAATACGCTTGCCCTGATTTTCTGGTCGCCGCGCGATTTCACGGGCCGCAAATAGCACGGCCCCAGAGGATTCGCCGACCAGAATCCCGTCCGTTGTGGCGACCTCACGCGCAACCTGCACCGCCTGCCAGCTTTCAACCGCAAACGCTTCGTCAAACAACTCGCGATCCAGCGTTAACGGCACGCGCTCGGGGAGAACGGTACTAAAAGCGTGAACGCCGGTTATCTCTTTGGCCTCAGGGTTGTCGCGATCCGGAATCGAATGCACTCCCGGCTCGACGGCGATCAGTTTAATGCCGGGTTTCAACTGCTTAAGAAATTTCCCCGCCCCAGATAAAGTGCCGCCCGTACCCACTGAAGCGATAACAATATCGACCTGTCCCGCCGTTTGCTGCCAGATTTCTGGACCGGTACTTTGATAATGCGCCAATGGATTGGCCGGATTTTCAAGCTGATAGGTAAAATAGATGTTCGGTTCTTTACGGATGACATTATCCGCCAGCCATTTTGCGGCGGCCACGAAATCGCCGTCGCTCTCTTCGAGAATCTTGTCGAATCCGGGGACCTGACTAAACGGAATGATTTCTGCGCCAAAGGCGCTTAACACGGCAAAACGCTCTTCGCTGAGTTTGTCGTGTAAATAAACCCGAAACTTATAGCCTTTCGCCGCTGCAATGGCGGCCAGACCAATTCCCGTATTGCCGCTGGTGGTATCCACCAAGGTGACGCCGGGTTTTAATTTCCCCGAGCGTTCTGCCTCTTCAATCATGGCGAGCGCAATACGGTCTTTAATACTGTGATTGGGATTGAAATATTCGAGCTTGGCCAAGAGATCGACGTTTAAATGATAGGTTTGGCTAAAGCGATTAAGGCGTAATAACGGCGTGCTGCCGACCAGTTCGGTAATACTGTTATGAATTGTCATGTTGAGCTCCATATTTCATCAGGCTACGGGAACGTCGGCACCTAATAATTGCAGCGCCTGGGTACGTAATTCGACTAATCGCGGATCGTCGCGACGGCGCGGATAAGGTAATGGCACGTCGATAGTTTCAATAATACGCGCCGGACGTGGGCTAAATATCACCACTCGATTTGCCATCAGCAGCGCCTCTTCAACATCGTGAGTCACCATCAGCGCGGTAAATTTCTGCTCGCGCCAAAGCGACACCAACTCTTGCTGCATACGAATTCGGGTTAATGAATCAAGCTTGCCCAATGGCTCATCGAGAATAAGCAGTCGCGGATGATTGACCAACGCGCGGGCCAACGCGGTACGCTGCGCCATCCCGCCTGAAAGCTGATGCGGCCAAGCATTGGCGAACTGACTCAGGCCGACTTTATTTAGCGTATTATCAATATGTTGCTTGCCCTCTGGGGTCAGTTTCCCTCGCGTTTGCAGGCCAAGCGAGACATTGCCCCACACGCTGCGCCACGGGTAAAGGGTCGGGTCTTGAAACACCACTACGCGGCTCGGATCGGGCGACCGCAACGGGCGATCGTCTTCAAAAATAGTGCCCACGCTGGGGTTTTCCAGACCCGCGACCAAGCGCAGCAGGGTCGATTTTCCACAACCTGAAGGCCCCAATAGAGCAACAAACTCGCCGGGCTCAACCTTTAACGAGACATTATCTAATACTGCCAGCGTTTTGCCCTCCAAATAAAAAGCATGACTGACTTGATCAATGGTAAGCGCTAATCCCGTCGTCGGTTTTGCATTATTATTTGTAACGCCACTTCCTACCGAGCTTGTAGCACTGTTGGTGTTAGCTTTATTGGAATTAGCTTCTCTTGAGTCAGCTTTATTCGAGTAATTATTTGCTTCGCCTGAAAGCATGGCTTACCTCTTCCATCGTGAATATGGAATAAAATATTCCGCGTTTCTGCACAAAGGTAAATGCTCAATAACAGCAAAGCTAACCTTGAAAATGAATAAGCTTGCCGCGCATTTAGTCATGCACTTTTGTTATTTCAACTTGACGCCTATTTTTGCCACAGTAAACAACTAACAAAACTTTACAAATAGAAAAATAAGGAATGGCAAAATGGCAGGATTTACCGACTCTTCACGGCGTTCGTTTATTCAACGGATAGGATTAATTGGCGCAGGAATTGGCCTGACCTCTTCACTTCCAGCATGGGCCGAAGGTCCGGTAACCAATGAAGGAAAGTTAACCACCGTCAAGCTGGCATGGGGGCAAACGGCGGTCTGTCAGGCACCGATTTCCGTGGCCTTAAAGCAGGGATTCTTTAAGAAATATGGGCTGAACGTAGAGCCGGTCAATTTTAGTGGTCCTACCGATTCTTTGCTTCAGGCGATAGCTACAGGGCAGGCCGACGGCGGCATTGGTATGGCCTTGCGCTGGTTGAAACCGCTAGAACAGGGTTTTGATGTCGACCTCACCGTAGGTACGCACGGCGGCTGTATGCGACTGCTGACGCCTAAAACGTCCGGCATCAACAGCGTGCGCGATTTAGTGGGAAAAAGCGTCGCAGTCAGCGATCAGGCCAGTCCGCTGCGTAATTTCTTTGCTATTCAATTGGCTAAGCAGGGAATCGACCCAGACAAACAGGTTAACTGGGTGCAATATCCCGCCGATCTGTTTGGCGAAGCGCTGCGTAAAGGCGAAGTGCAGGCCATCGCAAGTGATGATCCACAGGGGTGGCTCATTAAAAAACGCTACGATCTGGTTGAGGTCGACAACAATCTTAACGGCGAATATCACATGATGACCTGCTGCGTGCTCGGGTTACGCGGCTCGCTGGTACGTGACAATCCGGCGGTGGCGAAGGCGATTACGCAGGCTATTGTCGATGCCCAGCAGTGGACCGCCGATCATCCTGCCGAAACGGCAAAGATATTCGCGCCTTATGTGCCGGGCAATGTGCCGATTGAAGACATTACCGCGATGCTTAAAGAGCACACCCACAATCACCATTCAACTGGCGATCAGTTGCGTAGCGAGGTGGCGACCTACGTCAACGAACTTAAGTTAATCAACGTTATTCGCCCTGATACCGACGCGCAAAAGTTCGCCGACCACTATGTTCCAAACCTGCTTGTCTCAAACCTTCAACCCGCGTCGCATGACCACATGAAAATGAGCTGATAAGGAATTCCCATGTCCAGTGAAACTCTCGACAGGCTTAATCCGGCCGTTCTACGGCAGAAACAGGGGATCACGCCGACCTTGATTATCGCCCTACTCGCCTGGTGGGCGCTGGTTGCATTAATGATTTTTTGGCCGGACCAACAGGTTGGCTTCGCGCCGCCAAGGTTTGTCGGTGAAACACATCGGCTATTTGCGGTCGTTGCCGCTGTCTTTACTGTCGGTGCGTTGCTGGGTCGCGTTTTACAGTGGCGGCTGCTGATTTCTCCTCTGCAACGTTCGGCCCGCTGGCTTATCGCGCTGGCCGTGTTGATCGGTATTTGGGAAACGGCGACCGCCAAACTGGCGCTATTGCCCGCGCCATTTTTTGCCCCGCCGCGCGCGTTGGTTGAAGCTTATGCCACCGATTGGTATCGCCTTGGCGACAGCGTGCTTAATTCGCTGCGACTGTTGGCGCTGGGCTTCCTTTTCGGCAGTTTAAGTGGCTTTGTTACCGGCGTGGCTATCGGCTGGTCGCGAGGATTAGGCTATTGGGTGCATCCTATCTTGCGCTTTTTAGGCCCGGTGCCTTCTACCGCGCTGCTGCCTTTATCGCTCTATTTTTTCCCTTCGAGCTTCTCGGCGGCAATCTTTCTCATCGCGCTGGCGACGTGGTTCCCGGTCACCGTATTGACGTGGTCTGGCGTATCGAGTGTTGATTCGCGTTATTACGATGTTGCCAGAACGCTGGGTGCCAGCAATCTGTTTCTCATCCTGCGCGTCGCCATTCCGGCCTCTTTACCGCACGTTTTCGTGGGGCTGTTTATGGGTTTGGGCGCGTCGTTTTCAGTGCTGGTGGCGGCCGAAATGATGGGGGTGAAGTCAGGATTGGGCTGGTATTTGCAGTGGGCGCAGGGCTGGGCGGCCTACGCCAATATGTACGGCGCGCTAATTGTGATGGCACTGCTATTTTCTTCGCTTATCACCCTATTATTCGCCGTGCGTGACAGAGTTTTGGCGTGGCAGCAAAGCGCGGTGAAGTGGTAATTTATTGATAAGGATAACGAATTAACCTGCTCCGGCTCGATTATTGGGCTGGAGCAAACGTTTTATAACACCTGCCAATGCCCTTTTCTGGCCGAGCCGTGCCGAAGAATCCTGTTTTTTTCTTGCAGCAATTTTAAGTTACGTTCAATAGTTCTGACATTTACCGCAAGATGCTCTGCAAGCTGTGCGTGAGTAATGTGGGGATTATCCTGCAATAGAGCGCAAAGCATAATGGCCGTTTTGGTTAATCGATCCTCAGACTTACCCGACATTTTACCCGACATTTTACCCGACATTTTACCCGACATTTTACCCGACATTTTACCCGACATTTTGTCGGTAATGATGTTTCAATTTTTGAACTCCGCAAAATAATTTCTCGCAACTGTGAACTCGGTTGCACGAAAGTCCTTATTAATCCTCGGATAATAGCCAAATGTCACATACTGACCTAAAATTGTTGTTACCTTCGGGCGGTTTGAAATGATGTTGGCATGGCAGTTTGACGCTGACCATTATCAGGCCCGGCCTGATTTAGACCCCTTTGTAATTAGACCCATTTGTAAAAGGATGACAAAGATGAAAAAGGCTACACTCGCACTGATTGGCGCAATGTTCAGTCTCTCGGCCGTTGCTGCGCCGCCTACCGACGGCGGATTTGATCCTTCAGCCGCGCCACCGCCGCCGCACAAACAGGATGCTGGCGTTAAAGGTGCCGACGATGCCCGTATTGGCAGCAATGTTCGCATGCTGACTTCAAAACCACAGCGCGAAAATGCCTGGGTTTCACTGGAAGGTAACATCATCAAAAAAACCGGTGACAACACCTATCAGTTTAGAGATAAAACCGGCAGCATCGATTTGATGATCCCGCATGACAAATGGCGCGGCCACAAGGTTAAACCTAACACGCTGGTTAATATCAACGGTCACCTGAAAAACGAGCACGGCCATATGTTTATCGCCGTTGATGCCGTCCACGCTGACTAAACAATCAGCGACTTTTAGGCAGTAAAAGCCGAGATATAAATGAAAAAGGGGAGCCTGCGACGCGACGCAAACTCCCCTTCTTTTTATCTCCTCTCCCGCTCTCTTCCTATCCTTCTACAGCGTTCGCCGTTAATTCTCTTCCTGCGTTTTCTTGCCGCTATAACGGGTAATCGGTTTGTCAGCCTCTTGCGCCATGCCTGCTGAAAATGATTTCATGCCGGCCAATAAGGGAGAAATCGCCTCCCACAGCTTGTCATCCTGCAAGATTTTTATCGCCCCGCGAATGCCCGGCGCTTTGCCCTGCGGCTTATCCTGCGACGCTTCGCTTAGCGCATTAGCCCCGTCAGTCAGCGCCATTAATAATTGATTAAAACGCTCCGGCGGCACGCGTGAAAGCGCCATCAATAACAGCGAAATATTTTGCACCGTCGTTTGCGAACCGGGCTGCGACAGGCCATCGACCAGTACTTTGGCAATTTGGGTGTTGGCGCACACCAGATCGTTCGCCAGTCGCAAAAAACCGTGTTTGTGTAAGTTTTCAATCAGCGTGCCCAGCGCCTCGTTGGCATCGGGCTCCGTCTGAGTGGGCGGGACGTCGTAACGCATCTTCTCGGCCATTAAAATTTCTCCGGATGCTGGGTGTGTTCGGGCGGCAGGGTGTAACCTTCCTGCTGCCATTTGTCTTCCACCGGCACGTGAGAAAGCGGCGTTCGTTTACCGTAACGGAAGTTATGTGCCGGCAGCGGCGAGCCTTTATTCTCCTGCCCGCTTTTGCGCATTTTTACCGCCAGCTCTTTATAGGCCGGGGTATTCACGTCTGGATCGTGATGATCGCCAGTGAGCGGATTCACCCCGTTTTCGCCGTAATGGATCGGAATAAACAGCACTTTTCCTGCTACGCGATCGGTAATTACCACCGGCACCTCGACCGATCCGCGGCGTGAGGTTAGCGTCACCCAATCCCCTTCGTTTAATCGACGTTCAGCCGCCAACTCAGGGCTGATTTCGACAAACCAGTAAGGCGAAATTGATAAAATGCGTCCGCCAGGCCCGGTCTGATTGGTCGACTGGAAGTGTTCCAGCATGCGCCCGTTATTCAAGGTGAGATTATATTCATCATCGGGCTGTTCCTGCGGCGGATTCCATTCCAGCGCGTGCAGCTTGGCCTTACCGTCGGGGAATTTAAATTTATCGGTATAAAGCAGCGGCGTACTGGTGCCGTCGGCATTTACCGGCCACTGCTGCGACTGCCAGCTGCTAAGGCGCGGATAGCTGACGCCCGCGAATGCTTTAGCGATACCCGCTGCTTCGTCCATAATTTGTGAAGGATGAGTGTAATACCACGGATGGCCCAGTCGCGCGGCGAGGTCAGTCAAAATTCGCCAGTCGGGAAGGCTGTCGCCCAACGGCGGCATGACTTCGTAAAAACGCTGAATGCGGCGTTCGGTATTAACAAAGGTGCCCTCTTTTTCCACGCTCGGACAGCCTGGCAGCACCACGTCGGCATATTCGGCGGTGCGACTCATGAAAATATCCTGCACCACCATAAAGTCGAGGCGGGTAAACGCTTCGTGAACGGTCGTGGAGTCGGCATCGGCAAAGGCAGTTTCTTCACCAATCACATACATCGCCTTGACCTTGCCCTCGTGCGCCTCTTTCACCATCAAGAAGTTATCGGCTCCGGCCTTATCCGAAAGATGTTCTGGCGCAACGCCCCACGCCGCCGCCCATTTTTCGCGCATGGCGGGATCGGTCACTTTTTCATAACCCGGATACATATTGCTCAGGCAGCCAAAATCGCTGGCACCCTGCACATTATTATGTCCGCGCATCGGATATCCTCCTGTGCCCGGACGGCCATAGTTGCCGGTTACCAGCAGCAAATTCGACAACGAGGTGCTGGTGTCTGCGCCGTGGCTGTGCTGGGTAATGCCCATCGCCCAGAGAATGCACATACTTTTGGCCTGACCAATCATCTCAGCGGCGGTGCGTAACGCTTCGACGGATAATCCCGTGCAGTCGCTGGCAAATTCCAGCGTGAAAGGCGCAAGACTTTGGCGATAACTCTCGACGTCGTTGACGCGTTCGGCAAGAAATGTCTCGTCGGCATAGCCGGCCTCAAACATGTAACGCGACATCGCCGAGGCCCACACCATGTCAGAACCGGGGCGAATACGCAGATAACAGTCGGCGCGCTCGGCCATTTCATGCTGACGCGGGTCGACTACCAGCAGTTTCTGGCCGTTATGTTTGTGCGCCTGTTTGATGCGAGTCGCGATAACCGGATGATTTTCGGCCAAGTTACTGCCGACAATGACAATCAGTTCCGATTGATAAAGATCGCTGATGCTGCCCGCGTCGCCACCATAGCCTACGGTGCGAAACAGTCCTTCAGTGGCGGGATTTTGACAATAACGCGATGAATTATCGACGTTGTTGGTGCCGAAAATCAGTCGGGCAATTTTTTGTGTCAGATAGGCTTCTTCATTGCTGGCTTTGCTTGATCCAATAAAACCGATGCTATCGCCACCGTCACGATCGGCTATTTCCGTCAGCTTTCTCGCCACCAGCGACAGTGCCTCGTCCCAACTTGCCGGACGAAAACGTCCGTTTTCGCGGATGAGCGGCGTGGTCAATCGTTTTTCGCTATTCACGAAATCCCAGCCGAATTTGCCTTTGATGCAGGTTGAGATGCCGTTGACCGGCGCGTCGGCCACGGGCTGAATTTTGAGGATATGACGATCGCGGGTCCACATTTCGAAAGTGCAACCGACTCCACAATAGGTGCAAACGGTTTTGGTTTTTTTGATCTCATGCTGGCGCATCGCCATGTCCATGATCGAAATGCCGGTAATCGGCCCCATGCCGATGGAGTTCTCGAGAGATTTTACAAAGTTGATCATCGGACGTTTCAGGTCCGGCGGCGTGGAGGTGAAAGGCCCCGCATCTGGTTGCATGGTTTTCTCGAGCAGCGCATTGCACGGACACACTGTGACGCAGTGACCGCAGCTAACGCAGCTGGAACCGGCAATTTGCTCGCCGCCGTCCCACAGCACGCGTGGGTGCTCGCTGGTGTAATCTATCGATAACGTTTCATTAACTTCAACATTTTGACAGGCCTCGACACAGCGACCACAGAGAATGCACTGATCGGGATCGTAGGTATAAAACGGGTTGGAAAAATCTTTAGCCGAGGGCTTAGGCTCGTAAGGGTAATATTGAATCGGGATGTGCATATCCGCGACCGCGTTGTGCAGCGTGCAGTCGCCGGTATTATGTTCACACACCGTACAGTAAAGTTCGTGGCGATTAAGGATGCGATCCATCCCCTCTTCCTGCGCGGCTTTCGAATGATTATCGAGACTGGAGATAATCATGCCTTCGTAAGTTTCGAGTGTGCACCCTCGCACCAGCTCGTCTTGATGCGTCACCCAGCAAACGTCGCAGGTTTGCAGTGGCTGAAGCGCTTCGTGATAGCACACGTGTGGCAGCTTCTCACCCTGCTGGTCAAGAAAATCGATCAGCGGTTTCCCACTTTCACCTGTTAACCTGTTGCCATTGAATATTATTGTGCAAGTTTCATTGCTCATCCTGTTCACCACTCGACATTGCTACATAAAAGTTGAAAGCTACATAAAGGTTGAAACGCGTTTGATCATTTGTTTTGCGATCTTTTTGTTATGCAGAGCCAGCGTTAATAACGCTAAATTCCTGTTATTAAAGCGTAGCCGTTGAATGCGGGGATTCCAGAATGGCGCGGGTAAGAATAATCCCAGTTCACTGAAATTTTCCCTTCTACTCTCGTGTAATCACAATCTTGTGCTAATTTTTAACGTTAGTTTCCCCTGTCTTAGCGCTTACTGATATTTTTTGATGTCATAAAAGCGACTTACCCGCCTCGCGCGGGTATTTTTTTTGCTGAACTATAATGGGATAAATAAGATCGCTTTTTTTATTTTTTACCTAGGGGAATTATGAGTTATCTCGCATGGACCGCCGCAGCCGGGGGTTTGCTGCTATTAATGTCATTATCATTCGGCTGGATAAACCGCACGCCGATCCCTATCTTCGGTATTTATCTGCTGGTTGGCGTACTTTGCGGGCCTTGGGGCTTTGACTTACTGCGTCTGGATATTACCGCCCACTCCGAGCTAGTCAGTCACATTACCGAATTTGCGATTGCAACCTCGCTGTTTATTACCGGCTTGAAAATACGCGTTCCTTTAAGGGCCAGCATTTGGCGAATAGGATTTAGGCTTGCCGTGCCCGCGATGGTATTGACCGTGGGCGGCTTAATGCTCATTGCCCACTATTTTGCCGGACTCTCGTGGCCAATCTCTTTGGCATTGGCGGCCATTATCGCTCCCACCGATCCCGTATTAGCCAGCCTGATTGCGGTTAATGATTCGCGTGACGATGACTCGCTGCGTCTTTCACTCTCGAGCGAGGCCGGATTAAACGACGGCACGGCGTTGCCGCTGCTGATGCTGGCCTTATTGTGGTACAACGCCGACGGTGTCGTTTCAGGCGGAGAATTGTTGCATTGGTTTTCCGTCGACGTCATCTGGGCGCTGTTTGCCGGTCTCGGCATCGGCTATGGTCTTGGTCGAATTGTCGGCCTGATTTCGACCCATTGGCGACACGTGCAGGGGGAAGATGCACCCAGTGATTTTATTGCGTTGGCACTGATCTGCCTCAGTTATTCTCTCGCGCTGGCGGTGGATTCTTCCGGATTTTTGGCAGCTTTCGCGGCTGGCGTCGGGTTACGCAGTGCTGAAATCAAGGTGCAAAGAAGAAATCCGACTGACGAAGAAGAAGATGATAATCCGCCTGCCGAGATGATGATAAACCCACATTTGCGTCATTCGATTGAAGAACGCAGCCCGTTAAAAGTGGTGGGATTAGTGATTGGTGACGCGCTTTCTTTTGGCGATACGCTTGAAAGACTGTTCGCGGCGGCGATTGTTATTGTGCTGGGTATTACTCTGGCGCTGCACTGGGATCCGTCGGCGCTGATTCTGGCCTTTATTCTCTTTTGTATCGTGCGTCCTCTGGCAGTCTATATTTCAACCATGGGTTCACCCTATTCCAAACAGCAACGTTTGCTGTTCGGCTGGCTCGGCATTCGTGGAATTGGCAGTTTAAACTACATCGCCTATGCCTATATGCACGGCATGCAGGGTAAAGAAGCGGACACCATGACCAACTATGCGCTGACTATTATCACCGCCAGCGTGTTGATCCACGGAATTACCGTGACCCCGTTGCTGAACTTCTGGAATCGACGATAGCTGCCTGTCCAGTAAGCGAATTTGTAATGCTGCTCTCTGATTAATGTAATAGCGCCTGATAAGATAATAAGCGTAACCCATTGTTATTAATTATTATTTATCATCAGGAGCAGCTTTAATGCTAACAAATATTTTTACGCTAAAAAGCGCAACTAACGCGCAACGTCCTCTGCCCTCTTTTTCAACCACCAGTAATCATTTCATTAGCAAGATCCTGCATGTCGCTTTCACGTTAATAAAGCCGACCACGGTATATGCCGAGGCACCCGCGCCGTCACCCATGGAAAAGGAGTACGCATTTTCCTATTTAGACTCATTTGGTTTGAACAAAAATTATGTTGCCGGAGAGTCACGGCTTGTCCGCGCTGCAAATACGCCGTTTGAAGAAGAGATACTCGAACATCTTATTGGCAAAGGAGATCGAGGAAAGATAAAGGTGAGAGAGACCACGAGCGCGGTGGAGGTACCGATGAAAAACCAGGAAGGCCATCATTATTTGGTGAGAAGTCACTTTGTGCATTATAGAGGCCCGAAAGGACAGGTCACGATTATGCCGAACGGTGAGGTCGATTTGTCAGAAAGCCAGCATATGAAACGCAACATGTTGCCGGGAATGGCAAGAAAGCCCGGAGAGTTTGTCGAGTTCGAAATCCCGCAACAACAGATGCAACAAATCGTCAAAGGCACCTTCTCTTCCTTTATTCCGCTCTCTCGTCATTAGCAGTACAAATCGGCACCCACTCTTTGAAAATGCGTTTTGTCAGTAACCAGGGCGCATTTTTATTTGTCTTTTGTATCTGTACAAAGATTAGGGGTATCGTGGATATCCCGCTTTTCCCGTTATTCCCCACAAATAATCGGGATTACGTGCTTCTTGGCTAACTTTCTCTAATTACTGAATGTTTTGACTAGCTTGCTGGTTAAAATTCATCACTAATGCGGATGTTTTGCCCAAGTATAGCCTGTGCTATGTATCTTACCACTTGCTATAAGTGCATGAAAAATATGGTTTTTTTATTTAAACTTTTGTGGCAGTATAGCCGCCTCTTTTCACTAATAGCCTTTTTTCATCAACCTGGGCTTAATTGGTCTGTTTTATGAACACTTATGCAATTCTGATTCTAGCGTTTGGTATGTCGATGGACGCATTTGCCGCTGCAATAGGCAAAGGCGCCGCACTGCATCGCCCGCCGCTCAAAGAAGCATTGCGTACCGGCCTCATTTTTGGCGTTATCGAAGCGATAACCCCGATTATCGGTTGGGGTATCGGACTTGCCGCTAGTCAGTTCATAATGAGCTGGGACCACTGGGTCGCTTTCGTGCTGCTGCTGGTGCTGGGTATTCGCATGATCATGGAAGGGGTTCGAAAAGAGGAAGTCGAAGAGTGTGACGTGCCGCGCCGTCACGGATTCTGGCTTCTCGTCACTACGGCGATTGCCACCAGCCTCGACGCAATGGCCGTAGGCGTAGGTCTCGCATTCTTGCAGGTGAATATTGTGGCGATGGCGTTAACGATCGGCGCAGCAACTACCATTATGGCGACCACCGGCATGCTACTTGGCCGTTTTCTAGGTGCGGCTATCGGTAAATGGGCTGAAGTGCTCGGCGGCGTGGTGCTGATAGGCATCGGCACGTCGATTCTTGTCCAGCATTTAGGCTTATTGAATTAAGCATAAAACCTGAAACAAAATACTGTTTATATGCTGGTGCAGCTTATTAAGTTGCACAGCTTACTGGTATTTTCCTCTATTATTTCCCTCGCCAATAAAACTGTTTAAATCCTTCTCGAATATAAGATTCACGGCTTAACTATTCAATTAATGCGTTCAAGCATTAACAGTTTAGATTTATTAAACGTCTGATTTATCAACGAAAAAGCTTCTCGTAGACAATGTATAAGCGTATGGTTTGCGCGGGTGCTCTGGATCTTTTTGTCCTGAGCATAAAGGAAAGATACTTGTAGATTTTGTGTTTCAGGCAGAAAGAGAAAAGCCCCGAATTAATTTTCATCAACTCGAGGCCCATCTGATGTCTCAACAACAACAGGTTAGCCTCTTACCCGCCGAAAGGCAAGATTTTGGAGGCTATCAATGTCATATAAACCCTTTGTTTACACGCTGGCGATTATCAGTGTCGCACTTCTGGCATTTGTACTGATAACGCAAGACCGGCTCTGCGAACTTCACATAACCGGAGTAGACATCAAGGTCATGGCCTTGTTGGACTGCAAGTCTTAACAGGTAAGTGCAAACCCTAGGCGGGAGTTTTCTCCCGCCTGTTTTGGGTCAGACAGAGATCCTTGAGCGCCCGTTTTATGACCTCTTTGCTTTACATTATCTGCAGCTATAAAAACGCGCCGTATTAATTTAAATATTTGCCAATATCCCCGATATTTAATTCAGCCGCTAGCAGCTTCAAGCTGTAATTATTAAATTCTCCGTGACCAAACTGCAATTAATCATTCAATTAATGCGTTCAAGCATTAACAGTTTAGATTTATTAAACGTCTGATTTATCAACGAAAAAGCTTCTCGTAGAGAATGTATAAGCGTATGGTTTGCGCGGGTGCTCTGGATCTTTTTGTCCTGAGCATAAAGGAAAGATACTTGTAGATTTTGTGTTTCAGGCAGAAAGAGAAAAGCCCCGAATTAATTTTCATCAACTCGAGGCCCATCTGTATGTCCACAAACATCAGGTTAGCCTCTTACCCGCCGAAAGGCAAGATTTTGGAGGCTATCAATGTCATATAAACCCTTTGTTTACACGCTGGCGATTATCAGTGTCGCACTTCTGGCATTTGTACTGATAACGCAAGACCGGCTCTGCGAACTTCACATAACCGGGGTAGACATCAAGGTCATGGCCTTGTTGGACTGCAAGTCTTAACAGGTAAGTGCAAACCCTAGGCGGGAGTTTTCTCCCGCCTGTTTTGGGTCAGACAGAGATCCTTGAGCGCCCGTTTTATGACCTCTTTGCTTTACATTATCTGCAGTTATAAAAACGCGCCGTATTAATTTAAATATTTGCCAATATCCCCGATATTTAATTCAGCCGCTAGCAGCTTCAAGCTGTAATTATAAAATTCTCCGCGACCAAACTGCAATTAACCCTTTAATTAATACGTTTAGTTATTAACAGTTTAGATTTATTAAATGTATGATTTATCGACGAAAAAGCTTCTCGAGGGGAGTGGATAAGCGTATGGTTTGCGCGGGTGCTCTGGATCTTTTTGTCCTGAGCATAAAGGAAAGATACTTGTAGATTTTGTGCTTCAGGCAGAAAGAGAAAAGCCCCGAATTAATTTTCATCAACTCGAGGCCCATCTGATGTCCAAGCAACAACAGGTTAGCCTCTTACCCGCCGAAAGGCAAGATTTTGGAGGCTATCAATGTCATATAAACCCTTTGTTTACACGCTGGCGATTATCAGTGTCGCACTTCTGGCATTTGTACTGATAACGCAAGACCGGCTCTGCGAACTTCACATAACCGGAGTAGACATCAAGGTCATGGCCTTGTTGGACTGCAAGTCTTAACAGGTAAGTGCAAACCCTAGGCGGGAGTTTTCTCCCGCCTGCTTTGGGTCAGACAGAGATCCTTGAGCGCCCGTTTTAAATTCTTTTTAATACTCGCCCCCAGAAAGAGAAAAGCCCCGAATTAATTTTCATCAACTCGAGGCCCATCTGATGTCTGAACAACAACAGGTTAGCCTCTTACCCGCCGAAAGGCAAGATTTTGGAGGCTATCAATGACCTGCACGTACCATTCCCATCAAGAATGAATTGATTATTTTTTGATGATGGAAGTTATCGTTCTTCATAACAATACTTGGATTGGCTTCTACCCTACACGCGGAATGCCATGCCTAAAAAAAGTTAATTATGGAGAAAATAATGAAAAATATAGGGCCATTCGCCCCTAGTCGGCGTTCCTTGCTATTAGGAACCGCAGCACTTGGTGTTTTATCTATTATTGATCGCCGCGCTTTCGCCGCTTCCCCTGCATCACTCACTCAAAGACAATTTTCCCCACCAGCGGGTGCCTGCGACTGTCATCATCACATCTACGATCCACGTTTTCCGACAATTGCCGGGGCAAAACTGACGCCGCCCCCCGCCACGGTTAAAGATTATCAAAGGCTGCAACATCGTTTAGGCACCACGCGCAATGTTATCGTCACGCCTTCGGCCTATGGCACGGATAATCGTTGCCTGCTGGATGCCTTATCGCAAATGGGTAACAACGCGCGAGGCATTGCGGTAATTAATTCTCAGACTCGCGATCGTGAGCTGGAGCAATTGCACGCCGCCGGTGTGCGCGGAATAAGAGTGCTGTTTGGTAGAACCAATCCGGTGCAACCTGATGAAATCGAGCCCTTAGCCCAACGAATCAAAGAATTTGGCTGGCAGATGCAGTTTTATATGCCTGCTGCGCAGCTCGCCTCTCTGGCCGATCGAATGATAAAACTCCCCGTGCCGGTGGTTATCGATCATATGGGGCATATTGCAGAACCTGCGGGTCAAAACTCGGAAGCCTACAAAGCCGTACGGCGTATTCTCGATAATGGTAACGGCTGGGTGAAACTTTCGGGTGCTTATATGGATACCAAAATGGGCCCGCCACATTATCCTGATACCTCCGCGATCGCTCGCAGCTATATCAGCGCGGCGCCAGAACGAGTTGTTTGGGGATCTAACTGGCCGCATCCTGCCGCACAGGCTGGCGAGACGCCTTTACCGGATGATATGAATCTGTTTAACCTTATTGAAGAATGGGCGCCTACGGCCAAGATGAAACAGCAATTGCTGGTCGAAAATCCGGAAACACTGTTTGGCTTTAAGCGGGGGGATCGAACACGCTTTACTAGCTGAGTAAACGCGGCGACATCGCTTTGCTGGCTGAAATCAGCAGCCGGCTTTGTCGCCCGTTTTCATTCGAAAGTCGCGGGAAATTACATCATTTGCGGTTGGCGAATGGCGCTGCCGTCACTAAAGCGATTCAGGCGATAGGCCGACATATCGGTGTATGGACGCTCATTCATAACCTGCTGGCTGATAAGCCGCGCCGCGCCCGGCCCGATACCAAAACCGTGGCCGCTAAAGCCCGAGGCAATAATAAAGCCCGGAATTTTTTCGCTTTCGTCGATTACCGGTACCAGATCTGGCATGGTATCGATCCAGCCGCCCCACGCGTGGTCGATGCCAATGCCTTTTAACACAGGAAACTCCCTTTCGATTTCAGCAATCGCCTGACGCAGAATGGCTTGGTCGGCCGCGGGATCCAGCGTACGGATCTTTTCGAAAGGTGACACTTTATCAAATGCCCAGCTTCCCGCCGCTTCAGGGCCGTTAAAGAACGATCCGTTGAGGCGGAATTTAAGCTTTTTAGCCACTTTACTGCGATACATCGGCAGGAATTTGGCAACGTTGCGCAAGTTTTGCGGCGCAAGATCCATCTGGCCCAATCCCGGCACCGCGACGGTATAACTGCCGTCAATGCGACGGCGCATACAGAGGCTCGGCGTACTAAAGCAGCCTGCAATGACCTCTGGCGCGACAGTCGTTTTAAACGCCGTGCCCAGAATATTGGCGCTTGGCAATTCGATGCCGTGGCGATGACAGAAACGCGAGCTCCATGCCCCACCCGCGCAGATAACCTTATTGGCTTTGATTAAACCGTGTTCGGTCCACACGCCGGTAACGCGTCCGCCGCTGATATCTAATCCGCGAACGGCGCACTGTTGCTGGATATTCGCCCCCAAACGCTGCGCGCCCAATGCAATACCCGGCACGGCTTTTGACGGTTCGGCACGGCCGTCGGTAGGCGACCAAATGCCGCCGACCCAAGATGATGCGCTGCCGCTGCGATCTGCCGCCTCTTTGCCGGTCAATAACTGGCTGTTAAAGCCGATAACCTGCGCCTTTTTGCCCCACGCTTCCCATTTTGCCATGTCGGTTTCGCGGCTGGTGCAGTACAAAATGCCCGAACGACGAAAGCCCAGGTCGATGCCAATTTCGTCGCCCAGTTCACTCCAGCGTTGCAAACTGTTGATCGCCATTGGTAATTCGTAGAGGTCGCGATTTTGTTGGCGAACCCAACCCCAGTTTCGGCTCGACTGTTCGCCGGCAATGACGCCTTTTTCCAATAGCGCGACAGAGACGCCGCGCTTGGCTAATTCATAGGCGGTCGCCGTACCAATAATTCCTCCACCGATGACAACCACGTCGACGGCAGTAGGAAAAGTCGGGCTATTAGGCACCGCATCGATTTTTACGCGCATAAGACAACCTTATTGCTGTCGGCAGCAGAGTGCCAAACCACAAAAATTAGAGATGTTTATCAGGCTGAACCAGCATGATCCACAAGACTCGAGATTCCAACAAAGTATGATTAAAAACGTTATGCAACAGATTGCTTTTAAACTGAAAGCTGTCGCCGGGATACAGCACGGCGTGATCGTCTTCAATCTCGAGAGTCAATTCGCCGTTGAGTAGTAATCCGGCTTTTTCACCGTCGCCTATCAGCATCTGCTCGGAACGCGTTCCGGCCGGCACGTCGATTATCATGAATTTAATATCATAATCACCCGGCGGCGAGAGCAGCGATTTCGCGATTTTGCCCTTGCCGACGTGAAAATGCGGGCGATCGTTTTCACGACGAATATAGTGCTCGATGCCCGGCGTCTGGACCTCTTCGCCCTCGAGGAAGAAGGTGAGCGGCACGTTAAAAACCTGCCGCAGCTGTTCTAGCATCCGAATGGTCGGATTGGTGAGGTTACGTTCAATCTGACTGATAGTCCCGGCAGAAACGCCAGCCAGCGCCGCCAACTCGCTGATGGTCAGATTACGAGCCTTGCGCATTTTCTTTAAGCGCAGGCCAATATCTGCCTCCAGTGAACTGACATCGGGCTCAGCGGTCTTGAGGTTACTTTGGGTCATTCGGTTCATCCTGTGATGATTTACTGTGGCATATTCCACTTGTCTTTCAATTTGGCAAGTGTACCGTCAGCTTTCATCGACGTCAGCGCATCATTGATTTTAGCCAGCAGCGCGTCGTTACCTTTCTTGACGCCAAACGCCATTGGCGACACGGCCATCGGCTTGTAACCTTCAACCACGTGCAGACCGGCAAGTTTGCCCGCCTTTTCCTGCGCCTTCAGGATTGGATAATCGCTCAACCCGCCCGCAATACGGCCAAGCTGAAGGTCACGGGTCATATCGGCCGGACTGTCATACAGCTTAACTTCTTTGGCAATGCCGCTGTTGATCAGCTTTTGTGAATAATCGGTGCCTGACGGGCTGCCAATAACCTGACCTTTGAAATCATTTAAGTCGACATATTTGTTTTTGTTGTCATCTCGAACGATTAAACCATCGCCAAAGGCCGTCACTTCCTGTGAGTAGGAAATGAATTTTTCACGGGCCGGCGTTGGCGTCATCCCAGCCACGATCATATCGATTTTACCGGAGATAACCGATTGAATCAGCGTAGGAAAAGGCACCGCAGAGAAATTAACTTCCAACTTTTCACGACTCGCCACTTCGCGTGCCACATCCGGCATGAAACCTTCAATCTTACCGGTTTTGGTATCCATGAAGGTGGTCGGCGCGCTCGAAGGCGGAGAACCAGCCGTCAACATCGCGGCGTGTGAGGCAAAGCTTGAGGCCATCAACATGGCGATGGCCATACCACGGCTGACATTAGCGAATGAAACCTTTGATTTCTGCATGACTGTCTCCTGGGGAAGTAAAAATTAGGCGGGTCAGGAAATGACCGCTGTTCAATATAATGAATTTACACCCATCGCTGTCAAGTAAATAAATTTAAATTTGAGATAAATGTGCAAACAAATAATTAACACCATTAAATCAATAAATTAACCCGTTATTTTGTGGCAAAACCTGTCATAAGAAAGCCCTATGACGAGGAACGTATAAAACGTATTGACAGCTGACGCGCTCCTCTGGATATTCAATAGAATGAAGAAACGCACGATTGAGTCTCCCCAAAAGCTCTGAAAAGGAGAATGTAGAATGGATTGGAGTAGCGTAGGAACGTATGTCCCCTTCCTGTTAAAAGGGGCGGAAACCACTATTTACATCACGCTTATTTCGCTGGTGATCAGTACGCCGCTAGGCCTGCTGTGGGTCGCTGGCAAGATGTGCCCCTGGAAATTCATCTCGTGGCCCGTGTCGGTGATTATCAACGTCACTCGCGGCCTGCCTATGATTGTGGTGTTGTTTTATATCTATTTTGTGTTCCCGGATATCGGCATTACCCTGACCTCGTTGCAGGCCAGCGTCATCGGGATTGCGTTCTGTTTCTCCACTTATATTGCTGAAATATTTCGTGCAGGCATCGAATCGGTCGATCGCGGGCAGTTTGAAGCAGCACGCTCGATGGGCATGAGTTTTAGCAAGGCGATGCGCCGCGTGGTGTTGCCGCAGGCGTTTCACGTTGCCCTGCCGCCGTACAGCAACACGCTGGTGATGATGCTAAAAGATTCCGCGCTGGCCTCCACGATTGCGGTGACCGAAATGACGCGACAAGGCCAGCTGATTGCGGCTTCAACCTTTGATAACACGACGGTTTATACCTTGGTCGCTATCCTTTATCTGGTGCTGTGTCTGCCTTTGATGGCGTTGACCAAACGACTGGAAAACCGTCGGCTGAAAGGAGCCTGAGATGATTGAAATCAACGAAGTGCATAAACGCTTTGGCAACGTCGAAGTGTTGAAAGGCGTAAGTTTCAAGGTGAGCAAAGGGGAAGTTGTCTGCCTGATTGGCCCTTCCGGCTCTGGAAAATCGACGATTTTACGCTGCATCAACGGACTTGAAACCTATGAAGGCGGCGAGATTCTGGTGCTGGACAAAAAGGTCAACAATCGCGACAAAAGCATCAACGACCTGCGCCGTCAGATTGGCATGGTGTTTCAGCGCTTTAACCTTTTCCCCCATCGTTCCGTGCTGGAAAACGTGATGGAAGGCCCGATTCACGTTAACGGCGAATCACGCGCCGTGGCCGAAAAGCGGGCGAAAGAGCTGCTGGCGCTGGTTGGACTCGCAGATAAAATCAACGCCTGGCCGGCACAGCTTTCAGGTGGACAGCAGCAGCGCGTGGCAATCGCCCGCACATTGGCGCTGCAACCGCAGGCAATTTTATTTGATGAACCCACCTCGGCCCTCGACCCCGAATTAGTCGGCGAAGTGTTGCAGGTGATGCGCACGCTGGCGAACGAAGGCATGACTATGGTCGTGGTGACGCACGAAATGCAGTTCGCCCGTGAAGTCGCCGATCGCGTCTGTTTTTTACACAGCGGCACCATTGTCGAGCAAGGTCCGGCAGAAAGCGTGCTGGGGAATCCGCAAGAGTCGCGCACGCAGGATTTCTTGAAACGCGTGCTCGGCGGTCCTGCCCCAACGCACTGTGAAAACTGTCAGTGCCAGATGCATGCCTGATAGCTGACAACTGATAGTCTTATTTGACTGTTTAGCACACAAAAAAGCCCTGCTCGCGTTATGCGGACAGGGCTTTTTTTGATCAGTAAGGACTTTCGATCAGTAAAGGCTTTCGATCAATAAGGGCTTTCGATCAATAAGGGCTTTCGTTCAATAACAACTCTAACTCAGCCCCTCATCAATAGCGTATTGCGCTATTAACGGTTGATCATCTGGTCACGTTCTGGACCCACTGAAACCATGCTGACACGCACGCCCATCAGTTCTTCGATGCGCTCAACGTAACGCTGGGCAGCAACCGGCAGGCTTTCGAAGGTGCGGCAACCGGTGATGTCTTCGCTCCACGATTCCATCTGCTCGTAAACGGCGGTCAGGGCAGCAGTTTGTGGCCAGATTGGGTTTTCGGTGTGTTCGCCTTTATAGGCCACACAGATTTTCAGGTCAGCCAAACCAGACAGACAGTCGATTTTGGTCAGTGCGATTTCAGTCGCTGCCTGCAATTCGACGCCGTTACGAGTAGCAACAGCATCGAAATAACCCATGTCACGCGGACGACCGGTCGTTGCGCCGAATTCATTGGCGTTTTCGCGGAAGTTATCCTGCTCTTCCATCGCAGTCACCAGCGTGCCAGTACCTACAGAAGAACTGAACGCTTTTGCCACGGCAATCACGCGCTCAGGGCGCAGAGCTGGCAAACCACTGCCGATACCGGCGTAAGCGGCGGTCACGTTTGAAGAAGTAGTCCACGGATATTCGCCGTAAACCAGGTCACGACCTGCACCCAGCTGAGCTTCGAACAGCAGGTTAGCGTCTTGTTTCTGCAGCGCCTTCAGCGGCTCGGTCACGTTGCAGATGAATTCACGCCACGGCGCGGTGACTTCCAGCAACCAGGCGGTCATTTCGGCAGCGCTCTGGGTGAAATCAAACGTTGGGTACAGCGCTTTCAGCTGTGGCAATTTCCAGTCCAGCATGAACTGAATACGTTCCTGCAGAACTTCTGGCTGATTCAACCAACCTATCAGAATGCCTTTTTTCATGACGCGGTCGCCGTAGGCTGGCGCGATGCCCTGACGAGTCGAGCCGTAAGCGGCGTCGCCAAGACGTTGTTCTTCAAGAGTATCTTCCAAGGCGTGCAGCGGCAGGCACAGGGTAGCGCGGTCGGAGATGCACAGTTTAACATCCACACCTGCGGCTTTAACTTCAGCGATTTCCTGAGTCAGTGCAGCCGGGCTGATAACCATGCCAGGGCCGAGAACGGCGACGCAGCCTTTGTTGAAGATGCCGCTAGGTAACTGGTGCAGCTTAAACGTGCCAAAGTCGTTAACAACGGTATGACCCGCGTTGTTACCGCCCTGAAAACGGATACTTGCAGCGGCATCGGCTGCCAGTAAATCTACGATGCGGCCTTTGCCTTCATCGCCCCAGTTTGCACCTACAACCACAATCGACGGCATACTCAACTCTCCTCATTGATTAAGGGGTCATGCTACGGTGCTATTCAAAATATGAGAAATTAATTATAATTATCATCTTGATAAGGATTCCATATGAATCCAGCAAACAAATTCGCGCTGAGATCACTTTTTATCTTTCGCTTTCTTTAAAAACAGGCCATTAAACATGCTTGATATCAACTGGTTAAAAACCTTCGTCACACTGGCAGAGTTGGAGCATTTTGGCAAAGCCGCCGCGGCGCTGCACATGACCCAGCCCAATGTCAGCCTGCACCTCAAGCAGTTGGAACAAACTACACGAGTGAAATTGATTGAACGAAATCCGTTTCGCCTCACGCAGGCCGGTTTTCGTTTGCTGGAAACCAGCCAGCGCACATTAATGGAGTTACAGGTTTGTCAGGCCGATCTGAATGCGATAAACGATCAGAGTCGGGGCACGCTAACTATCGCCGCCAGCGACATTATTTCGCGCCTGTTGCTGATAAAGCCTTTTCAGCTGTTTAAGAAAGCTTTTCCGGGCATCGATTTTACCCTGCTCAATACCACCTCATCGCAAGCTTCGGAATTAGTGAAGAGTGCCAAGGCGGATTTGGGTTTCGTGATTGAGCAAAAAGAGAGTCAGCCGCTCTACTTCACTGAATTGCAACAAATTAAATGGTGCGCGCTGGGCAATAACTTGCAGGCGTGGCAACAGCAACTGCCTGCCGAACAGGCTACCCATGCCGATCAGCCAACGCTGATTCTGCTAGGTCATGATACCCGAACCCGCGATTTGCTGGATCAGGCCCTTCCTTTATTGCATCTTCCGCCTTACCGAGTGATGGAAGTGGGCAGCGTAGATGCGCAGATTGATTGGGCCGAGGCCGGATTTGGCGTTGCGATTGTTCCCGAGTTTTCGTTAAGCAGTAAAGCCAACCTCACGACGCGCGTTACACCGCTGCCTCATTTTCCGGCCACGCGGCTGGGGTACATATTGCGCCAGAATCAAACGTTATCGAAAGCCGTTAAACAGCTTTTGCATTGGGTCAATGAAGAGATCGTCTCTTCACAACAATCATAAACCTCGCTTAATAAGTGACAACGTCACGACAATACACCATTTTTAGCACATATCGCCTCTCTATAACCTGAAAACTTACTTGCAAGTAAGTTTATTGCTGAGTAACCTTTGCCTTAGTGTGATCAGGATCATCTTTTGGGCGATCATCCACTATTGAACATAAAGACTACACACAGCGATTTTCGATTAATAAAGATTCATAACTCAATGAATTAAATACGATAAGGGTTAAATTATGTCATCCAAATGGCCACTTCTGGCGTTGGCTTTAGGTTCTTTTGGCATCGGGACTACCGAGTTTGCGCCAATGGGGCTGCTGCCAACCATCGCAAATGGCGTGGAAGTTTCTATTCCGACTGCCGGTCTACTGGTAAGCGCGTACGCTATCGGTGTCATGGTCGGTGCGCCGTTAATGACGCTGTTTATGAGCCGTTATCGCCGCAAAAGCGCACTGATGATACTGATGAGCATTTTCGTTATCGGAAATCTGCTTTCAGCCGTCGCGCCAAATTACACCCTGCTGCTGCTGTCACGCGTAGTAACCAGCCTGTCTCACGGCGCTTTCTTTGGTTTGGGCGCGCTGGTCGCCACCAGCCTGGTGCCGGTTCACAAACGCGGTAGCGCAGTTGCCATCATGTTTATGGGCCTGACCATCGCCAACATTGGCGGCGTGCCGGTCGCCACCTGGATTGGTCAAACCATCGGCTGGCGCACTACGTTTGCCGTCACGGCCTTGCTTGGCGTCGTCACAATGATTGCCCTTGCCCGTTCGTTGCCGCAGGGTGAAGCCGGAAAAATGCCGGACGTGAAGAAAGAGCTGGCGGTGCTGGTGCGTCCGGTGGTGCTTCGTTCGTTATTCACCACCGTGCTCGGCGCGGGCGCGATGTTTACGCTTTACACTTATATCACGCCGATTCTGGAGCTGCTGGCCAACGCCTCCGGTGAGTTTGTTACCCTCATGCTGATGCTGATCGGCGTAGGCTTTACGCTGGGCAACTATATTAGCGGCAAGCTGGTTGACCGTTCGGTTGATGGCACCTTAATGCTGTTCTTCTCGCTGCTGGCGGTATCGATGTTTGTGCTGCCGTTTACGGCGACCACGCATCTTGGCGCGGCCGTGTCGATGGTACTGTGGGGAATGATGTCGTTTGGTCTGATTTCGCCGCTGCAAATGCGTGTCATGGACGCGGCTCACGAAGCGCCAGGCATGGCATCGTCAGTGAATATCGGTGCTTTCAACCTGGGTAACGCGCTGGGTGCGGCACTGGGCGGCGGCGTGTTAAGCTCTGGTTTAACCTTCGCGTGGATCCCGCCAGCCGGCGCGATTCTTGCCCTGCTCGGCCTGATTCTGGTGGTTGTCAGCCGTGGTGGCAATCGTGAACTGGTCACCGAAAACGCCTGATTCCGTTTTTACTTTTATCATGCAAAAACGTTAGTCGATAAAAACGTCAGCCAATGAAAAGCATCGAATGAAAAGCAAGCCTTGCCCTGATGAAGGGACAGCAAAAACCAAAGGTGAGAGAACCCATGCCAAACTTCGCCGTCACGCGGCGGCGGAGTTTGCCCGTTTGGGATTCCACAACACCAAGGTCAGCGACATCGTGAAAGCAACGGGGGTTTCGCAGCCCTCTTTCTATTGTTACTTCGAAAGCAAAGAGATGTGTTATGACAATCTGATCGATGAGTTTCGCGGTCGGCTTGAAGCACTGACTCTCACTCTGCTGATTGAGGGCGAAATCCCCGCCGATCAGGTGGTTGAGCGCGTGGCCCTGAGCTTTCGAAAGTTTCTCGATTTTTTGGCAGAGGATCCCCAACTGACGCAGATTGGCTTCTTTCAGCCGCCAGGCTGTACCGAAACCAAGGCAGGTCTGTCCAGCTGGATAACTCAAAATCTGGCGAAAGAGCAGCAAAGCGGGCTGTTTCGCAGTGATATCAGCGCCGTGCAGCTGGGTCAGTGTTACGTCGGCATGCTGGATCAAATGGCGCGGATTCCTGGCGATGCCGATACCCGTCAGGAACTCAGCCTTGGCTGTGCGCGCCTGCTGTGTGAAGGAATTTGGCGCGGATAGCCAGCGTTAACGCAGTTCAATGTTCGATGATTGTCGAAGCGATCATTTAAAAAGATTATCTAACCGATCGTCGTCGATGCCCGCCGGCTCTAGATGCGCAGTGACGTCGGCAGCCGTGAACAATAAACGGACGGCAGCTTCGGCGGCATCGCCAATATCATGGCCGACATCGACCGACAGCTTGCCGTCGACTTCCACATGAAACTCGACAAATACTCGATCGCCGCCGTTGCGCGTTCGAATATCGTGTACGCCCTTAACGCCTTCACAGCCTAGTACCGCCGCGCGAACGCGTTTGCGATCTTCAACGTCCAGCTCTCTGTCCAGCAACTGTTTTAGCGCATTGGCCGCCATGCCTTTGGCATTCCACAGCATATAGAAAGAGATAAGCAACGCGCCGACCGAGTCAGAACGCGTCCAGTCGAGATAATGCTCCAGCACCAGCGCCACCAGCACGGCAATATTGACGGCGACATCAGTAATATAGTGCGCGCGATCGGCGGCAATGGCGGTTGAGCCAGTGCGCTTCACCACAAAACTCTGCATCAACACCAGCCCCGTCGCGGCCAGCGAGCTGAAAATAATCACCCAGATCCCGAGACCAAGCGCCGCCAGAGGCTGCGGATTAATGATGCGCCCGATTGATTCACCGCCCAGCACCAGCCCTGCGCCACCTAATAATAGCGCCTGCACAAACGCCGCCACGGCTTCGGCTTTGCCATGTCCATAACGATGACCTTTGTCTGCCGGACGTCCGGCATAGCGCACGCCGACCAGCGTCACTAACGAGGCCAACACGTCAACCAGTCCGTCGGCCGCCGAGGTCAGCAGGGCAATCGAGCCGGTAGCCGCCCACGCCCACACTTTGATCCCCACCAGCACTAACGCCACGGCCAGCGAAATCATCGAGGCTATACGAGTTAGTTTTCTGGGCGGGATAGGTTGACTCACGGGAGAAGTCTCTGAATTTGCCACACGCTTTTCCTGATGTTATCGGTTTAATTATGATGAGTTGCCTGTGGATTAGGCGGTCACTTTGCCACTTTTTGCGCTTGCCTAAAAGAATTTTTCAAATAGGGTTAAACAAACCTTAAGTGTTTGTCTAAAAGGTAAACGTACTGACCTAAATTTACTTGCTTTTACATCAATATCTTCTAGGGTAAAACGAGCTTCTTCTAAATCCTCGTCCAGGCATCCCAAATGCCGACTTTTCGATGAGCAACATAACCAGCGATCATAACTTTATGACTGACAACAAAAAAGAATCGACCCAGCACGGCAGTGATGCAACCGAGAACAGCAATTCTGATATCAATTCATCTCATGTTAAATCCGGCGAAGGCCACAGCAGCCATGATGATAACAAAGATGATCAGCAAAAAGATGGCGACAATAAAGACGGCGAAAAAGGCAAAGGTCCGGGCAAAAAGCCGCTGATTATTTTGGGTATTGTCGTGATTATCATTGTGATCGTGGCCGCAATCTTCTGGTTCATGAATCGTAATCTCGAAACCACTGACGATGCCTTCACCGAAGGTAACACCGTCACCGTTGCGCCAAAAATCTCGGGTTACGTAGTGAATCTGGCAGTGAAAGATAACCAGTTCGTCAAGAAAGGTCAGTTGGTGGTGCAGATTGATCCGCGCGACGCCACCGCGCAGCGCGATCAGGCGAGCGCCCAGTTGGGTCTGGCAGAATCGCAGCTGCATCAGGCGCAGGTTCAATTCGATTTAGCGAAAGTGCAATATCCAGCGCAGCTCGCGCAGGCCAAGGCACAACAGGCGCGTGCCGAAGCGAATTTGCAGAATGCGACTGCCGATTATCGTCGTCAGCGCGGCGTTGACCCTCGCGCGACCTCACAGCAAAACATTGACTCTTCCAATGCCCAGCTGCGTTCCGCCAGTGCAGAAGTTGAAAACGCCAAGGCGCAGGTGCAGGTTGCCGCGCAGGTTCAGCTGCAAATTCGCAATGCCCAGACCAATGTCGAGGCGCGCCAGCAGCAGGTCGAGCAGGCCAAGGCTCAGCTGGAAACGGCTAATCTTAACCTGTCCTATGCCGACGTGCGCGCGCCGTTTGATGGTTTCGTCACCAAGCGAAACGTACAGCTCGGTACATTGGTGCAGGCCGGAACCGCATTATTCTCGCTGGTTTCGCCTGATATCTGGATCACCGCCAACTTCAAGGAATCCCAGCTTGAGCGCATGAATCCGGGCGACAAAGTTGTGGTTAAAATCGATGCCTATTCGAAAATCGAATTGCACGGTCATGTCGACAGTATTCAGCAGGGTACCGGTTCTCGCTTCTCTGCGTTTCCATCCGAAAATGCGACCGGTAACTATGTGAAAATCGTGCAGCGCGTACCGGTGAAAATCGTTATCGATAGCGGTTTGGATCCAAACAAACCTCTGCCGCTTGGCCTCTCCGTCGACCCGTCGGTTACCGTTGAATGAGTGCCGAACAGAGCAGTTGGGTTCCCAAAAGCAATCCGTGGGCGGTGGCCATTGTGGTCACCATCGCGGTGTTTATGGAGATCCTCGACACCACCATTGTGAACGTGGCGCTGCCCCACATCGCGGGGTCGCTCTCTTCAAGCTATGATGAATCCACCTGGGTACTGACCTCGTATCTGGTGGCAAACGGTATTGTTCTGCCCGTCTCCGCGTTTTTGAGTCGCACGTTCGGGCGCAAAAACTACTTCATGATCTGTATTTTGATGTTTACCGTCTGCTCCCTCCTGTGCGGGATTGCCACCGAGCTGTGGCAGATGATCCTCTTCCGCCTGCTTCAGGGATTTTTTGGCGGCGGTTTGCAGCCGGTACAGCAATCGGTGCTGCTGGACTACTTCAAAAAAGAAGATCGCGGCAAGGCGTTTGGCCTCTCTTCCATCGCCATTATCGTCGCGCCTATTCTTGGTCCAACCCTTGGCGGCCTAATCACCGACAGCTACAGCTGGCGCTGGGTGTTCCTGATTAACATCCCTATTGGCGTGATTGCGCTAATCGCTATCTATCAACTGCTCGAAGATCCGCCTTGGGAGAAGAAAACCAAGGACAAGCTCAGCATCGACTATATCGGCATCGGGTTAATCACCCTCGGCCTTGGCTGTTTGCAGGTGATGATGGACCGCGGCGAAGACGATGACTGGTTCCAGTCCAGCTTTATCGTTACCTTCGCCATTTTGGCCGTCATCGGTATTGTCGGCGCGGTTTACTGGCTGCTTTATACCAAAAAGAAGAAGCCTGTCGTCGATTTGCGCTGCCTGAAAGACAAAAACTTTGCGGTTTCCAGCCTGTTGATGGCCGGCATGGCGATGATTCTTTACGGCAGCTCGGTGGCGATTCCGCAGCTGGCGCAGCAACAGCTGGGCTACACCGCGACCCTTTCGGGGCTGGTGATGTCGCCCGGTGCAATACTGATCGTTCTCAGTATTCCGTTAGTGCTTAAACTGATGCCTATCGTGCAGACGCGCTATCTGATCGCTTTCGGATTTTCGATAATGACGGTGGCGTTCCTCTATTCGATGACGTTAGTGCCCAATGTCGATTTCGAAACGTTGGTCATGTATCGCAGCGCGCAGTCATTAGGCTTAGGTTTCCTTTTCGTTCCGCTAACCACGATAGCCTTTATCACCCTGCCCCAACGGCTTAATGCCGATGCGGCGGCGCTGTTTACCATGTTCCGTAACGTTGCCGGTTCGATTGGTATTTCGCTTTCGACAGCCGGAATTACGGAACGATCGCAGGCGCAGAGCGCACACATGGTGCACAATATGACGCCGTTAAACGAGCAGTTTAATCTGGCGGTTGAAAAAGGTGCGGCAGCGATTAGAGATTACACCTCGATTGTGGGTGACCCCATGACCTTGGCGACCAGCCGTATGTATCAGGAGATGGTTTCGCAGGCGAAAATACTCGCCTATATAGATGTCTTCAGCTATTGCGCCATTATCGCCTGTGTTTTAGTTCCCCTTTGTTTCCTGCTTTCGCCAGTTAAGAGCGAAGGCAGTGCCGGAGCCCATTAATATGTCGGCCTTAGTATCACGTTTAACTGTTTCCGCGCTGGCGCTGGCATTGGCTGGCTGTACCGTGGGTCCTGACTATCAGGCCCCGCGCGCCAAAACGCCGAGTGCGTTTAACAACATCAATCAACCCAAAAACAATCCGTCCGATTCGATAGCCCTCGCCTCGCAGCCGAGTCCGCAGTGGTGGAAATCGTTTAAGGACCCTCAACTCGATAGCCTTATCGATCGCGCAATTGCGGGTAACCTGTCGCTACAGCAGGCGGTGCTGCGTATTGCCGGTGCCCGCGAGCAGATTACTCAGGCCAAAGGCGCGTGGCTGCCGTCGGTCAATGCCAGCGCCAAGGCGACCCGCACCCAGCTTGGGCTGCGCGGCGAGCTGGAGTCCAATGGCATTCAAAGTCGTCTTGAGGATGTGAGTCCGGAAGCGGCCAGCGCGATTGATACGGCGACCGATCCGGTTAATATTTATCAGGGCAGTTTCGATGCGAGTTGGGAGCTGGACCTGTTCGGCGGTACGCGTCGTTCGGTTGAAGCCGCACGGGCGCAGAATCAATCTTCGATCGAAAGTCGAAACGATGCCCTTGTCTCGCTGCAAGCCGAGGTTGCGCGCAGCTATTTGCAACTGCGTGGCGCGCAAACCGTACTCGCTTCCATTCAAACGCAAATCGACGTTGCGCAGCAAACGCTGGAGCTGACGCAGAGTCAGGCCCAGCATGGTCTCGCGCCGCAAACCGACGTCGAGAATTCACGTGCCCAGCTTGGTTCACTGCGCGCCCAGCTGCCGCAGTATCAGGCACAGCAGCGTCAGGCGATGAACGGTTTGGCCGTTTTGTTAGGCAAAATTCCGGGTTCGCTCGACGCCGAATTGATGCAGCCAAAACCGATGCCTGCGATTCCAGCCGTGGTCGCGGTGGGTATTCCGTCTGAGCTGGCCCGCCGTCGCCCTGATGTGCGCAAGGCCGAAGCCGATTTGCACGCCGAAACGGCCAACATTGGCGTTTCTGTTGCCCAGCTGTTCCCGAGCATTTCGCTCACCGGCCAGTTCGGCATGCGCAACTCTGATTCAGGTTATCTGACCGACTGGAGCAGCCATTTCTACTCCTTCGGCCCACAGGTTTCGCTGCCTATTTTCCAGGGCGGACGACTGGTTTCCAGCGTAAGACTGGCCCGCGCGCAGCAGGCCAGCGCGGCGCTGAATTATCGTCAAACGGTGCTGACCGCGCTGCAAGATGTGGACAATGCGCTGGTCAATTATCGCACCGATCAGGACCGGGTAAACGGGTTGGAAGATTCCGCCAACGCGCTGCAAACCAGTTTTGATCTCGCCAGCGATGGTTACCGTAAAGGTCTCACCTCCTTTATTACCGTGCTGGACACCCAACGTCAGCTGGCTCAGGCGCGTCAGCAAAGTGCCGAAGCCAAGGTGCAGACCAGCACCGATTTAGTGATGCTGTATAAATCGCTCGGCGGCGGTTGGGAGCCGTATCAAAATATTAATCTGCCGCACTATTCTGTCTTCGGGCCGGCAGCCACCGTTAACGATCAGTAAAACTTATTAGCCAGGCCGAAGACTCTCTTCGGCCTGTTCACTTTTCTCAGGCATGACTCTCATTCTGGTTACCTAATGAACGACATCACCGAACAAAAAAATCCTCTTTCAGATTCTGAAATTTGTAGCGTTGCCTATCGCAAGGGCAAAACGGTTAAAAAAGTCACGCTCGACGATATCAGCGAAGTGATAAAAGAGCCGGATACTTTCATCTGGCTTGGACTGGTTCAGCCCGATAACGATTACATGCGCCGTATTCAGCAGGAGTTCGGGCTACACGATTTGGCGATTGAAGATGCGTTAACGGCACATCAGCGACCTAAGATCGAGCAATACGGTGAATCGTTGTTTATCGTCGTGAAAACTGCCGAGCTGAAAGGCGATGTCATTAAGTATGGTGAGACGCATCTGTTTGTCGGTAAGAACTTTTTAATTACCGTACGCCACGGCGCCTCGGCCAGCTATGCCGACGTGCGTAAAAAGGCCGAAGAGTGTCCAGATTTACTGGCGATGGGTTCCGGCTACGCGCTGTATGCCATCCTCGACATGATTGTCGATAATTATCTGGCGATTTTGCATAAATATACCGAGCGTTTTCAGCATATTGAACAGCAGATGTTTAAATCGGAGTTTAACCAAAGCGCTGTTCATCAGGTTTATCGTCTTCGCCGCGAGCTGTTATCGTTGCATAACGCCGCGTTGCCGATGGGTGATATTTGCAATCAGTTGATGCAGCATCATGAGGCGATCATCCCCGACGCGCTGCGTGCTTATCTGCGAGATGTGCATGATCATGCAAATCAGGTTGTGACAACCACTGACGACACGCGCGAGATGCTGGCAAACGCCATGCACGTTAATCTGGCGCTGGTGTCGGTGCATCAGAACGAGGTGGTACAACGGCTTGCAGGCTGGGGCGCGATACTGGCTATCCCGACGGTAATTTTCAGCCTTTACGGGATGAATTTCAAAGACATGCCGGAGTTGAACGACAGCTGGGGTTATCCGCTGACGCTTGGGATTACAGTTGTGGCGTGTGTGGCGCTTTACATAAAGCTCAAGAAATCCGGTTGGCTTTAATAAGCCCCCTTTTTGTGCTGCGCACGAGCTGAAGTCAAAAGCTTTGGTTTTCGATTTGAAAATCTAAAGGCAAACTTTTAACTTCAAATTCAATTTCAATTTCAATTTCAAGTGCAACTTCAACTGCATGCGCTCCGCTTACTGGGCGCTGGCCCAGACCAGGCAGAAGGTGCTTTAACGAGCACCCTCTGCACTCCCGCGTTTTTCTTCCATAGTTGCAACATGAGGACTAGAAAGGGAGATCTTTCCAGAAGCCTCCGTATGTGGCGTTGGTCGCGGCGCTTCGCGCTTCCTTCGCTGCGTTCACAAGCCAAAAACGTCTTGTTCATCTTCGCTCAGCGCCGCCCTGATCCCGCCAATCACAGCCTTAAAGCAAGGGCGGAAACTCTTAGGCGGTCAAGAGCGGATCCTTTTAACAGATTAATTGTGGTTAAGAGATCGGACCTTGACCGCTTAAAGGTATCCGGTTTTTCTTTTAGACTGTAATTGATTGAGGGATCGGACCTTGACCTCTTAAAAGTATCCGGTTTTTCTTTTTGAGCTGTAATTGGCGGTATCGGGGCGGCGCAGAGTGGAGTGATTTGAGACGTATTTGGCTCAAATCCATAATGAAGGGACGGCGAAGCCGCGCGACCTACGCCACACGCTGTGATAACTGGAAAGATCTCCCTTTCCAGTTATCACGTTGCAGCTGTGGAAAAAAAGCTTGGGATTCACAAGGGGCGAGCGACTGCGACCCTTGTGGCGGTCTGCGCCGCCGCGCAGTAAGCGGAGCGCATGAATTTCAATTTGAACTTGAACTTGAACTTGAACTTAAACTTGAACTTAAAATTTGCCTTTAGATTTCCCAAATCTAAAAAAACCTCACACCTTTTCCGGTGGATTAATAAGCGTCATTGTTTGAGTACGACTCAAAGATACCCCTGCATCTCGCAGCTTCTTCAGGATGTCGTACAACAAATCACTCTTGGTTTTCGATACCACTCGCGGGCTATTAACGTATCCGGTCACGCTGAGCACAATCCCATCTGGCCCTAACTGGCTGAAAGTCACCGACGGAGGCGGGGTATCCATCACGGATTCATGTGCTTCATAGGCCTCGAGCAGAATGTTGCGTACTTCCTCGGGGTCTATATCCAGCGGGAATGTCAGAGCAATAGTCGCCACGCCCTGGGCGTTCCCCATCGTGGCGTTACGCACATTCTGCGAGATAAACTGCGAGTTAGGGACGATAACCGTCGAACGATCGCCTAACTGCAACTCTGTCGCGCGAACGTTAATGCGGCGAATGTCCCCTTCCACTCCACCAATACTCACCAAATCGCCGACTTTTACCGGACGTTCAGTCAACAGGATCACACCAGAGATAAAGTTCTTAACGATTTCCTGTAAACCAAAACCGATACCGACCGATAACGCACTCACAATCCAGGCAAGACGGTTCCATTCGATACCCAACACCGAAAGCGTAACCAGGACGACCAGCACCAAACCGACATTGGCAAATAGCGTCACCAGCGAGGCGCGCATTCCGGGGTCCATATTGGTTTTCGGAAGAAAATCAATATCCAGCCAGCGCTTGGCGGAACGCAAAACGTACCAGCCAACAATCATGAAGATAATGGCGTTAACAGCATGGGCAGGCACAATATTCATGTGCTCCAGACCCTTGCCACCCCACAAATCCAGCACCTTGCTGAACAGCTCCAGCGGCGTGGTGGTGCCAAAGTTACCGCCAAGCAGCAACGTTACGGCAAACACCAGCAGTACGGTTTTAGCCAGCGCGGCAAACAGCGTGGCGGCCAATGACAGATGGCGATCGCCAACGCTTAATGAGTGCTTAAGCAACTTGCCGCTGGCAGTATTCGGCGAAAACAGGCTTTCGCACAGGTCGACAGCAAGATGAATCAGGATATAAAGACAGGCAATAACGATGCCGACCCACAACAGTTCATAGGTCAGGAAGCGCGCCAGCGGAATGTAGCCAATCAATAACGTCACGAAAATCGCAAATGCCATCACGCTAACGCCGAGGTGCAACAGCCCGGCCAGTGTCGAACGCGCTTCAGGCTGTTCGCCACTCGCCATGATTTTACGGCGCAGACGATTGACGCGGATTGGCGCGATGCTTGCGCTTATCGCGACCAACAGCGCAGACATACCGTTACCGAATAGCGTAACAGGCACGCTAGTGCCGACAAGATTATTGATCCCTTCTATCAAACCGAAAATCAAAATGAAAATCGACAGCATTCGCGGGAAGCTAACGAGGGTTTTCGCTACGGAATCGGCAATAGCCGGCAAACGCCAGCTTGGGTGAAGCGTTGACAGTAACGCGCGACCTAATCCGACAATCAGGGCAGAGAAGATTGACAACTTGATAATCAGGTCGCCTGTTTCCTGCACCCAATCGCTAATGTCTGGCATGCGAGTGAAAGCAAGCGAAAACAGTTCGGCACAGCCGCCGAGCGTCAATACGCTAATCATGGTGGTCGCGAACGCAAAGAAGCTGCGACGCAGACGTCCGACAGGCAGCCAGCGCGGGGTCAGCCAGGCCAGCGGCGTGTCGAGCACTCTGCCGCCAAAGAAACCAAGTAACAGCGAAGCAATCAGCAACAGCGCCGTGCCAATGCGATAAGACGGTTGCCACGCCATATGCCAGGCTTCGGTAAGCTGCGCGCGATAATCGGTGAATAACTCGGCGTCGTCATCGCTAGGATGAATGAGCGGCGACCAGAAGTTTTTGCCGAGAATACTGCCGGTATTAAGGGCGATTTGCGTTTTCAATGCTTCACGGCGCAGACCCACAATTTGCGCGGACAGATTGGCGGCGCTGGTTTTAATCGTTCCAGCCTGCGCAATCTGGTTATCCAGCGTGGTTTTGCTGGTGTTTAAATCTTTGCGCTGTTTAATCACCTGCGGCGTTTCAGGCAAAGCACCGGCGGCAGGCGCGGGACCCAAAACGTCCAAACTTGCCTGAACCTGCTGACGCAGCGGCTGCAAGGCGACGGCGAGCGCATCGGCATCGCTGGTCAGCTTTTGCGCCGCATCGTTGAGATCATCGAGGGTATTGTTATTTTTTGAGGTCGAAACCTGCTGCTTGATATTATCCAAACGTTTCTGCAAAGCAGAAAGCGTAGCCGGTGCATCGACGGGCTTGACCGTTTCAGCGGTCTGATCCTGAGCCGCCTCATCATCAGGCGCGGCGCTGGCAAGCAGAGGGGAAAACAACAACGCCAATAACAGAGCGACGTAAAACGGTGCCCGAAAAAGCTTCTGCATAGAATGGATTACCCAAAGTTTCATGTTTCGAAAACGCGTAAAATTTTCGGAGAGAGGTTTCGTGGTTTTATAAATCTTAAACTGTTAAGGCGCGCGACGCCATGTCAGGGAACTCTTAAAAATCGAAAAGGTTGGTTAAACAGACGGACAAAAAGATTGCCGCCTGTTTTTCGCCATTAATGATTAGCCATTAATGAATAGACATTAATGATTAGCTATTAATGATTAGCTATTAATGAATAGCGGCGACAGCATCGCGCGAGGCGACCTGACGATCGTCACCCGTCAGTTCACGCAGTTGGCCCTGACGCATTTCGAGCAGGCGGTCGGCGTGCTGGAAGTAATGGTCGTCGTGACTAATAGCCAGCACGGTTTTGCCCATCGCCGCCAAACGCGGCAGCAAGTCGCGATAAAAAGTACGGCGGAATTGCGGGTCCTGATCGGCGGCCCATTCGTCCAGCAGCAAGAAATCACGCCCTTCGGCAGCGGCCAGTAATAATGCTACCCGCTTTTGCTGGCCTTTCGACAGCTGAAGGTTTTCGATGAGATTTTCGTTTATTGTCAGTTTCTCGGCCATTTTGAGCTGCTGTAACCAGTCAGTCACGACAGCGGGATCGGGCGTTTGGCCATCTTTGCCGATAATTTTTCCGAATAAATGGAAATCGGTAAACACCGCAGAGAATAACTGACGATAATCCGCGACGTTTTGCGCATCAATGGGCACCCCGTCGAGTAAAATTTGCCCTGACTTCGGGACATAGAGTCCAGTGAGTAACATGGCGAGCGTCGATTTTCCACTGCCATTCCCGCCAATCAGAAACACCGTTTCGCCACGTTCCAAGGTGAGATTGATAGGTCCGATGCCAAATCCCTGCCCTTCGTAGTCAAAATATAGGTCACGCAGTTCAAGCTGCTGCCAATGAGCGTGCGGCTTAACGGGCGCGAAATCAGGCTGGTATTCGGCAAGGCGCAAAAGTTTCAGCTTTCTGAATGCGACCTGAGCACTCAGCAGCGTAGGCAGCGCGCCGACGGCCTGAAGCAGGGGCGTACGCAGAAAAAGCAGTGTCAGCGAGAAGGTGGCCGCGACGGCATTATTCGACCAGCCCAATGAATTCGCCATATAGAACACCATGCCGATAGCGCCTAACATCATGATATTAGACCAGTTAACCGCGCTGAGATGGAAAGTATCGGCGCCAATAACATGCGTTCTGTAGTGTGCCGCATCGGCCTGATATTCATCCTGATAAATCTGCTGAGCGCGCTGGCGATTCAGCGCCAACTCTTTACGTCCTTCAATCACCTTTTCATAATCTTTCTGTAACTTGTCTTCGGCTTCGCGTACGTGATTGAGATGTCGATACACTCGGCCCACTAATTTGAAACTCACTACGATAGTGACAATCAGCCACAGCACGGTCACCAACAACATTTTTGGCGACAGCCAGCCAAGATAAGCCGCGCATCCGACCGACAAGATAATGCCCTGCAACAGCTCCGGCAGACGGACAAACGCCAACGTGATATTGCGAATATCACTGCTCAGGCTGGCGAGAAGCTGCGCGTTGCCGATTTGCTCAATCCTTTCTATATCGGTGTCCATAATGCGTTTGATAAACGCTCCGCGCAGCTGATAAACGAAATGGTGCCCCAAGGTCGTCAATGCTAACTGTGAACCGAGAGTAACGACCATTAGCAGCAGTAAAAAGCCCAGAAACTGCGGCAATACCGCCATGGAGGCATGGGTAGTTTCGATAAGCTTTACATTGATAAAGGCGATTAAGCCGATACCTAGGGCCGCGCTCGCCAAGCTCAGAGCAATGACACCGATAAATTGCCAGCGATATTGTTTAAAAACGACGCGCAAAAGCTCCATGGAGGTTAATTCTCTTTTAATTTGAACTGGACGCAGTTTAATGAGCACTTGAATGATATCAAGTCTAATTCTCACTTTATCGACGGGCTTTTGTCGTCAAAAAACTGACAATCCTGCCCTCCTCGTCCTAAACTCATGTAATGAACAAAGAAAATGATCTCAAAAGAAGTAAACGTAACGCGCTGCTGCTGCTATTGGTCGCCGCCGCGCTGTTTGTCATCACCCTTTTTCTCTCGCCAAACTTTTGGGTCAACGGCCTGAAGGCGATCAGCGAGGCGGCGATGGTTGGCGCATTGGCTGACTGGTTTGCCGTCGTGGCGTTGTTTAAAAAGGTGCCTATTCCCTTTGTTTCTGCTCATACGGCCATCATTCCGAAAAACAAACACAAGATTGCCGACAATCTGGCCATTTTCGTGCAGGAAAAATTTCTCGATCCGGGTTCGCTGGTTCGGCTTATCCGCCAGCATGATCCCGCGCAGGCGATGGGTAACTGGCTGACAGCCAAAGAAAATGCCAGTCAATTTGGCGGCTATCTTGTCAGCATTATGCGTAATTTTTTAGATATTACCGACGACACGCGGATTCAGAAACTGGTTAAGGAAGCGCTGTACGCCGCCATTGATAAAGTTGACCTTTCCAAATCCGTGGCGACGCTGCTTGAAAGTTTAACCAAGGATGGCCGTCATCAGGCGTTGCTGGACCAAGTGATGCAAAAGCTGGTGACTTTGCTTGAACAGCCTACGAGCCGCGATTTCATTTCTGACCAAATCGTTCGATGGGTAAAACGTGAACACCCTATCAAATCGAAAATGCTGCCTACAGAATGGTTAGGCGATAATGGCGCGCAGATGGTTTCGAATGCCGTTAACTCATTATTGGATGATATTGGTCACGATCAGGGCCACGCTTTCCGACAAAGTTTTGATCGTGTTATCGCCCGGTTCATCCTTCGTTTGCAAAATGACCCGAAAATGGCCGCCAAGGCCGAAGAGATTAAGGGCTATCTCAAGAATGACCCAAAACTCAATGAATACATCATCGGGCTGTGGGGTGATCTTCGTCAGTGGATTAAGGATGATTTAGAGCGACCTGACTCGATGCTACATGCTCGAGTAACGGAAGCGGGTTTGTGGTTGGGTAACATGTTGAGTAAAGACCCTGCCCTGCGCAAGTCGATGAACCAGCAGATGGAGATTCTGGCTGAAAAATTGGCTCCCGATTTTGCACAGTTTTTAACGCGTCATATTAGTGATACGGTAAAAGGCTGGGATGAAAAAGATATGTCGCGGCAGATAGAGTTGAATATAGGTAAAGATCTACAGTTCATTCGTATCAACGGCACGCTGGTCGGTGCAGGCATCGGTCTGATTCTATATTTAATCTCCCAACTTCCGCCCGTTATCTCCTCGTTATGGGATCGCTTTATTTAAAACTCCGTTTTAACTTCAAACCAGCGCCTGAGAAAAATCCGATCTATTTCTCAGGCGTTTTACACAAATTATGGATATTTTCTTTTCAGGAATGAATCGATAACTTTCAATAGAGACTTTTAATAACGTTTCCGACTTATCCAACCCTTCTTTTATTGAACCAGGTGGAACGATAATTTTAACTCAAATAATATTTCTTTCGGACTTTTGTAAAGATAATGTCAGTGGTAAAAGTTATTATTCTGCACAGAAAATACATAACAAATTATGATGAAAACTATTAGAAAATTTTATTCTCATCATTAATTTCACCTATCACACAAATAACTCCTCGCTATAAACACGCCGCACATTAATCCTTCTATGACTTTAGCTATCAAATCTATAAATAAAAACGCGTTTACCTGAGCCAGATGATCCATAAGAATAGTGCTATTAAATGACGGATAGTCAGTTGCCAATTTTTGCACGTTGTAAGCTATCTTATTATTATTTATGGGGAATCAAGAATATTATGTATAACTTTCAACGTTATCATTCAAAAGAGTTAGCTTTAGCGTATATGAGCGGGAAAACGCATAGTTTTTCGCCAGAACAGTTTCTGGCTGAACTTAAGAAGGTCGAAGGACAGTTCGAAAGCCTGTTGAAGCATGGGACGTCTAAGTTAGTAACAAGTAAAGTTTTTTGAGATTTGGAGAAATCTTGGGCAAACTTTTTTAAGTTCAAAGGCTTTTAGATTCAAATTCACTTTTGAATTCAACTTCAACTTCAACTGCATGCGCTCCGCTTACTGCGCGATGCTGAGGCTTGACCGAGCCTTTACGGTTTTAAATTCAACTGCATGCGCTTCGCTCAATAGGTTGCGGCCCATCCCGCTCAAAGGGTCGCAGTGGATATTAGATTTGAAATCTAAAGCAAACTTCTAACTTCAAGTTCAACTGCATGCGCTTCGCTTACTGCGCGGCGGCGCAGACCGCCTCAAGGATGTTCCTAAGCGAACACCCTTAAGAATCCCGCGCTTTTTTTCCACAGCTGTAACTTGAGAGCTGAAAAAGTTACATCTTTGCAGAAAGTCCCGCGTGTGGCGTAGGTCGCGCGGCTTCGCCGTCCCTTCATTACGAATTTGAGCCAAACACGTCTCAAATCACTCCATTCAGCGCCGTCCCGATACCGCCAATAATAGCTAAAAATAAAAAACCGATAACTCTTAGGCGGTCAAAAGCCGATCCCTCAAACAATAATTTTTAGGTTAAAAGATCGGTCCTTGACCGCCTAAGAGTATCCGCCCTTGCTTTAGGTGCTGTAATTGGCGGGATCAGGGCGGCGCTGAGCGAAGTTGAGCAAGACGTTTTTGGCTTGTGAACGTAGCGAGGGAAGCGCGAAGCGCCGCGGCCAACGCCACACGCAGAGGCAACTGGAAAGATCTAACCTTTTCAGTTCTCAAGTTACAGCTGTGGAAAAAAAGCGCGGGATTCTTAAGGGTGTTCGCTTAGGAACATCCTTGAGGCGGTATGGGCCGCCGCCCATTGAGCGTAGCGAATGCATTTGAATTTGAAAGTAAAAAGCCTTTAGAATTAGCATCTAAAGGCTTGATTTATATGATTTTGACGTAAAAGTTTTTGCTCCTAAAGCTTTTGACCTTAAAAGCTTTTGACCCTAAAACAAGTTGCCTTTAGATTCCAAATCTAAAAATACCCAGAGATTATTTCATCTCCCTGTCATCGATGTATTTACGCTTATCCGGTGCCGGTGGAAAATACTGATAAAGCCAGGTTTCACTCAGTGCGTGGTCATGCGAACGCAGGAACATCCGCAACTCGACAGGGTCAACGGCGTCGCTGGTTGGTGCCCAGTCAAATAAAATTCTATAACCATCAAAAGGTTGCACGTAGAGAATTTCAATGTTGCTTATCTTGCCGGAGGATACGTTGATAACCGGCTCGATGCCTTTATCAGCATAGGCTTTTAATTCGCCGCCAATGAAATCTACCGCGAAACGGCGCTGCCACACGGTCGGATAATGCTCGCCAGGGGCCCAACCTTCCGGGAAACCGCCCATGCCGGTGCGCGTTGCCAGAACTTTTGCCATCGGACTGCGAATAGGCGGCTCGTTGCTCCAGTAAAGTTTGTAGCTGAAATCTATCGAATCCCCTGCCTTAATAGCCTTCTCCGGCTGCCAGAAACAAACTACGTTATCCAGCGTTTCACCCGTTGTAGGGATTTCCATCAGATTGATTGAACCCTTACCCCAGTTACCTTTCGGCTCGACCCACAGGCTTGGACGCTTATTGTACCAACCGATAACATCTTGATAATCATCGAAATCATGATCGAGTTGCAGCAATCCAAAACCTTTTGGATTTTCATCGGCAAAGGCGTTGAACTGTAATTTTTGCGGATTATTCAACGGACGACATACCCATTCGCCATTACCGCGCCACATTGCCAGACGATCGGAGTCGTGAATTTGCGGGTGAATCGTGTCGCAACGGCCGCGCTCGCTGGTGCCGCAGCTGTACATGCTGGTCATTGGCGAGATACCCAGCTGCTTAACATCTTTGCGCGCGTGCAGGTGTTTGTCGATTTCCATTACCACGCGCGTTGGCTCGCAGTGAATGGTAAAGCGATAGGCGCCGGTCACGCTTGGGCCGTCGAGCAGCGCGTAAACGACAAAAGTGGTTGAATCGGCTTTCGGCGTTTCGAACCAGAAAGCGACAAAATCAGGGAACTCTTCAGGCTGATCGGTAAAGGTATCTACCGCCACGCCGCGTGCAGAAAGGCCGTATTGATAGGTATCATCAACCGCGCGGAAATAGCTGGCGCCGAGGAATGAAACGACGTCGCGCTGGGTGAGCTCAGGGGCTTTATTCACTTTAAAGCCGGCAAATCCGAGGTTGGATTTACCCTCTAGCTGCTTGGTATCAACGCCAGCATCATGATAATTAAACAGTTCCGGACGGAAATGTATTTCGCGCGCCTGATGCTTGTCTCCATCGAGAGCAAACATTTTCACGCGACGTTTGAAACCCATGCCGACGTGAAAGAGTTCTACGTCGAGCTGGCGATTTGGGATGTCATGCCATAAAGAGTGGGCGTGATCGTATTGAATGCTGTTGTAAGCCTGCGGCGTGAGGTTCGCCAGCGTGTCTGGCAGTGGCTCAGGTGCGCCGCCGTAAGGCTGTTTCGCGAGAGAGGCGGCCATCTTCTGCAAAGTACCGAAATCAAACGAGGTTGCGCCGCCGTCAGCTACGCCTCCCTGTGCCGCCTCGGCTGAACCGGTGAACAGGGATGCCATCGCTGGCACACCACAGTAAGCAGCAAATGCCATTGAAGCTTTAATAAATGCTCTACGTTCCATGCCGGAAAGGTTTCCTTTGGCTCAGCAAGTGTATGAATCCGACCGCAATACGCTCGATGACGAGGTTGCCTGTGACATAAGCATAGATGCAGTTGCATAGATGCAGTCGGTGTTAAATTTTACGACCACAAGGCTAACGTAAAATTCATAATACGAGTATCAAAAAATTGAAAGCATTCAGCCAGCAAAGCGTTTGCCAAAGAGTCATGCTTTACCCCAATTTTCTCCTCAGTTAGGGCAAACCGCTGCTTTAAGCTAATTAATGGCGGTAAATGCTCCTCCCTTTCCATGACATCTTGATTAAATTTTAAGACCAATCTGCGTGGGATAGGTCAAATAAATTGATGTTCTTAAACTATCTTGAAGAATTCTTTGATAAGCCGGACAACATTGGAGTCACTTCTAATCGGCAAAATCCTAATTTTTGCTTGTAAAACCGTAGGTAACATCCCGTTACTGCGAGTTACAGAGCTTTTTTAATCCGTGAATAATTTTTAATAACCAACTTGATGTTTAGCTACAAAACTAATAATTCACCCTTCTCATTATTGTCTCAAACAATTTATTTTTTTCGCTATGTCCCTGCAAATGCTGGGGATCATGGTCTTCGGATACACGAGTCTACCTAATGTTAGTTTTAAGCGTCCATTAGGGAAATTGATAAGATAATTGTAAACGGGTTTACCCATAAAAATTAGCTTTGTAATTTACCTTAATTTATTGCAAAAAGGATCCGCAAGGGTGGCTAACGATTAACCACCTCTTGATTGTCACAGCCCTCTAACCTAATAAACAAATAAGCACACACGGATGTCCACTAAGGACCACAATTATGCAAATGATAATTCTTGATTTGTGTCGTTTTACACGCCTGGGTTTAATTCACTCCCTTTCTTTGAATGGGGTAAATAACCGAGACATAATTTATGCCAGCGATATTGAAGACCTTGAACAACATTGCCAAATGCAATTACCGAGAATTGTTTTTATCAATGAAGCCTGCTTGTCTTCACAAGCAAACAAGAGTTCGGAGCTTCGCGACTTAATAATCGAACATCCTAAGACGTTATTTATTATATTTATGTCCAGTACCAGAAATCATTTTGACGAGTATGTGCACGTGCGTGAAAACGTGATTATTACTTCAAAATCAATAAAAACATCTTCACTCAACCAGTTATTAAGCAATCACATTTGCAAGTACAACCTGGCCGGCATGGGAGGTAATATCTTGGATAATACACCAGTAGTTTTGAGTCGCAGCGAATCCAATATGCTCAAGATGTGGATGTCGGGAGAAGGAACCATCCAGATATCAGACAAACTGAGGATCAAGGTGAAAACGGTGTCGTCTTACAAGGGCAGCATCAAGCGCAAAATCAAAACGCAAAATAAACACATCATCTACCACGTAGTACGACTTAGCGATTCGCTGACTGAGGGTATCTTTGTTAGCTAAAACTCAACAAGCTCCCAACTCCAATGGTGTCATCGTGGAGCTGGGAGCTATCACCAGACGTTTAAAACCGTTTAGCACGCTAAGTTATCAGTTTACTTCACGTGCCGTTAGAGAGTCTCTCGCGGCACGACAAAGGTTCCATCCTTACTTTGCGTTTCATTGAAAAACCAAATGCCCGCCGGATAGTCTTCCAAAGCCACTAAGTACATCACGCCTTCATAAAACGTCTCTACTGCCAACACGGTGCCCTCCCGACGCGGACCGCCGTCAGTCTTTACCGTTACCAGATCGTTAACTTGCATCAGAGTACTCCAGAATGAGATGTGCTGGCGCGTAGCCGAGCTTAGGGTGTCTTTGTTTAGTGTATTCTAGTTTGGCTGGGAAAAGAGATGACGCGGCGCAACATTGGAACGTGGAGTATGTTGAAACGTGGAATTTATGAGAAAAAGCCGTGTATCTACATGAAGCCTGAGTAGATACCAAGAATTTTAGGCAATAAAAAACCCGCCTTAGCGGGTTTTTGTAATCTACTTTAAACGCTGCAAAACAGCGGATAAGTGAGATTAGATAGCGGTAACGTTAGCCGCTGACGGACCTTTAGCACCGTTCTCGATAGAGAAAGATACGTTCTGGCCTTCAGCCAGGGTCTTGAAACCTTGATCCTGGATTGCAGAGAAATGTACGAATACATCTTTGCTGCCGTCTGCAGGAGTGATGAAGCCAAAGCCTTTAGACTCGTTGAACCACTTAACTTGACCTTTCATCATATTAGACATGCGAATTACCTTTTAAATATAAATTTTGCCACCATGGGCATGTTATAGCCGGATTTCAGTCGTTACTTATGGAGGCACTAAGAAGGAAATTCGTCAGATCAGTGTTATCAAAGATAACTCATTAAATTGGAACAACTTTACTCAGGATGTCGTGCATAAATAGGTCTGTACCACAGGCCGAGAGCTATTTACTCATGACTGCCCTTCAATAGCAACTCTTTTTAACGCTTACTTGCTGCAAACACCCTATTATGTTCAGCAATCGCGCGATTAGCTTGATTTATCGCCAATTAGGCCACTGATTTTACTAAAATTGTTATTAAACGAAGCGGGTAAAAAGAGAAATAAAAAAACGCTGAACGATTTTTTTCGCGTTTTGGCGATAAAAAAACATTCAGCGTCAGTGATTTGCCTTGTCCCTTCCCCCACCTACTCCATCATTTCGGAGACGGCATGTCTGACATAGGCACTAATTTGGGCTAAGTCTTCGGCTTTCGCGCTGTCACCGCCGATGGAACGCACGCGATTTTCGAGATGACCAATGTCCTGCTCAACCTTATGCGCAATCTGTACCTTTACGATGGTATCAACGGAAGAGATAAAAGCCCGCATAACGGCCTTGAGCGCGAAAATCTCAGAGAAGGAGTCATAGGCCAGCTTTTCGGCCGGTGGCTTCTCGGGGCTCTGCTTCTCACGCGGTGGCAGGTTCTTCAGGTTATCAACATGTTCGATAATCAGGTCTATATCTCTGATTAGTTCATCAAAATTCTTGGCCACTGATTTTCCTTCGCTCGGCGAAAGAGGAAGAATACCACCGCGACAAGATGGCGAGAAGCCAACAACGCGGGGAAAGGTGAAATTTAAACGCAAAGCGCCCGTCCATTGAGGTGGACGGGCGCTGTAAACGGTAAACTTGAGTCGAAACTAAAGGTTAAGCGTTTTTCAATGAATCCATGTCGATCACGAAACGGTATTTCACGTCGCTATTCAACATACGGGTGTAGGCTTCGTTGATCTGATCCATATTGATCATCTCGACGTCGCAACCGATGTTGTTTTCAGCGCAGAAATCCAGCATTTCCTGAGTCTCGGCGATACCGCCAATCAGTGAACCGACCAGGCTTTTACGGCCGCCAATCAGTTTACCCGCGTGAACCGCAGGTTCTACCGGCTCAATCAAACCGACCAGAATGTGTACGCCATTCACTTTCAGCGTGTCCAGGTACGGGTTCAAATCGTGCTGATGCGGCACGGTGTCGAGAATGAAGTCGAAATGGTTTTTAACATCGGCCATCTGTTTTTCATCGGTAGACAATACGACGTGGTTCGCGCCCAGACGACGAGCTTCCTGCTCTTTACCGGCAGAACGGGTGAACAACGTCACGTCTGCGCCCATTGCGTGAGCAAATTTCAGACCCATGTGGCCAAGACCGCCCAAACCGACGATAGCAACCTTATCACCCGGTTTAACGCCCCAATGTTTCAGTGGCGAATAAGTAGTGATACCGGCGCACAGCAGCGGTGCCGCCGCCTTGAAGTCCAGCGCTTCAGGTACGCGCAGTACAAACTTCTCGGCAACCACGATCTGCTCGGAATAACCGCCGTAGGTCATCATGCCGTCGTGACGATCCAGACTGTTATAAGTCATGGTCGGGCCAGCTTCGCAATACTGCTCGAGGTCGGCTTTACAGGTCGAACATTCCTGACAGGAATCGACCATGCAACCCACGCCAACCGCGTCGCCCACTTTAAATTGGGTAACTTTAGCGCCTACGTGCGTGACGTAACCGATGATTTCGTGGCCTGGAACCAGCGGATAAACGCTCTGATGCCATTCGTTACGCGCCTGGTGAATGTCTGAGTGACAAACGCCGCAATATTTGATGTCGATAACAACATCGGTGTCACGTGGGTCGCGGCGAACAAAATTATGGGGTGCCAGCTCGGTCTCTGCAGACTGTGCGGCAAAACCTCGGACGTTAAGTGTCATCTGTTTTCTCCTGAGGGTTAACGAAAGAATTCGGGGCAGCAGTCATAAGACTGCCACCGCGAGAGATTATGCAGGCAAAAGGAGGAATATCGTTATAACGATCCTCCCTAGTCCTTGCCTAATTCTGTTTTTTTCTGGAACTTTGGTTAAGCGCTGCGCAACGGCAACGCGTAACCTGAGGAGGATTAAGACGGCGATTTCTCGCGCGAGGGTCTCATTCGGGCGGGTAAAATCAAATCAGTCGCGCGGCTTTAAGCTCGCTTTTGAGATACGCATAGTAGATAGGTGCAGCCACCACGCCCGGCAGGCCGAAGGCAGATTCGAAAACCAGCATCGCCAGCAAGACTTCCCATGACTTGGCATTGATACTGGTGCCAACAATGCGCGCATTAAGGAAGTATTCGACCTTGTGAATGATAATCAGATAACCCAGAACTATCGCGCCGACCCATAACGAAAGCGACAGACCGACGATACAGATAACCGTGTTCGAAATGAGGTTGCCGACCACCGGCAGTAATCCGCAAACGAAAGTGAAAACCACCAGCGTTTTCGATAAGGGCAAATGAATGCCAAACAGCGGCAACACGCCAAATAAGAAGATGCTGGTTAACACGGTATTTATCAGCGAGATCTGGAATTGGGCAAACACCACGTTGCGGAACGACTGGCTCAACAGGCGCATTCTTTGCAATAAATCATTTTTTAGCGGCGCGTGCTGGTCATCGCCCTGCTGTTTTTGCAGCGAAATAATGGCCCCGAGAATCATCCCTATCAGCATGGTCAAGAATGTATGCGCCGCGTTTTTACCGGCGGTCTGGATCATCACCACGTTTTCGCGCATCCACTGAATGAACTCGCGCTGCAGCTCCTCAAAGTTTTCGGGCAGATAATGCAGCATCACGGGAGAAAGCCGGCTTTGCGCGTCACTTAAAAGCTGGCTTACCTTATTATTGAAGGCCGCCGGATTGCGCATGTCATGCAGCAGGAATGAGACAATGCCCATGATGGCCAAAATCAGCCCGCCCACCACAATAGTGCTGATCAGCGCCACCACCAGCCAACGCGCGCGATCACCGCGAATCACTTTCTGGAAGTAAGGCGTCAGACCGTTAACCAGCTCGTAAACCACAAAGCCGGAAATAAAGCATCCGAGCAGGTGAAGCGGCAGTACCAGAATAAGTCCGCCGATGACAATCAGCAGGCTGAACCAACGAATTTGATGCGGTCTCATTATTTGCATTGCTGCATCCTTCCTTTTACTAACCACGTGGCGATCGCTGTCTTTTCAAAACGAGTCTTATCTTGTTCGGCTTGTAAGGCATCGGCTTTCTTCCATCATAGCACCGAAGTATCAACGGCATAGCGGAGATGAGGCAATGCACTTTTTTTGACAGGAGAGTTTGGTTCCCTATCATAAATAGAGCAATGTAAACCGATAGGCCAAACAATGAACGATCTCTTCTACGAAGCAAAAACCCGCGAAACTGAAGCACACGGAATTGAGGCGCACGATACTGAAGCCCAAGGAGCAGAAGTCCGCGAAAAGCTTATCCACGAAAACGTAATCCGTGAAAAGTTGGCCCTTCCCGCCGGGCACAATAAACTGTTACTGCACTCGTGCTGCGCGCCGTGCTCTGGGGAAGTGATGGAAGCTATCCAGGCCTCAGGCATCGAGTATGCGATATTTTTCTATAATCCGAACATTCACCCGCAAAAAGAGTATCTGTTACGGAAAGAGGAAAACATCCGTTTTGCCGAGCAGCATAACATCGCTTTTATCGATGCTGATTACGACACCGATAATTGGTTCGAAAGAGCACGCGGCATGGAAAAAGAGCCTGAACGCGGCATTCGCTGCACGATGTGTTTCGATATGCGATTCGAACGCACCGCACTTTACGCATTCGAAAATGGTTACACCGCCATTTCGAGCTCGCTGGGTATCTCCCGCTGGAAAGACATGCAGCAGATTAATGGCTGTGGTCTGCGTGCCGCTGCGCCTTATCCGGGCATGGTGTATTGGGATTACAACTGGCGTAAAAAAGGCGGCGCCGCGCGGATGGTCGAGATAAGCAAACGCGAGCATTTTTACCAGCAGGAATATTGCGGTTGCGTCTATTCCCTTCGCGACAGCAACCTGCATCGCAAGGCGCAGGGCCGTCCGTTGATTAAACTTGGCGTCAAATATTATGGCGACGATGAAGACGAATAATCTGCCGCAACCCTAATTTTTTTGCCTCTTCAGCCTGCTAATCGGTAGGCTGATCGTTTGCCTTTTCGCCTGCTCACCTTTTTATCCTTTCCGAAACATTCTCTTTCATTTGCTCTTGCTTAACATGCCATCGCTTGTTACTTTCCGAATCTGGCATTTCTTATGCTTTTCGTACTAAACCGATTAATAAAAAATATATACCTACGTATCAGTGGGTTAAAAGCAATTCTTTGTGATCGAATTTAATTTAATTGAATGACAGGGGTAATAATATGTGGGTGCTCATTGGTATTCCGATCGTGGTGCTTGGCTTTGCACTGCGTTTCAATCCGCTACTAGTCGTTACTATCGCCGGGATCTCAACCGGTCTTGCTGGCGGCATGCAAACGGTAGAAATCGTCAGTGCTTTCGGTAAAGCCTTTACCGATAACCGTTACATGGGCTTGATTTGGCTGACGCTGCCTGTCATCGCGATTTTGGAACGTAGCGGGCTGCGTGAACAGGCGCAGCATTTGATTTCGAAAATTCACGCCGCCACTACCGGCCGCGTGTTGATGCTGTACTTCTTTATTCGCCAGATGACCGCCGCGCTGGGTCTGACCTCGCTGGGTGGCCACGCGCAGATGGTGCGTCCGCTGATTGCGCCAATGGCCGAAGCCGCCGCAGTGACTAAATATGGTGACTTGCCGATCGACGTGCGTCACAAAATCCGCGCCAACGCGGCCGCTGTCGATAACGTGGCGGTATTTTTCGGCGAAGATATTTTCATCGCCGTACAGTCTATCTTGTTAATCAAAGGTTTCCTCGACCAGAACGGCGTCTTCGTCGAGCCTTTACATCTCTCCGTGTGGGCCATACCGACCGCTATTGCGGCGCTGATTATTCACTTTATTCGGCTGTGGTTGCTTGACCGTTCGCTTGCCAAACGTTTTGACGCGCACGTTGTGAAGGTGGCGAAATGATTACCTTAAATACCGTTTATATCCTTGCCGGCATTCTGTTTGCCGCGTTCGCCATTTTTAATCTTGGCGATAAAACTAATCCAAAACGTTATGTTAATTCGCTGTTTTGGGGAATTTACGCCCTGACCTTCCTGATTGGGACTCAACTGCCGCATTTTGTTACGGGCTGTATGGCGATTCTATTGGCAGTAATTGCCGGAACGGGCCAGCTGGGCAAAGGTAAACACGACGTTAATCAGCCAGCAATCAGGGCGAAACGCGAAGCCAACGCTAAACGTTTTGGCAACAAGCTGTTTATTCCGGCGCTACTTATTCCACTGGTGACCCTCATCGGCACGCTGACGCTGAAATATACCCCGTTTGTGGAAACTAAAAACGTCACGCTGATTTCACTGGTGCTCGGCACGCTGGTGGCTTTCGTGGTCGCGCTGTTGATGCTGCGCGACTCGCCGTTAAAAGCCATTAAAGCGGGTGGCCACACTATGGATACCGTCGGCTGGGCGGCGATTTTGCCCCAAATGCTGGCGGCACTCGGTGGACTGTTTGCCCTCTCAGGCGTAGGAACCGTGGTCGCCGATCTGGTAAAAGAGGTGATCCCGATGGGTTCGCCGCTGGCAATAGTGATTGCTTACACCTTTGGCATGGCGCTGTTCACTATGATTATGGGTAACGGTTTTGCCGCTTTCCCCGTCATGACCGCCGGTATTGGTTTACCGCTTATCGTGCATCAGCTGGGTGGAAATCCGGCAATAATGGGCGCAATCGGCATGCTTTCGGGTTTCTGTGGCACCTTGATGACGCCGATGGCCGCCAATTTCAACATTGTGCCCGCCGCGTTGCTTGAGTTGCACGACAAGTACGGCGTTATCAAGGCGCAGGCGATGACCGGCATTCTGCTGTTGCTGGTCAATACCGCGTTTCTTTATTTCTTTGTGTTCCGTTTCTAATAAACGGCCACTTTTGGAGAAAATATGTCGACCTCGCCAAGCACATCGCTGTCACAGCAATCTTTAGCACAACAATCATTGACGCCAGAAATGGCGTCACGCTTTGCCTCACTGGCGCTGAATCATTTGACCCGTGAGTATCCGAACAAATTGACCCACGCGCTGGCCGGTCCAGAAGACGTGCAGAGTCCGCGTGCGCTGCACCCGATTTTCTACGGCAGCTATGATTGGCACTCTTGCGTCCACGGCTATTGGCTGCTGCTGCGCCTGCTCGATAAATTCCCACAACTGCCTGAAGCTGAAGCGATTATTTCCGTCGTCGACCAGCATTTTACCGCCGAAAATGTGGCCGGCGAGATGCACTATTTACAGCAAAAGCAGCACGGCGGATTTGAACGTCCGTATGGCTGGGCATGGTTTTTGGCGCTAGCTCAACAGCTAGAAAACATGCACTTGCCACAGGCTAAAAAGTGGGCGCAAACGCTGTCGCCGATGACGAAATTCTTTGTCGACAGTTTCGGTGAGTTTTTGCCGAAAGCGACTTATCCACTGCGGGTCGGCACCCATTTCAATACGTCGTTTGCTTTGGCGCTTACGCTGGATTACGCCCGCAGCGCGAAAAATTCCCCACTAGCTTCTTTAATTGAAGAGACGGCGCGGCGCTGGCATTGGGATGATGCACACTGTCAGGCGTGGGAACCGGGCGGTGACGAGTTTCTGTCGCCTTCATTAATGGAGGCGGAATTGATGCGCCGCGTGTTGCCGTCGGCGGAGTTTGTCGAGTGGTTTGGGCGTTTTCTTCCTTATCTGGCCGAAGGCAAACCTGAAACGCTGTTTACTCCCGCAACTGTAACCGACAGAACGGACGGTAAAATCGGCCATCTTGACGGCCTGAATTTAAGCCGCGCCTGGTGTCAACGATCGCTCGCGGCCGCGCTGCCAGCCGATGACGCACGCGTGAAACTGTTACGTCTGGCGGCGGAAAAACATCTGCACAGCGCGCTTGACCATCTCGACAGCGACTATGCGGGCGAACACTGGCTGGCGACTTTTGCCCTGCTGGCTCTCGAAGCTTAGCGCTAACTTTGCCGCCGCCTGGCTATTTCCCGAGCTTGCGCGGCGGCATCAACGAATCACACCGCGCACCGATCGTGCGAAAAAATGTTCGAAACACTCAAAGAGCGGATACTCTTTTTGCAGTTGAGCAATCTCCTCCCTCACCACCTCCAGCGCCTCGCCGCAGTGATACATTCGCTGATAAAGCATCCGAATCATTGAGCGCAACACCTGTTCGTCGGCATAACCTGACAGTGCCTGTTCATTAATGCCCACCGGTTTGCAGCGATTACCCTGCACGGCAAAAAATGGCGGAATATCTTGCACCACGCAGGATTGCGGCAAAATGTCGGCGCCTCGGCCGATAATACAAAACTGATGAATTGCCGCCTGCGCGCCGAGTCTGACCTCGTCGTCGACCTCAACGTGCCCGGCAATTATGCCGCAATGGTCGATTCGCACGGAATTGCCAATCACGCAGTCATGGCCAATGTGGACGTTTTCGAGAAACCGATTGTTATCGCCAATCCGCGTCACGCCCGTGCCTTGAACCGTTCCACGATGGAATGTGGCGTATTTGCCGATTCGATTGCCCTGCCCAATCTCAAGTCGTGTCGCTTCGCCCGCGTATTTGAGATCCTGATTAACTTCGCCAAGCGAGCAGAAACTGTCGATGTAATTGTCGCGTCCGATGCGCGTGTGGCCGTTAACTACCGAGTGAGAGACAATAATTGTGCCCTCGCCAATCTCGACGTTTCCTTCGATAACACAAAATGGACCAATCTGTACATTGGCACCGATTTTAACACCGGCCTCGATAATGCTGTTTTTCGCAATAACTGCTGAAGGGTGGATCACGTAACCAAATCTCCGGATGCGGCCGTAATTCAGGAAGAATCATCAAGCCCATCCACGTTTGCAGGATGATAGAGAAAAAAGCGCTCCAACCCAGCAGCATTTAATTTATATATTTTTTGAACCTTAAAGCAGAATGTCACTCGCTCGATAAATTCTAACGCTTTGTTAACGTTTCACGGATTATTGAATCAAATAAAAAATTTCAACAGCACGCAGCGTACGTGATGAATTCGTTTTAAAAATTGAAAAACAGCCAATTAATCCTTACTGATGAATTAATGAGGCTAGGATTTTTAGTATCGACAATTCCCTACCCTTCTCACCCATTGATTTCGCTAGCAATAATCTTCACAGTGAAAACCCCACACTCTCTAGGTAACACATTCACTAGGCAAAAAATCCACCAGCAGAAAGTTTCATGGATTTATTATCCTTTAAATTCAGATAGATAAAATTAGTTAATTACTTAGATCTTAACTTCCATCGCAATATGGATTTATTAGCCAGCGCTAGAAAGTAAAAATATAAAAAATCCAAAAATAAAACTTTAAATAACCTTAGCCGATCTTTAAATCCATAGCCTCCTAACTGACTCAACTATTCCTCACTATTACAGCGCGTTAACGAAACTTAATGAGCAACGTAATTTATCTCGCACGAAAACTAATCTTGCGCGAGATTAATTAAATAATAAAATCTCGTTTTATTAGATTACTTTTCTCTTGTGGAAATTAAGAATAAAGCTATATCTTTCTTACCCTCATTATTTTTTTCGGACTTAGCTTATGCCAACTGCAAAAAAGATGACTGTGGTGCAACTGACCATGTTAACAGCGGTAAATATGTTAGGGTCGGGCATCGTTTTATTGCCGACAAAACTTGCCGAGGTTGGAGCAATTTCGATTTTATCGTGGCTTATTACCGCTACCGGTTCATTAGCGCTGGCGTATGCTTTTGCCCGCTGCGGCATGCTCAGCCGTAAAACGGGCGGAATGGGTGGTTATGCCGAATATACGTTCGGTAAGGGTGGGAATTATATTACCAATTACACCTATGGCATCTCATTGCTCATTGCCAACGTTGCTATCAGCATCACCGCCGTGGGTTATATTGAAGAGCTGTTTCACATTCACCTGAGTTCGCTGCAAATAGGCTTGGCAACGATTGCCCTATTATGGATAACCACCTTCGCCAATTTTGGCGGGGCAAGTATCACGGGAAAAATCGGTGCCGTAACCGTCTGGGGCGTTATTGCGCCCGTGGTTATCGTCTCGACGCTTGGCTGGTTTTGGTTCGACAGCAGCATTTACGCCGCCGGGTGGAATCCTCATAACAAAGGATGGATGGAAGCCGCTGGTGCGTCGGTCGCAATCACGCTGTGGGCATTTCTAGGGTTAGAATCGGCCTGCGCCAATACCGATGCTGTTGAAAATCCAGAAAAAAACGTGCCTATCGCCGTGCTCGGAGGCACGTTGGGTGCGGCGGTAATTTATATTGTTTCAACCAATGTGATCGCCGGAATCGTTGCTAATCCCGAGCTCGCCGCCTCAACCGCGCCTTTTGGTCTGGTTTTCGCCAAGATGTTTTCCCCACTGGTCGGCGATGGTGTTATGGCATTAATGATTATTGCCTGCGTCGGCTCGCTATTAGGCTGGCAATTTACTATCGCCCAAGTCTTTAAAAGCTCCGCCGACACAGGCTATTTCGTTCCTATTTTTGCCAAAACCAACAAGTCAGGCACGCCTATTGTCGGCATGCTGGTTCTTTTGGCCGGACAAACGCTTATTGGCCTGTTAACGATAAGTCCAGACCTCAGTAAACAGTTCGATACCTTGGTCAATCTCGCCGTCGTCACCAATTTGGTGCCTTATATTCTGTCGATGGCCGCTTTGATGACGATACAGAAGATCTCCCATGTTCCGCCCACTAAAGCTTTAATCAGCAATATTATTGCCTGGGTTGCGGCAGCCTATAGTTATTTGGCGCTGTACAGTTCGGGCGAGCAGGCGCTAATGCTTGGTGGGGTCGCAACTATATTTGGCTATACCCTTTTCGGCTTTGTGAATAATCGGCTTATTCGCCTCGAAGAACACAATAATAGCGTGCCCGTGCAGACCATGAGTGCCCAGCACTTATCCGCAGCGCCAATCCCGGTGAATTCTCTGCCAAACCCTTTGCCAAAAAAACCTTTACCAACAAACTCTCAGCCACTAAGCAGTTCAACTAAAAATAAGAGGTCTTAATATGACGGCGACAAGACAACCGCTCGGCATGCTGGCGCTACTTATTAGCAGTTCGCCGGATAAACATACGGTGCTAGGACGCGGCTTAACCCAGCTTATTGATGATATCGAAGCTCGCCTTATTACCGTGACCATCGCCGAAACGTTAGGCGATGCGTCGTCTATTCTGCATGCCGATCCGGCTATTCAGTGCGTATTATTGAGCTGGGAGTTAGACAGCAGCGAAGAACACGAAGAGTGCATCAAACTGCTCACCGATTTAAGAAAACGTAATACGCGCCTGCCTGTTTTTCTTATCAGCGATCGCGCCACGGCTTCGACTATTCCATTGATTGTTATGCAAAATGCCGATGATTTTATCTGGTTACCGGAAGATACCAGCCGTTTTATCAGCGGGCGAATTCTCGCCGCCATCGAGCGTTATCGTCAGGCCGTACTGCCGCCGATGCTGGGCGCGCTGCTAAAATTTGCGCGTTCCTATGAATATTCATGGCACACGCCGGGGCACGCGGGTGGAACCGCTTTCTTAAAAAGCACGGCGGGCAGAGCGTTTTACGCCTTCTTTGGCGAAAATCTTTTCCGTTCAGATCTCTCGATTTCCGTGGGCGAACTCGGTTCATTACTGGATCACAGCGGGCCTATCGGACAGGGAGAACGCTACGCCGCCAAGGTTTTCGGCGCGCATCGCACCTATTACGTGACCAACGGTTCGTCGACGTCAAACCGCGTCATCTTGATGGCGAGCGTAACCCGAAATCAGATTGCGCTTTGCGACCGTAACTGCCACAAGTCGGCTGAACACGCCATGACGCTTTCCGGTGCTATCCCGACTTATCTGGTGCCAACGCGTAACCGTTTCGGCATTATTGGCCCTATTCTTCCTGAAACACTGCGCCCAGAGAGCATAAAAGCCGCCATCGCCAATAATCCACTGGTAAAAGCTGGCATCGACGCGACGCCAATTCACGCCATTATCACCAACTCCACCTATGATGGCCTGACCTATAATGTGACCCGCGTGGAAGAGTTGCTGGGCCAAAGTGTCGACCGATTACATTTCGATGAAGCCTGGTACGGCTATGCGCGGTTTAATCCAATTTATCGTGACCGCTTTGCCATGCACGGTAATCCAAAAGATCATGATCCGACCGGCCCGACCGTTTTTGCGACGCAGTCGACGCACAAGCTGCTGGCTGCGCTTTCCCAAGCCTCAATGATTCACGTGCGCGACGGACGAAACCCTATTCCGCACGATCGTTTTAACGAATCCTTTATGATGCACGCCTCAACGTCGCCCAACTACGCGATTATGGCCTCGTGCGATGTCAGTTCGGCGATGATGGAGTCGCCCAGCGGCGAGATTCTGACGACAGAATCCATTGAAGAAGCCGTCTCTTTCCGTCAGGTAATATCGCGGATGCACAGCGATATGTCAGCCAAAGGGGACTGGTTCTTTTCCTGCTGGCAGCCACCTGTTATTCATATTAATCAGCACAATATCCCTTTCCACGACGTTAACCCGCTCACACTTAAAACGGATCCTGCCTGTTGGGTGCTGCGTCCCGATGCCGTTTGGCACGGTTTTGGTGCTATTGAAGACGATTACTGCATGCTTGATCCGATAAAAGTTTCCGTCTTAACCCCGGGCATGGGCGAAGATGGCGAGCTGCTGGAGTTCGGCATTCCAGCCTGCGTCTTGAGCGCCTATCTCGGGAGGCAGGGCATTGTGGTAGAGAAAACCACCGATTTTACGATTTTGTTCCTGTTTTCGATCGGTATTACCAAAGGAAAATGGGGCACGCTGGTCAACGCATTGCTGGATTTCAAACGCGATTTCGATGCCAATCTGGAGCTGGAAATGTGCCTGCCCGATTTAGTGGCGGCCAACGCGCAGCGCTATGGTGATTTGGGTCTTAAAGACCTGACCGAACAGATCTTCGATGCGATGAAAATTAATAAAACGACATCAATCATGGCCAAGGCGTTTGGCATGTTGCCCGAGGCCATTTTTAGTCCGGTTGAAGCGTACGAAAAGTTGGTGAGAAACGAGGTTGAACGGATCCCGTTGGCAGAAGCCGCCGGACGCATCGTCGCCACCGGTATCGTCCCTTATCCGCCCGGCATTCCTTTATTAATGCCCGGCGAAAATACTGGTGAAGCCGATGGCCCACTTTTGGCTTATCTCAAAGCGCTGGAAAAATTCGATAGCGCGTTCCCCGGCTTTACCCACGATACGCACGGAATCGAAAATGAAGGCGGCGCGTATCACCTGCTGGTGTTGAAATAACGGCGTGCCTTATAGGACGGTTAACTGATTGAGTAATCATTATAAATATAACCTTAAGGAAACAATATCATGGGTGCTCGCAATGCGTTTTCAAAGTTAAGTGTCGTGTTATTGGTAGGCGTTTTGACTGCCTGCGCGTCGAAAGTCGCCGACAAAAGTCAGTATTCCGGTTTTTTAAACGGCTACAACGATCTTCAGTCGGTGCAAACGGCAAGTGGCGGCCAGACGTTACGCTGGATTTCGCCCGATTTTCATGAGAGCCGCTACAAAAACATCTATCTTGCGCCCGTGGTTTTCTATCCGCGCGCCACGCCCGACAGCCGCGTAAGTGCTGCCACGCTTGAGCAAATCAGACTTTATACCGAGCAACGCCTCAAGGCCGCATTAAGTCAGCGGATGAGCTTAGCTAACCAGCCACAGCGCGACGGATTAATGGTCAAAACGGCCATCACCGCCGTGAGCGCAGCCAATAAAGATATGCAATTTTATGAAGTACTTCCTGTCACCGCCGTTATTGCCGGCGCGATGGCCGCAACCGGACAGCGTAGCCAAAACGCCGTGCTGTACCTTGAAATAGAAGTGATCGATGTTGCGACTAACAAACCAGTGATTAAAGTCGTCAGAAAAGGCGCCGGTAAAAGAGTGGCCAACAGCAGCGCGCCAATCACCACGGCGGATGTAAAAGGCGCGATTGATGACATGGTCAAAGATGTCGCGAGCTTCCCTCGGCAATAACATGCCGTAAACATAAAGTCATGCAGCCAGTTAACAAGGGCCATTCCCTCACAGGATGGTCCTTGTTGTTGTTGAAGAGTGTTATTAAAGATTGTTATTGAAAGGTTTTCGGCGGCTTAAGCTTATTTTAATCTTCAGACTTCAGGATAGCGGCATTCGTCTGCACGCCAACGCGCGCGGCCGCGTTGTTTGGGCCTATTGCCCGCCGGATCCTGGAGCCTGCCTTGCGTACCCTTGTTCAAAAACTCAGCCTGCCCAATGTAAGCTATTTCAAACTCACTTTAATGTTGAGTCTCTATTTCACCTTCGTGGTTAACCTGCCGATTTTGCTGCATTTTTATCAGATTCTGCACGCCCTGTCGGCGTTTAAAATCGGCTTTGCGCTCTCTATTCCCCTGGTGCTTTTCGCTGCGCTGAATTTTGTTTTTACGCCTTTTACCTTCAAGCCGGTTTTCAAACCGCTGTTCTTTATCTTACTGCTGGTGAGCTGTATTGCCGCTTACGCGCAATTGGTCTTTCATGTGATTTTCGATCGCGGAATGATTCAGAACATTGCGGAAACGCAGGAAAGCGAAGCGTCCTCTTATTTAAACGCTTCCGTCATTCTGTGGTGTGTCATAACCGGTCTTTTACCCGCGCTGCTGCTCTTGAAAATTCGGGTGGTTTATCACCATTCGGCGATGAAACGCCTGGGGGTTCGGCTGTTGTCGATGATACTTTCTCTCGCGCTGATTGGCGGTGTCGCCGCGCTTTATTACAAGGATTACGCCTCGGTAGGCCGTAATAATCGCACGCTAAATCTCGAGATCTTGCCGACCAACTATCTTTACAGCAGTTTCCAGTTTCTGAATCACACCTATTTCACCAAGCCTTTGGCCTATGAAAAGGTGGGTACCGATGCAAAATTAGTCGCGGCAGCGGGCCAAAAACCGACGTTAATGATGCTGGTTATTGGCGAAACGGGCCGTGCTCAGAATCAATCGTTTAATGGCTATGAACAACCGACCAACAGCTTTACCCAGCAAATTCCGGGCATGGTGTTCTTTAATCATATGACCTCGTGCGGCACGGCGACGGCAGTGTCCGTGCCCTGCATGTTCTCGGACATGAAACGGGTCGATTTTAATAACGAACGTGCTCACCGCAGCGACAGCTTCCTCGATATATTACAGCGCGCTGGCGTATCGGTTTATTGGAAAGACAATGACGAAGGCTGCAAAGGCGTGTGCGATCGCGTGCCTAATGTCACGATTAGCGCCAAGAAAGACGGCAAGTTTTGCGATGGCGACACCTGCTATGACGAGGCGCTGCTGCAAAATATCGACGATAAGTTAGTCGACGATGGCAAGAACAAACTGCTGGCGTTTCATTTGATAGGCAGTCACGGGCCGGCCTATTATCGTCGTTATCCAGAAAGTTTCCGTTTCTTTAAACCCGACTGCGAACGGAGTGATATCGAAAATTGCAGCCATCAACAGCTGGTCAATACCTATGACAATACCGTGCGCTATACCGATTACGTGCTGAGTCAGGTGGTCGACAAGGCGAAACAGTATGAAGATAAATATAACGTGGTGATGATTTATCTCTCGGATCACGGAGAATCGCTCGGCGAAGATGGGCTCTATTTGCACGGCACGCCTTACCGCGTCGCCCCTCCGCAGCAAACTCACGTGCCGATGATGTTCTGGCTTTCACCGCAATACGCTGCTGCGCAGGGTATTTCCGTCAGCTGTTTGCAGGCCGCCGCTGCGAAAAATGACTATTCACAAGACAACCTTTTTCACACCGTGCTGGATGCCATGGATGTGAAAACCTCGGCCATTGACCCCACGCTCGATATCTTTAAAAGTTGCAGAAAAGCGAGTTGACCAGACGGGGCTTTCGACATAAATTGTTACTTAAGCCCCTGATTCTCCGCACTATAACCTCATCACATTGCCCTTCAATGTCCTACTTTTAAATTCGCGACATTTTTGAATACATCCGGGATTTCAGGACAAAAGGAGAGTCTATGAGCAGCTTTGATAAAGAAGATTTAAGCGGTTTTGTGGGTAAACACGTGGTTTACACCTACGATAATGGCTGGAATTACGAGATTTATGTAAAAAATGCCAGCACGCTCGATTACCGCATTCATAGCGGCATCGTTGGCAATCGCTGGGTTAAAGGCCAGCACGCCTATATTGTGCGGGTCGCGAAAGAGGTCTACAAAATTTCGTGGACCGAACCCACCGGCACCGACGTCAGCCTGATTGTCAATTTGGCCGATAAAGTCTTCCACGGCACTATTTTCTTCCCGCGTTGGGTGATTAATCATCCAGAAAGAACCGTCTGTTTCCAAAACGAGCACATTCCACAGATGGAAGCCTACCGCGATGCAGGTCCGGCCTATCCTACCGAAGTGATTGACGAGTTCGCGACCATTACCTTTGTTCGCGATTGTGGTGCAGACAATGAAGAAGTGATTAACTGCGCCGCCAGCGAATTACCGAGTAATTTCCCCTACAATTTACGCTAACGTCTTTTGCGCTAACGTATTGCGCGCCAACGCATTGAAAGAAGATTTTTGTTTCGTTTATCAGGGTTTTCATATGAAAACCATTTTGCCCCGCCGCAATCAACCGGCGGGGTTTTAAACATCATTTATAGACCTAATATTTATAAACCATAGATTTATAGACCTTAGATTTACAGACCTTAGCGTAAGGTTTTAAACAGCGCCTGGTTGAATTTCTCCGGCTCTTCCATCTGTGGCGCATGGCCCAACCCTTTGAATTCAATCAGCTTAGCGTGTGGAATAAGCTTCGCCGCCTGTTTGCCCAACACATTGTAATGCCCCAATTTCGCCTTGACCGCAGGCGGCGCAATATCACTGCCGATGGCCGTAGTATCAGAGGTGCCAATCATCAGCGTGGTCGGCACGCGCAGGTCTTTCAACTCGTAAAACACCGGCTGAGTGAAGATCATGTCGTAAATCAGCGCCGAGTTCCACGCCACCAGCTTGTGCCCCGGCCCGTTGTTTAATCCAGCCAGCATATCAACCCAACGATCGTATTCCGGTTTCCATTTCCCGACGTAATAGGTTTTTAATTCGTAATCGTGAATGCTTTTGGCAGAAAGTTTAAGCTCGCGGTCATACCATTGGTCGACGGTACGATACGGCGCGCCTTTGGCCTTCCAGTCTTCCAGCCCGATCGGGTTAACCAATACCAGTTTCGACACTTGCTGCGGATACATCAGCGCGTAACGCGTCGCCAGCATGCCGCCGGTCGAGTGCCCTACAATAACGGCCTTATCAATTTTAAGATTTTTAAGTAAATCGTTGGTGTTGCTGGCTAACTGCTGGAAAGTGTATTGATAATGCTCAGGTTTTGTAGAAGTACAGAAGCCAATCTGATCCGGCGCAACAACGCGATAACCCTGCCCCAACAGCCCTTTTATGGTGTCGCCCCACGTCGCGGCGCAGAAGTTTTTGCCGTGCATCAGCACCACGGTTTGGCTATTCTTTTTGCCCTGTGGTTGCACGTCGATGTAACCCATTTGCATCGCCACGCCCTGAGAATTAAAGGCAAAATGCTGAAGCGGATAAGGATAATCAAAGCCTTGCAGCTGAGGACCATAAGAAGGCGCATCGGCAGCCATCGCCGCACCAGACGTTAGCATTAATGCCAAAGCGGAAGAGGTAAACCATTGTTTAATTGTAAAGCGCATCGATAATCCCCGAAAAAATCGCCGACTTTCTGGCTGTTACTAACGTCTTGAAAAGTTAACAACGGCTAAAAGCATCTATTTATGGCAAAAAAGCTCTTTATGGCATTAAGCCCATGGCAAAAAAGCATAGTAAAAGCTTTGCTCAATCCTGTGTATCAAAAACGGTGACAATTTGTATATTCTTGAAGCAGTCATGGCGCATAGTGCGTCAGATTTTTTAGCAACGCTGTTGCCTAAGGTCAGGAATAAAAGATTAACGTGAGCTACGTTTGATATGGGGGCAACATCTGTAGCAAAAGCTTTTGAGACTGATACCCTACCTCGGAATTTTAGGCGACTGAATTTCATAACTTCATGAATGTTCTCACCTTGCGAGCAAAAAGATGATCAAGTGGCCGTGGAAAAGCAACCAACTTATTTTCGATAAAAGCGCAGTCTGGCAACAGGCGCTGGCCGTCCCGCTTTTTTCCAATCTTAACGATCACGAACAGCAGCGTTTAATTCACGTCGCCGGACAACTTTTGCAGGCCAAACGCCTACAGCTGCTTCAAGGTCTTGAACTCGATGAAACCATGCAGGCGCGGATTGCGCTGATTTTTGCCCTGCCAGTGATGGAGCTTGGCGTTGACTGGCTCGACGGTTTCCATGAAATCCTGCTTTATCCGACGCCTTTTATTGTCGATACGCCGTGGCAGGACGATAACGGTCTGGTGCATTCCGGCTCGCAGGTGCAGTCCGGGCAAAGCTGGGATCAGGGACCGATCGTCCTTAACTGGCTCGACGTGCAGGACTCTTTCGATAATTCCGGTTTTAATCTGATTATTCATGAAGCTGCGCACAAGCTAGATGTGCGCAATGGCGGCGAAGCCACCGGAATTCCGCCGATCCCGTTGCGCGAAGTGGCCGCGTGGGAGCATGATTTGCACGCCGCGATGGACAATCTGCAAGATGAAATCGACATGGTCGGCGAAGAAGCCGCCAGCATGGACGCCTATGCCGCCACCGATCCGGCAGAGTGTTTCGCCGTGCTTTCTGAATACTTTTTCTCTGCGCCCGAGCTTTTGTCGGAACGTTTCCCCTTAGTTTACGGACATTTCAGCCGCTTTTATCGTCAGGACCCCTTATTGCGCCATCATCGGGGTGAACATCCGGCGTGTTAATATTTTGCTTTTACGGGCAAACTTTGGCTAAAAAACGTCAGAATTCAACGTTTTTGTTCAGTTACCGAGCAGTCAGACGCTGGTGCGTAATTTAGCGTTGACACCTCCGCCCCCTCTGGATATTATGCGCCCCGTTCAGACAATTCCTCTGTAGTTCAGTCGGTAGAACGGCGGACTGTTAATCCGTATGTCACTGGTTCAAGTCCAGTCAGGGGAGCCAAATTAGAGAAGCCCGCATCAGGAAACTGACGCGGGCTTTTTGTTTTCTAGATTTCAGTCTTTCAGTCTTTCAAGTTTTAACCTGCCAACGTTTAAACCTAGCTTCCTAAAAATCTGTGGCTTTTATCCTGCACCTGTCCGCGCTCTTGTTCAGCCCAAAGACTGGCTTAGCACAAGACTGGCAGCAAACTACGTTAGATTGCTCGTCGACGAGCGAGGTAAATCCGCGGTTCTTTACTCGGCTCTAACGACATCTTCTGCGCCCCGCCCTCAACTATCTCTAAACCAACCTGCTGCAAACGGGTCTGCCACGACAAATTCGGCGTGTCTGCATGATCTTCACTCACGGCATGCTGTAACAGGCAGGTCGCCGTGAGCCACGTTAAATTCTGCTCGGGTTCAGCCTCAAAAATCAATAATGTACTTGCTGGCGTAAGTCTTGAGAAAATCAGCGTTTCCGCCTGTTGCGGCATCTGAATCACCTGGCTAACAACCTCGCTGGTGACCCACAATCCGTCGGCAAACACTTCTCCCACACAGGCTTCTCCCACCAATCCGCCGTTGAGAAAGTGATGAAAACGGTGTCTGCCGTCATCAATCCGCTGTTCGAGCTGCATTTCATTGGGGGCGCAGTCGCTGAGCAGCCAGTCGTCGTCATTGAGTTCCAACAGTCCCTCTTCGTGAAGGATGTGGTGCCAACGGGCGATTAGCGGCGCAAAACGCCTGTCGATGCGCAGAGTTTGCATGACGTGATCGATTTGCCAGACTTCCTGCTGAGGGATTTCAAGCCGATGCAGGATTTGCAGCATAATTAGGGGAGCGAGGGTTTCGGCCTCACTTTTTAGGGCGCCAAGCGCAGGGGAGATTAGGTTCATCATAAACCTTGTATGTTTTTTTAAATGATAATAATTGGCATTATCAATAACAGAGATGGTTTTAGATTTCAAATCTAAAGGCAAATTTTTAAGTTCAATTTTAACTTTAACTTCAAGTTCAAGTTCAGCTTCAAGTTCAACTTCAAGTTCAACTTCAAGTTCAACTTCAACTGCATGCGCTTGTTGAGGCTTAACCGAGCCTGGGCGGTTTTAAATTCAACTGCATGCGCTTCGCTTACTGCGCGGCGGCGCAGACCGCCTCAAGGATGTTCCTAAGCGAACACCCTTGAGAATCCCGCGCTTTTTTTCCATAGGTGCAACATGAGGACTAAATCCGTAGATCTTTCCAGTGACCACAGCGCGTGGCGTAGGTCGCGGCGCTTCGCGCTCCCGTCACTTCCCTCAGAAGCCAAAAACGTCTTCTTCACTCCGCGCCGCGCCACCCTGATACCGCCAATTACAGCATTTAAAGCAAGGGCGGATACTTTGCTGCGGTCAAAGGCCGATCCTTCAACCTAGAATTTATTGTTTGAGTAATCGGCCTTTGACCGCCTAAAAGTATCCGTTTTTCTTTTGAGGCTGTGATTGGCGGTATCAGGGCGGCGCTGAGTGGAGTGATTTGAGACGTGTTTGGCTCAAATCCGTAATGAAGGAATGGCGAAGCCGCGCGACCAACGCCACTCACCAATGTGGCTGAAACGATCTCCCTTTTTAGTCCTCAAGTTGCAGCTGTGGAAAAAAGCTTGGGATTCCAAAGGGGCGAGCGACTGCGCCTCTTTGGGCGGTCTGCGCCGCCGCGCAGTAAGCGAAGCGCATGCAGTTGAATTTAAAAAACCGCCAAGGCTCTGTTAAGCCTCAACAAGCGCAGTAAGCGAAGCGCATGCAGTTGAACTAGACCTTGACCTAGACCTTAAAAAAAACCATTTGAAATTAAAAACCCGATCTCTGTTAAAATCATTTTCCCGATTTTTCCAAAAAATCCCCAAAATGCCTATTTTGACCAACTTTGTCGCCCTGATTACAGGCGCTACCGGCGGTATTGGCCGCCAGCTCGCGCAGCATTTTGCGCAAAAAGGTTATGATTTAATCCTGTTGGGGCGCGACGCCACCAAACTGGACGACTTAGCTAATTCATTGATAGTTAAGCATAACCAGCAGGTAAGAACCCTCGCCGTGGACCTCTGCGACGCGCAAGCGGTTGAAAGCGAAGTCAGCGCACTACTTGCCACACTCCCGCAGCTTGACGTGCTGGTCAACGCCGCCGGCATCTTTCGCCCTGGCTCCAGCCGCGCCACGCTGAGTGATTTTTCCGCCATGCTCGATACCAACGTCACGGCTATCCATCATCTTTGCCAACTGTGCATTCCGGCCCTTTCTCGCGCGGCGCCGGGCCGTATTTTTAACCTCTCCTCCGTGAGTGGTTTACAGCCGTTTGGCGGCATTGCGGGATATGCTGCCAGCAAACATGCGCTGGTGGGTTACAGCCTGTCGTTAAGCCGCGAACTGGCGAAGCAAAATATTCGCGTCACCGTGCTCTGCCCCGACGTTGTCGATACCGACATGGCCCAAGGCTCAGGCTTGGCTCCTCACGAGATGATCGCTACCGAAGATATATGTCGCGCAATAGAATTCATCACCTCATTATCACCCGCAGCAATGGTTGAACAGCTCACTATTGGACGAGTAAGAAAATAAATGGAAATCAGTTTCTACAAAGAAGTCGACAGTACCAATAGCGAAGCAAAACGTTTAGTCGATGGCGGAAAAGCCCCGGGTTTTGCCGTGGTGGCCGAAAGGCAAACTGCCGGGCGCGGCCGATTCGATAGGGTTTGGCAAACGCCAACGGGGAATTTGGCGCTGACGTTTGCCATTACCGCCCCGCTCTCTCGTCCCGATTTGCCTACCCTCGCGTTAATGACCGGCCTCGCGCTGCACGATGTTATCCAGCCGTTATTGGCAACTCGCGCTACCGCCAAAATTAAATGGCCCAACGACCTGCTGATTAATGGTCACAAAGTTTCTGGAACGCTTATCGAGCTGGTCGGAAAAGTTCTTTATATCGGCATTGGTGTTAATCTGGTCAGCCGTCCAGAAAACGTGCCCTACGAAACGTTTTCGCTGGCCCATGAGGTTGATATTTCGCTCGAAGCCTTGGCACAAGCCATTACGGAATGCTGGAGTCGCTATCTGCACCATTGGTTAGAAGCCGGTTTCTTGCCGCTTTGCGACAGTTATAATCAGCATCTGTTTGGCCGTGGCGAGCCGCTGCGAATTTCACTCGACCGCGACCGCCAACAGTGGGCGACGGGTATTTGCAAGGCCGTGACGCCAGAGGGGCATCTTTGCCTCGCCGACCAGAATGGCAAAGTGACGCGCTATAACGCGGGCGATATCGATATTATTCGCACGCTTTGAGCGGCCTTTCCGTTTGGCATGTAATTAATGAGAATGAGTAAATGTTGGAATTAAAAAACGTCTCGCATGCCTTTGGCGAGCGACAGGTTCTTAAAGATATAAGCCTGCAACTCAACGAGAAACGCATCGGTGTTGTAGGCAGTAACGGCTGCGGAAAAAGTACTTTTGCACGCCTGCTCAATGGGTTACTGATCCCCGACAGCGGCGAGGTCATCGTTGATGGCCTTAACACGCGAGATAATGGCAAAGCGGTACGGCGAAAAGTCGGCTTCGTGTTTCAGAATCCCGATAACCAAATCGTCTTTCCGATTGTGGAAGAAGATTTGGCTTTCGGCATGAAAAACCTGCGGCTGCCAAAAGAGGTGATTCGCGAACGAATCGACGCCACCTTAGCGCGTTATGACATGGAATCTTTTAGAGAGCACCCTTCGCATTTGTTGAGCGGCGGACAAAAACAGCTGATGGCGATTTCGGGCGTGTTAGTGATGCAGCCTGATTATATTGTTTTTGACGAGCCGACCACGCTGCTTGATTTACGCAATAAAAAACGTATCGCGCAGGCCATCGACGAGATGGAACAAAAGACGATTGTGATATCTCACGACCTCGAATTCCTGCACGATTTTGAACGCGTATTGGTGTTCGATCAGGGCAAAATCGCTATTGATGATGTGCCATCCGTGGCGCTTCCGGCTTATATACGGATGATGTCATGACCCTGAGCGAATATATTCCGGGCCACTCATTTATTCATAAAACGCCCCCGGGACTCAAGCTGGTAATAATGGCCGTACTCGGCACGCTGCTGTTTGTCTATCCGAATACTATTTTTGCCGCCATAACCTTAGCCGTAGTGGTGGTGCTTTATCCGCTCGCCCGTATTTCCTTTAAAGTGATGCTGGCGCAGCTCAAGCCTATATTTATCATTCTGGTTCTGTTATTTGCCGTGCAGTGGCTGATGGTGGGATGGCAATCTGGATTACTGGTCGTGCTGCGCTTATGTGCCTTAATGCTGGTGGCGTCGTTGATAACGCTCACCACGCGAAGCTCAGATATGATTGACGCGCTTGAAAGAAGGCTGACCTGGTTATATTACCTCGGTATTAATCCGGCCAAAATAAGTCTGGCGCTCTCTCTGGCGCTGCGCTTTATTCCTGTGCTTGCTGCGATCACCCAAGAAGTTCGCGAAGCGCAAAAGGCGCGGGGCTTAAATAACAGTGTGATTGCGGTCGCCATTCCGGTTATTGTACGGACGCTAAAAATGGCCGATAGCATTGCCGCCGCGCTTGAAGCGCGTGCCTATGACCCGCAATCGCCTTATCGCCGTAAAAAATCCGCTAAAAATGAGATGTCAGATGTCGACTAAAGATATTGTTTATATTGCCTTATTTGCCGCTATCACCGCCGCCATGGGGCTGTTTCCAGCTTTTACCTTACCGATTATTGCCGTGCCAATCACTGCACAATCGATGGGGCCAATGTTGGCGGGTGCGATTGCCGGAGCTAAACGTGGCGCGCTGGCGATGGTGCTGTTTGACGTATTAGTGATGGTCGGTTTGCCGCTATTAGCTGGCGGACGCGGCGGCTTAGGCATATTTATGGGGCCAAGCGGCGGCTTTATTTTGGCTTGGCCTATCGCAGCTCTGGTGATTGGTTATCTTTACCAGAAAAATATCCGTTCACTTTCCGTGGTGAAAGAGGCGCTATTTATTACGCTGGGCGGCATCGTTATCATTTACTCTTCCGGTATTCCGTGGATTGCCGCGTTTGCCAAGATAAGCCTGAGTCAGGCGGCAATTGGCGCAATGGGCTTTATTCCGGGCGACATTATTAAAGTGATCCTGACAGTATTAATTGTCAGGCCCGTTCGTAAAGCTTATCCAACGCTCGAAATTCGCAAGCATTAATGTTCTAAAATAATTTATTTGGATCATATTAATAACGCACGGATAAGATAATAAAAAAGCGGCAAGATATTCTTCGCCGCTTTTTTTATCGTTCACACGCTATATTGCTACAGCGTTTCGACCGCTACATTTCAATCAACACTTTGCCTTTCAGTTCACCTGAAAGCGCCGCATCAATCGCGTCGGCAATATTTTCCAGTCGGAACGCCGTCGCAATATCGGTGTGCACAATGCCATCACGAATTAACGCCATGACTTCATCGATTTTCTTCTGCACTACCGGCTTTTCCTGACTGTGGATCCACTGGCGCAAATGGAAATTCATGAAACGAATGTCAGGGCGCGAACGCCAAAACAGAGGCGGCACGGGCTTTCCAGAGAGTAATCCGTAGTGAATAAACTGTCCGTTTGGCACTAAAAGGTCGCCATAAATCAGCGATTCCTCACCGCCGATGCAGTCGAAAATCGCGTCGACGCCGCCGCTGCGCTTCAAACGTTCCAACGCCTGCGGATAGTGCGCGTCGCTGGAGTTCAGCACGCTTTCAACTTGATAATCACTAAACAGCTCGAGATTTTCGGCCTTGCGCACCACGGCGATTGGGGTGAATCCCAACGTATTCGCTATACGAATCAGCATCTTGCCGATAGCCGAGTTGGCCGCGTTAATCAGAATACGTTGCCCCGGTGTAGAGTCCAGCGCTTCGCTTAACATTAGTAGCGCGGTCATCGGGTTAACGTAGCTGTTCACCGCCTGCCGATCGCTGACAAAATCGGGCAGCGTAAAGCACCACTCAGGTTTAGTGTCTTTAAACGTCTGCCAGTTTCCCATGCTGCCGATAGGCAAAACGCGCTGACCCACGGGCAAATTCGCGCCGTCGGGAGCTTGTTCAATCACGCCAACCCCTTCAAATCCGGGCACAAAAGGCACCGAAATACGCGAGCGATAGGCACCGGAAATGGTAATAATGTCGGACGGATTAATCGTGGCATAAACCATTTTTACCCGAGCGTCACCGGCGGCAAGCTCTGGCAGCGGCAACTGTTCGAGCTGCACCACCTCTTTGATGGCGCCGAACTCTCTGACTATTGCTCTGGTGAGCGCTTTATCTTTCATGTAACATTTTCTTCAGAGAAAACCGCTAAGGGGTATGTGTTTTGATGAATAATCATCATGGGATCGACGCGTTTCGAGTGTCAATGCGAGATATTGATCTCAATGGTCACGTGCATAATTCGGTATATCTGGATTATTTTGAAGATGCCGTCGTAAATCAATTACGCGCCAATGAGATGATAGGCTATTTCCGACCGGCAACCTCGGGCGTATCCTATCATGTCAAAAAATGCGAGGCAATATTCCTGCACCCTCTCACGGTTGACGATGTGGTAATTCCCCACGTGTTTATCGAAAAGCTCGGAAATAGCAGTTTAACGTTTACCATTCGGCTGGAAATAGATAAACAATCAGAATTAAAGAGTGAATCTGGAATTAACGACAAACCGTTATTTTGTGCCGAAGGTAAATTGGTTTGGGTCTGCGTCAACATTGACGATAATAAGCCTCGCCCTATTCCACAAGAGACGCGAGAACTGCTCACGGCTAAATTTGCCTTTATCGAGGCGAAATAGTTAATGCCGGTTCACGATAAAGTAAAAAACCATGCCGAAACGCAGGGTGTAAAAACGGCGATTAGTATCGAAGGGCAAACGCTTAGCTGGCAACAGCTTTGGCAGCGCGCCCTGTCGATATATCAGACCCTGATAGATTTTTTGCGGCGTACTCATTCATCAGGCCAGACTGTGATTGCCGTTGCGCTAGGCAATGACCTGCAATTTTCCCCCGCGTGGCTTGCCGCGACGGCCAATACGCTGACCTGCGCGGTTATTGACCCTAACCTTCCGCAAGCTCATTTGCTCGATGTTTTAGGTCGTTTAGCGCCTGCCGTGCTGCTGGTAAAACGCTCACAGTCATCGCTTATCGCGCTAGCTGAAAAATTAGGCATTCCGCCCCTAATTGTCGATGATATTTCGCTAACAGCCGACGACGTTAAGCTTGAGACTCAACAGGCGTTTGTTAAAAACGTCGATGCGTCAACGCCGTTTCTGATTAACTTTACCTCAGGAACCACCAGTACGCCCAAGGCTTTCAGCCGCTCGCGTCACTCCTGGCGCGTCAGTTTTAGAAACGGCCGGAAAATTTTCGACCTCGACGCGATAGACTCAACGCTCTTTCCGGGGCCGCTTTTTCACGGCATTGGCCTCTACTGTCTCAATGAGGCGCTGGATGCCGGCACGACCTTTTATTGCCTGCATCAATGGGACGCGACGCGCGCGCTCGAGCTGCTCAACCAGCATAAAATTCAGCGTGTAGTGCTGGTGCCAACCATGCTAAGCGCCTTCGCTAAGTTAACCGCCGCCACCACGACAAACGCAATGAATAGTGTAACGCATCTACTTTCGGCGGGTGCCAAACTTGAGTTAAACCATTATCGTCAGGCGCGCGCTATTTTCCCGCAAGCGGGTATTCAGGAATATTACGGGGCGTCGGAACTTGGCTTTATTGCCGTCTCGACTTTCGATCGACAAAATCTTAGCAATCCGCAAAACGTCGAGTCGCAATTAACCACCGTCGGCCTGCCCTTTCCCGAAGTCAGCTGGTCAATACGTGATGAAGACGGCAACCTTTTACCCGACGGTTCTCCCGGCATTATTTATCTGCACAGCGAGCAGGCCTGTTCGGGCTATTTGTGGGGCGACGATGGCAAGGCCTTTAGCCAAGACGAATTAGGCTCGACGGTACGCGATATGGGTTATATCGACCCTTTAGGCCGTTTAGTCGTCATTGGCCGCAGCGGCGACATGATTATCAGCGGCGGTAATAATATTTATCCGTCTGAAGTTGAATCAGCCATTAAATCGCTGCCCGGTATTATCGAAGCTGTAGTATTTGCCGTCGATGATGATTATCGAGGTAAAAAGCTGATTGCCTTTATCGAAAGCACCACGCTGGATATTCAGCAGCTGCCTGCCCTATGCCTTGAGAAATTGGCGAAATATAAAATTCCGGCCCAATTTTATCAGGTGCAGGATTGGCCGTTAACGCCGAGTGGCAAAATAAAACGTCCCGTGCTCAAGCAAAGGTTAATCAATCATGAAATCGAATGATATTTTGCTCAACTATCAGCCTGCCGATGACCAGCAGCCCATTATTGTCGAGGCTTATCGCACCGCGATTGGCAAGGCCTATGGCATGTTTGCCACGCAAAGTATGGAAACGCTGCTTGCCCCGCTGTTTGCTAAAATTCTGCAAAGCAGCTCGCTGACACCGGCACACATCGACGAAGTTATCTTGGGCAACGCCACGGGCGGCGGCGGCAATATTGCACGCCTGGCCGCGTTGCACGCCGGTTTGCCCGAATCCGTGCCCGCCGTCACTCTCGATCGCCAATGCGGCTCGGGGCTTGAGGCGGTGATCCACGCCTGTCGTTTAATTCAGGCCGGTGCCGGTGACTGTTATTTGGCGGGTGGTGTAGAGAGCGTCAGCACCGCGCCGTGGCGGGTCGAAAAACCGCAGAGTATCAAACAGATGCCGAAATTTTACGCCCGTGCGCGGTTTTCTCCCGACGAAATCGGTGACCCTGATATGGGGATTGCCGCCGAAAACGTGGCGCAAAAATGTGCCATCAGCCGTGAAAGGCAGGATAATTTTGCCCTGCGCAGCCACCAGCGCGCGTTGGCGGCAAGAGAAAACGGCCTGTTTGCCGAAGAAATCGTGCCGGTCGACGTCGAAGGCCAAGCGATTGACCGCGACGAGTGCACACGTCCCACAATTTCACTCGCCGGTCTGGAAAAACTGTCTCCGGTGTTTTCGGAATCGGGCAGCGTCACGGCCGGAAACTGCTGTCCGGTCAACGACGGCGCTTCGCTGTTGCTGGTGTTGAGTCGTAAAAAGGCCCGCGAATTAGGATTTACGCGCGGATTGGCGTTTGTCGATGCCTGTAGCGCGGGTGTTGATCCCAACTATCTTGGGTTAGGTCCGGTGCCGTCGACTCAAAAACTGCTGGCGCGTCAGCCTGCCTTGACGATGAATGATGTGAGCCTCATCGAATTTAACGAGGCGTTTGCGGCGCAGGTGCTGGGCTCTATCGACCAACTGGGGATTGATGAACAACGCATCAATTTACAGGGCGGCGCGATTGCACTCGGACATCCGTATGGCGCGTCAGGCGGCGTGATGGTGACTCGCCTGTTTAGCCAAATGATCAGGCAAAAAACCGCTGAACAAAACAGTGCTGACCCGCAATTTGCCATGGCGATGCTTGGGATTGCGGGCGGATTAGGTCTGACAGCGCTGTTTAAAACGGCTGCGTTATAATCACCTAAACAAGACTGAAATTAATGCCCCAACTTGGCGCGAAAATCAGCCTTCGCCAAGTTCCCACAGTTTGTGGCGGATCAGCTGCTGCAACCCCAGCGCGACCTGTGATTGGGGTTGGTCACGGCGGCTTAGCAATATCACCTCAAACGGCAGCGCTTCAACCACGGGTAGAATTTTTAACTGGTTAAGATATCGCTGCGCGGTGAAGGTATCGACCACGCCGACCCCGCCGCCTGCGAGCACCATATCGGCGATCACAGAATAAGTTTTGATGTGCAGCGAGGCGCGCGGCGTTAGCCCTTGCTCACGTAACACGCGATTTAGCACCTGTCCGAGCGGGTCTTGCTGTTGCAGCATCAGCAGATTATTTTCGCTTAGCCATTGCAGCGACACCGCGCCTTCAATCGGCGCATCCAGCGGCAACAGCGCGACCATGTTGCCAGCAAACAGCGTTTCAGACACCAGCTCGGCAGAAACCTGCTCACCAAAAGCCAGCGCAAAATCCATTTTGTACTGCAATAAATCTTGGCTCAGGGTATTAAAATGTCCGGTCACCAGTTCAACGGTGCCCGCGGGCGTTTTTCGATGAAAATCAACCAGCACGGGCGCCATCACGCTATGCCCCAGCGCGTGCGCGGAACCAATTCTCACGTGCTGCCCTTCGCCCTGCCGCAGCTGCTCGGCCAGAAAACCGATCGCCTGAATATGGCTAAATAGCGCCTCGACTTCAGGCATCAAACGGCGCCCTTCGGGAGTAATAATCAATCCCTGCGGGGTGCGATCGAAGAGGGTAAAACCCAGCTGCTGCTCGGCATGGTTCAACACGCGGCTGACGTTCGGCTGTGAAACATTCAACAGACGCGCTGCACCGCTCACGCTCCCCGCCTGCAACACCGCCTGAAACACCTCTATATGACGCAAACGCATGCTGCCTGACTCCATGAACATTTAAATTATATAACGCGGTTAATCTATCAGACCTGTTATTGAATTGTTGAAATTTGGAAGTTTAGAACGCCTACAATGACCACTTTCTCGAGGAGAAAATCATGAGCACTATGAATAAAAATGAACGCATTACTTTTGGGTAGACGCCAAATAGGAGAATGCGCCGAGCAGGCTGATGATGGCGGCCATTTTCGGACTGGAATAGCCGACGGTGACAGCGTCAATGCGCGTTACGCCGGGCACCATGCAAAAGAGATCGGCAAGCACAGGGCGCAGCACCATCAACTCCAGTTTGTAAGGGCATCCCAGACGTTTTTCGATGCTTTTTGGCGCGGCCTGCACGACTTTCGCCACACGCTCGCGCAATAATTCCTGTGCGGCCTGCGGGCTGATCGACTCGGCGGCATGGGCCGAAATGGCGCGTTTCACACACACATATTCGACCTCGGGAAACCGATGATTGACCCATTTTTCGAGGCAGTCGTCGCCCGTGACCAGCCACAGCGGCACGTTAAGTTCGGCCCCTAACGCCGCATAAAGATCGGTTTCGGCCATCACGCTGCCATTGATTTTCATCCGGTAAAAAGCGCTGCCGTTAATAGTGTGCGCCAATACGCCCATTTCACCGGCGGCGGCGTGAAAACCGACAAACAGCATGCCGTCGTACTGCTGATGTTGCAGGCCTTCAAGCATGGATAAAGCCCGCGGTTTGCCCTGCATTAACCGCGCACGCGGATCGATGTTGGCGGCGCGCAGGTTTTTCATCATTGCGTGACTGTCGGCGACGACAACGTCACTCGCCCCGCCGTCAAACGCGCCCGCGATGGCGGCATTCACTTCCTGCTCCATGAGTCCTCGCGCGCTTTCATATTCGGCGTTGCCCGGGCTGCACTGTTCGGGGCGCATGACGCCCGCGATGCCTTCAATGTCGGCGGAGATAAAAATTTTCATAACGAGTCTCTGAGAGAATGAGCGGAATGGTGGCGCGCAGCAAGCGCATCCAGCACGCCGGAAAGCCCAAGCCGATGATGTTGCTGAAAGCCGGCGACCGTTTCGGCGGCCAGCATGGCATCAAGCACGGCGTGTTCGGTAGCGTCGGCGGCCATGGCGAGCAGTGATTCGAGTTCGTCGTCCGGCAACAGCTGGCCTTCACGTTGGGTAGAGAAAGCCACCGCAATATCACCCGATCCGTGCCCCCAATAGCTGCCGAGTCGGCCTAATCCGGCACCCGCGCGACGCGCAATGCGGGTCAGCTGGCGGCTATCGAGATAGCGATCGCAGGCCATGATAATAATGATTGAACCCGCATCGACCTGCGGCGCCAGTTCAGGGAGCAGATTTTCGATTTCATTACCGATGCGTACCCCGTCCAGCGTAAGCTCGGCCAGCACGCCAAAGTTTGCCAGCACTAACACGCCGAGGGTGATATCACGCTTTTCGTCACGCCGTGAAGCCGTGCCAATGCCGCCTTTCAAGCCAAAACAGCTCATGCCGCGCCCTGCACCGACGCTGCCTCGACTGAAATTTTCCGCCGTAGAATCAAGCGCTTCTCGAACGTGCTGTTCGGTTATCGCCATCGCCTGAATATCGTTGAGAAACGCGTCGTTACACTCCATCACCAGCGGATTGACCGTCGCGCTGCCTCGGCCAATTTGCGGAAAATCGGCGCAACTTTGTCGCACCATGGCATTAAACAAGGTGCCGACGGCGAAAGTATTGCTCAGCAGAATCGGGGTTTGCAGCTCGCCCAACTCCATCACCTGCACCAGCCCAATCGGCTTGGCAAAACCGTTAAGGATAGCCGCGCCACAGGGCAGCGGATGGGTATAAAGATTGCCGCCCGGCGGCACGATTGCTGTGACACCGGTTTGAATCTCACCCTCATTTAGCGTGCTGTGCCCGACGGTTACACCCGCCACGTCGCTGAGGCTATTGGTCGCGCCCGTCGCAAAACGCGGGGTGAAAATCTCGCGGCGCTCTTGCCAACGTTGCATCAGGGCGCGCACGCCCTGTGTAGTGAAATTATTCATCGATCATTTCTTCAACTTGGGATCTAGCGTGTATCTGAGAGCATCGCCTAGTAGATTAAATGCCAGCACGGTCAGGAAGATAGCCAGCCCCGGGAAGACGCTGACGTTCCATTTTCCGGCCATCATCATATTGCGGCTCATCGCCAGAATATTGCCCCACTCCGGCACGTCGGGTTCGGGTCCGAGGCCGATAAAGCTCAGGCTGGCGGCGGTTAAAATACTGGTGCCGATACGCATGGTGAAATAAACGATAACGTTCGACAGCGTGCCCGGCAAAATATGGCGCAATAACACTACGCGGTCTGGCGCGCCGACACAGCGCACGGCTTCGACATAGGCGCTTTGCTTGATAGAGAGCGTTGAGGCGCGGACGATACGGGCAAACACCGGCACGCTAAACACCGCCACCGCGATAATTACGTTATTCAAACCGGGGCCGAGAATCGCGACTACCGCGATCGCCAGCATCACGCCCGGAAATGCAAACAGCACGTCGGAACCGCGCATGATCAGCATATCCAGCCATTTGCCGTAATAACCGGCCAGCAGGCCTAAAAACACGCCTAATATCATGCCGAGCGTTACCGACACTAGCCCGACATAGAGCGAAATTCGTGCGCCAAAAATGATGCGACTTAATACATCGCGGCCCAAGTCGTCGGTGCCGAACCAGTGCGCGGCAGACGGGCCGGCTCCCAGCGCCATCCAGTCGGGAATTTGCGGATCGTAGGGCGCAATCCACGGCGCCAACACCGCCACCAGCACTAAAAGTAAAATAAATATCGACGAGATTACCGCCATGGGATGGCGAATAAATGACTGGAAAAAGTCGCGCCACGGCGAACGAATCTCATCCGTCTCGCTGCTCGCCACCTCGGCGGGATCCAATTGAGGCAAAGTATTTGCAGGCTGAACCATAGTCGCTCCTAATTCAGTCGAATCGCCGGATTCACCACTGCATACAGCAGGTCAACCAGCGTATTGATGAGGATAAATTCGAAAACAAACAGCATCACCAGCGCCTGAATGACGGGCTGATCCTGAGTTTGAATCGACTGAATAAGCAACCAGCCCAGACCCGGCCAGCTGAACACGGCTTCGACAATAATCGAGCCTCCAAGCAGAAAACCAAACTGTAGACCAAGCATGGTAATGACCGGGATCAGCGCGTTGCGCATGATGTGTTTCCAGGTCACCAGCCGCGCGCGCAGCCCTTTTGCATTGGCGGTACGCACGTAATCTTCCTGTGCGACGTCGAGAAATGCCGAACGAGTGAAGCGCGCCATCACCGCCGCAACGGAAGATCCCAGCGTAATCGCGGGCAAAATAATGTCGCTCGGCTGGTTAAATCCGCTGACTGAAAAGATGCCAAACGGCATGGCAACAAACTGAATCAGCAGCAAACCCAGCCAGAAAGGCGGCATCGAAATCCCCCCGATGGCGAAGCTCATCAGCGTCCAATCCTGCCATTTCCCTCTTTTAAGTGCCGACCAGACGCCAATTACCAGCCCCAATACCACCGACCAGGCAAATCCGGCCATGGCCAAATAGAGGGTCGGCATAAAACCGGCTTCAATGACGCTTAAAACCGGCTGGCGCGTGCGATAGGTGGTGCCCAAATCGCCTTTGAAAACGCCCGTAATCCAATGCCAATACTGCGCCGGGAGAGGATCGTTTAAACCAAGCAGTTGCCGCGCTGACTCTACCTGCTCGAGAGACGCATCCTGACCGGCATAAATACGTGCAGGGTCACCCGGCAGCAGCTTGATAAAACCAAATATCAGTAATGACACCACCAGCAGAACCGGGATCATTTCCAGTATCCGGCGGAAAAAATATGTCAGCATAAAATCCTATTCCCCGATGACAAAAATTGCTTAACCACAGACTGCATGACGGCGGGCAAACGAGGCTGCCCGCCGTGTAGAGACAAATCACCTAGTAAATCAAACGACTACATCCCACTATTTAAACTGCGCCTGATTAAACAGCAGCGTGCCGTCGGCCAGCATAAACACGCCGGAGAGATCTTTGGTTTTACCAACCAGATTGTCCGGTGAACCCAGGAAAGCCACTGGCGAATCGGCCCACAGCAGTTTTTGCGCGTCGTCGTAGGCCGCTTTACGCTTGCCCATGTCGGCGGTTTGCAGCGCGGCGGTGATATCAGCATCCACCGCTTTGTTGCTGTAATAAGAGACGTTGTAACCTTTCGGAATAAAGGATTCGGTGGCAAACAGCGGACGCAACGCCCAGTCGGCATCGCCGGTAGAGGTTGACCACGCGCCGTAATACATCTGCACTTTGGCATCGGCCGGATTCGGCGTGCTCCATAAACGCTGGTTGATGCTGCCCGCATCCATCGGCATCTGCTTGACGCGCACGCCAATCAGGCTCAACTGCTGCTTGAGAAACTGTCCGGTACGAATGCGGTCGGTTTTATTTGAGCTCCACATTTCCACGTCAAAGCCGTTCGGATAGCCCGCTTCTTTCAGCAGCTCTTTGGCTTTGGCAATGTTGTAGCTGTAATCCGGCGTGGTTTGTTTCTGATAAAACTGCACGTTTTTCGGCAGTGGCGAGGTTGAGGCTTCACCCAGACCGGCAAAGCCGACTTTCAGCCAGATATTGCGGTCGATGGCATAGTTAATCGCCTGACGCACGCGCACATCTTTAAACTCTTTCATCTGAGTATTGAAAGCGATGTAATAAAGGTAGATGCCGGGATCGCGCTGAATATCCAGTTTCGGATCGCTCTTAACGGTATCGACGAGGTCGGAAGGCAACGGATAAACCGCCTGCACCGCGCCAGATTTCAGCTTGGCGACCTGCGTGGAGTCTTCAGGCGTTGGGTAGAAAGTAATGGAGTCGACCTTCGGCCAGCCTTTCTGCCAGTAATTGTCATATTTCACCAGCTTGACGTCTTTGCCCTGCTGCCATTCAACAAATTTAAATGGACCGGTGCCGACCGGATGCACGCTCAGGTCCGCTTCTTTCGGATAAGCCTTCAACGAAGCCGGGCTGTGCATCACGGCGGACGGGTGCGCCAGCGTGTTGATCATCGCGCCGAACGGTTTATTCAGCGTGATTTTTACCTGCGTTGGCGACGTCACTTCAACGGATTTGATCATGCTGAACAAGCCGTTGCGCTTGAGGTGATTCTCGGGATTAGCCAAACGCTCGAGGTTGATTTTCACTGCGTCGGCGTTGAACGGCGTGCCGTCCTGGAAGGTCACGCCCTGACGCAGATTAATGGTGAATTCGGTGGCGGTGTCGTTGCTGGTGTAATCGGTCGCCAGCACGGGGATCACTTTCATTTTGTTATCGAATTCGAACAACCGCTGGAAGATACCGGTTTGCACTGAATAGCTCAGGGTGTCGGTGGTATCGTGCGGGTCAAAGCCGGTGACGTCGGCATACATCGAAATGCTGAGGTCCTTGGCGAAGGCCGAGGTGGCAAAGCACAGCGTCAAGCTGGCGGCCAGTAATGTCTTGCGATTTAACATCGAATGCATGTACTTCTCCTGTGAGTGTCCCGGAATTCTTGATTGAAAAATCAACGGCTGTTTGGTTTAGTTATTAGCAACCCAGTGGTGGTCAGCAACCTGACGGTATTTCACTTTCTCTATCTGCAAGCCTGCCGGATGAACCGGCGATTTCACTTCGGTATCATCAAAACTGCGCGCGGCGCGCTGGGTCGGATCGGCGACCGGCACAGATTTGAGTAAACGTTGGGTATAAGGATGCTGCGGATTACTGAAAATCGCGTCGCGCGGGCCGATTTCGACGATTTGGCCGAGATACATCACCGCCACGCGATTGGCGATACGCTCGACGACGGCCATATCGTGGGAAATAAACAGCCACGCCACGCCGGTATCGCGCTGTAAATCCATCATTAAATTAACCACCTGCGCCTGAATGGAGACATCCAGCGCGGAGACGGCTTCGTCGGCGATAATCACCTGCGGCTGCAACGCCATGGCGCGCGCGATAGCAATACGCTGGCGCTGGCCGCCGGAAAATTCGTGCGGATAACGACGCGCGACGGCGGTATCCAGCCCCACGCTTTTCAGCAGTTTATTGACCGTTGGCGTGGCGTCGGCGAGGTTTTTCGCCAGGCCGTGCAACAGCAGAGGTTCGGCAATTGAAAACCCGACTGTTAAACGCGGATTCAACGAGGCGTAGGGATCCTGGAAAACCATCTGGATCTGCCGACGCACCGCCTGAAACGGCGTGTCGCGCAGCAGGGTAATTTCTTGCCCTTCGAAATGAATGCTTTCGGATTGACTGCCGACCAGACGCAGTATGGCGCGCCCCGTAGTCGATTTTCCGCAGCCGCTTTCGCCCACCAGCGCCAGCGTTTCACCGGGCCAAATAGAGAAATCGATCTGTTCAACCGCGTGAACTTCTTGGGTCACCCGCGACAGAATGCCGGAGCGAATCGGGTAGCAGACGCTTAATCCGCGCACGTCGAGCAGCGGCGGCTTGCTGTAATCGGCGGTGGTTTGGTCATCATTGGCCAGAGCCTCGGCGACAACGGGCAGCGCGACGCCCTCTTTCTGAATCAACGGAAAACGGCGCGGCCATTTCAGGCCCTGCATATCGCCCAGCTTTGGCACGGCGGCCAATAGCGCGCGCGTATATGGATGGCGCGCGTGGGCAAAAATCTGCTCGACGCTGCCCTCTTCCACCACTTCGCCGTGATACATCACCACCACGCGATCGGCAATTTCGGCCACTACGCCCATATCATGGGTAATAAAGAGTACCGCCATGTCGGAGCCGCGCTGTAAATCACGCAAGATCTGCAAAATACGCGCCTGCACGGTGACATCCAGCGCGGTGGTCGGTTCGTCGGCGATCAGCAGCGCGGGGTCACAGGCCAAGGCTTGCGCAATCATCACCCGCTGGCGCATGCCGCCGGAAAGTTCGTGCGGATAACATTTTAGAATGCGTTCGACGTCGGGAATACGCACCTGCTTCAACAGCTGGCGCGCTTTGTTTAAAGCGTCGGTTTTATTGCTGATGCCGTGATCGATAAGCCCTTCGGTAAGCTGATCGCCAACTCTCAGCACCGGATTCAGCGAGGTCATCGGCTCCTGAAAAATCATCGACATTTCCTGACCGCGCAGTTTGCGGCGCGCGTCGGGACCCATCTTTGCCAGCGAATGCTTCGCACCATTTCGGGTGGTGAAATCAATGCTGCCGCCGTCTATTTTTGCCGTATCGGCCAGCAAGCCCATGATACTCAATGAAGTGACCGATTTTCCGGAGCCGCTTTCACCGACTACCGCGACCACTTCACCTTTATTAATAGAAAAAGAGACGCCTTTGAGTGCCTGGGTCTTTCCCTGACGGCCATGAAAACTGACTGACAGATCCTTTACCTGAAGAATGGGCCGGTTGCGGCTTTCCGACAGCGTCGGGTCAGCGGACTCGGGTGCGGGCGCCTCACTCACGGGCATTTCAGTCATCAAAAGCGTGCTCCTTTAAAAAAAGTAAAAATAAGGGGTGCTAAAAAAGTTAACTCATCACAGCCAGACTTCGCCCTGCTCATAGCGCAGACCCGGCTGATAATCTTCCGCCAGCCAGATAGGCCCATCGAGGTCGACCCGCTCGGCGAGCACCGCGACGGGCAGCGCCGCGTCCATCGCCAGCGAGGAACCCAGCATGCAGCCGACCATTAAACGCAGGCCGAGCGCCTTGGCTTCGGCGGCCATCGCCAGCGCTTCGGTTAATCCGCCACACTTGTCGAGTTTGATATTTATCATCTCGTAACGGTCGCGCAGCCCGGCGATATCCGAGCGCTGATGGCAGCTTTCATCGGCGCAGACAGGAATGGGATGCAAACAACGCACCAAGTCTTTGTCTTGGCCAGCAGGAAGAGGTTGTTCAATCATTGCAATGTTAAATTCGTGCAGCGCGTTGAACAGACTTTCGAGGTCGAGACCGCCCCAGGATTCGTTGGCATCGATAACCAGCGTCGCGTGTGGCGCAGCAAGGCGAATCGCCTCAACCTTCTCGATGATATCTTCACGGTTAAGCTTGATTTTCAGCAGTTTTGCGCCGCGCGACACGGCATTTTCAGCCGCTTTTGCCATGCTTTCGAGACTGTCGAGGCTCAAGGTTTCAGCGGTAACAACGCTTTTAGGGGCTTGCATTTCAAGCAGTTGCCACACGGTCTTGCCCTGTTTTGCAGCATCGAGGCGCCACATTGCACAATCTAGCGCATTACGCGCCGAGCCTATCGGCAACACCTGCTGCAAGGCTTCACGCGTTAAACCGGCTTCAACCTGCGGGCGCACGTTTTCGAGCTGCTCGCAGACGGATTCAGCCGACTCCTGATAATGCGCCGTCGGGGTGCACTCGCCCATCGCCACAAACTGGCCATCGGTCAGGGTGACGCGAACCACGGTAACGGCGGTGCGCACGCCGCGAGAAATGGCAAAAGGCCGAGCCAGTGGCAGCTCGACCGTTTGGACGTTCAGTTGGATCATAAGCCACGATCCTTGATGGACTGCGCCAGCTCTTTGATGCCAAAACGCACAGGGTCCGTCGCCGGCACGCCAAATTCGCGGCTGATTTCGTCAAGCGCGGCGCGGGCTTCGGCTTCGCTGACGCCCGACGTGTTCAGTGAAAAACCGGCCAACTGCACGTTCGGGCTGGTCAGGCTGGCGGCTTGCAGGTTGATATCGACACATTGCTTGAGCGTTGGCATCGGCTGATGCGGCAAATGACGCATGTGCGGGCGGCCCAATTCGTGGCACATCACCAGCAAATGCGCCTGCGCGCCGTGGATAAGTCCGGTGCTAACGCCCGCGTAAGACGGGTGATACAGCGAGCCCTGACCTTCGATAATATCCCAGTGATCGTCGTCGTTGGCCGGGGCGAGAGCTTCGACGGCACCTGAAATAAAGTCGGCGACCACGGCGTCGATGGCGATACCGTCACCGGCAATCAGCACGCCGGTTTGGCCAGTGGCGCGAAAATCGGCTTTGATATCAAGCTCGCGCAGCGCAGCTTCCAGCGCCAGCGAGGTGTACATTTTACCGACCGAGCAGTCGGTGCCGACGGTTAGAATGCGTTTGCCGCTGCGCTTTTTACCGCTGCCGACGTCAAGTTCCGGCGTCATGTGGCGCACGTCGAACAGCTCGACGTTATGCTCGGCAGCCAATTCAACCAGCTCGGGAATTTCGTTTAATCCCTGATGCAGGCCGTTGGCCACGTTAAGTCCGGCGCGAATCGCCGTTTTAACCGATTCAAGCCAGTGCTGAGGCAACTTGCCGCCGGCATTGGCGGTGCCCAACACCATGGTTTTTGCCCCGCGCGCTTTTGCCGTCGCGATATCCATCTCTTCCATACCGAGCGAGACGGAATCGGTTGCCAGACGAATCTGACCGACGCAGGAGTCAGGACGCCAAACGTGAATACCGCGCGCCGTTTTTGCCGCCAGCGGATCCATGACATCACCTAAAAACAGCAGATATGGCATTGGGATTTGTTGCATGAGTTTCTCTCGTCAATTGTTGTAGGGGTAGCAACATCGCGTTGCTTGACCCCTCGACTATTTCACGAGCATGAGGCGGCGGCGAATACTTGTTTAGCTAGGGGGTATAACGTCAGGCTATAGGTAAGAGTTTTGCGTTAACTGGCTGAAGAGAATGAGTTTTATCGCGGGTAGGTTTTGTTGATGTGAAAAAAGACAGACATGAAAAAAGGCAGAGCCCGAGGGCCCTGCCTTGCGATTACCTTTTCAGACACAGATAAGGGTAATACGTGGATACCGACGAATAGCCGTCTCGATTAGAAACGGTAGGTCAGGCTGACGGTAGTAACATCTTTCTTGTTGCCACCCAGTTTGCTGCTGTCGTTATCGCTCAAAGTATTGATTTTGTAGTCAACGTAGGTGTACATATTTTTGTTAAAGTAGTATGTCGCACCCACTGACACGTACTGGTACAGGTAGGCATCGCCCACGCCTTCAACGTCTTTGGCCTTGTTGGAAACATAGGCCACGGAAGGACGCAGACCGTTCAGGAACTGATACTGCGCAACCGCTTCAAAAATCTGGGTTTTATTAGCATAACCTGCAACGCCGTTGGCAGTAATGCTGGCCTGCTTGCGGGTCTCTTCGTACATCGCACCCAGGTAAATCTGGTTGGCGTCATATTTCAGCGCCGCAGACCATGCAGAGGCTTCGTCGCCACCGCCGATTGCCGCGTTTGACTGCGCGTTGGTACGATCTGAACGAGAACCTGCCAATGCCGCGCTGATGCCCGTGCCGCCGATGTCTTCATAAGTCAGGGACGCGCCATAACCATCACCGTTTGAACGGCTGTTTGGACGAGAAGTGCTGCTTACGCTGCTTGCTTCGTTTTTGCCCTGATACTGCAAGGCGAAGTTAAGGCCATCGACCAGACCGAAGAGGTTTTTGTTACGGTACGTTGCCAAACCGGTTGAACGGCCAACCATGAAGTTATCGGAGTTGGCAGAGTCGCCGCCGTATTCTGGCAGCATGTCGGTGTAGCCGATTGCATCGTAAACAACACCGTAGTTACGGCCGTAGTCGATGGAACCGTATTTGGAGAATTTCAGACCAGCGAAACCAAGACGAGTTTTGTTGCCGCTCAGCGCGTCTGAACCTTCAGAGTTATTCAGGTTATTTTGATATTCCCACTGACCGTAACCTGTCACCAAATCATTAATTTTGGTCAGGCCTTTAAAGCCGATACGCATATAAGAACCGTCACCGTTATTGCTGGTGCCGTTACTGAAATAGTGTTTGCCATTTACGCGGCCATATAGATCCAGCTGATTGCCATCTTTGTTATAAATCTCTGCGGCATTTGCACCAGTGGTTACAACAATTAAAGAGACCGCTACGGCCAAAACACTACGCTTCATCATTATTTGCTTTCCTAGAATGCTTATTAATAGGTTTCCCATGCCAAATTTAAATATCAGGCTGTGAGTTTCTTAATATTTATAATTGATGCTATCTGTAAACGAATCGAACAGTAGCACTAAGCACGAAAAGTTAAAATGGAAAAGTTCAGTGATATTCGTCAAAATCAGGTAAATAGTTGTAACATTATATTTCAAAACTGCTTTTGTAACCTACTGATTTTATGCATTTTTTGCATAACGCATTGCACCATTTTGGTGCGACACGCCTTTTGTTGGCAAAATACTTAAAGAAGTGTGTTTTTTATGTGCGTTAGATCCACTTTTTTAAAGCCTTTTTTCTGTTAACAATCATTAAATAAATTAAATGAGAAATAGATCTCATGCCTCGAAAAAGTGCATAGCAGAGTAAGTATTTTATAACGGTTGTTCATTATATGAATAATACGGGCAAGGTAATTAAATAATGTTCTAAAGATTTTTTCGCCTACGAATTTAGGCGGGGAATTTCTTTAAAACAAATTTTGGTCTTTTGGATGGGATAATAATAACGGGGGCGATTAAATTGAACAATTTGGGGTTTTTAGATTTGGAAATCTAAAGGCAAACTATTCAGGAGGCGGTTTTTAGATTTGGAATCTAAAGGCAATTTTCTAAGGAATCAGGATCTTTTTGGTCAACGGATTTTGACCTTAAATCTTTAAGTTCAAGTTCAAGTTCAAGTTCAACTGCATGCGCTTCGCTTACTGCGCGGCGGCGCAGACCGCCCAAAGAGGCGCAGTCGGTGTTAGATTTAGAACCTAAGGCAATTTCTTAAATTCAAAATCAAGTTCATGCGCTTCGCTTACTGCGCGGCGGCGCAGACCGCCCAAAGAGGCGCATTCGCTCGCCCCTTTGGAATCCCAAGCTTTTTTTCCACAGCTGCAACTTGAGGACTAAAAAGGGAGCTCTTTCCAGGCACATTGGTGAATGGCGTTGGTCGCGGCGCTTCGCGCTCCCCTCGCTACGTTCACAAGCCAAAAACGTCTTGTTCACCTTCGCTCAGCGCCGTCCTGATACCGCCAATTACAGCATTTAAAGAAAGGCCGGAAACTCTTGGGCGGTCAAATACCGCCTCCTCAACCAATCACAGCTCAAAAAAAAGGGCACTTAATTTTAGGCGGTCAAGGACCGTTCACTCAACCAAAACAGCTCAAAAAAAGGGCACTTAATTTTAGGCGGTCAAGGACCGTTCACTCAACTAACTAAATGCTTCTGTTAAATCGATTAGGTCATTGAAGCTAGGCCTCGAAAGTTATGAAGTTGGAGGAAACGGTTCTTGACCGCCTAAGAGATATCGCTTTTGTAGTAGATTCTGTGATTGGCGGTATCAGGGCGGCGCTGAGTGGAGTGATTTGAGACGTTTTTGGCTCAAATCCGTAATGTAGGAATGGCGAAGCCGCGCGACCTACGCCACACGCTGTGGCAACTGGAACGATCTACGGATTTAGTCCTCAAGTTACAGCTGTGGAAAAAAAGCGCGGGATTCTCAAGGGTGTTCGCTTAGGAACATCCTTGAGGCGGTCTGCGCCGCCGCGCAGTAAGCGAAGCGCATGCAGTTGAATTGGAAGTTGAAGTTAAAAGATTTAAGGTCAAAATCCGTTGACCCATTAATGGGATCGGCTTTTGACCGCCTAAGAGTTTCCGCATTTGCTGTAAATGCTGTAAATGGCGGGATCAGGGCGGCGCTGAATGGAGTGATTTGAGACGTTTTTGGCTCAAATCCGTAATGAGGGAATGGCGAAGCCGCGCGACCTACGCCACGCACGGGAGTATCTGGAAAGATCTCAATTTTTCAGCTCTCAAGTTACAGCTGTGGAAAAAAAGCGCGGGATTCTCAAGGGTGTTCGCTTAGGAACATCCTTGAGGCGGTCTGCGCCGCCGCGCAGTAAGCGAAGCGCATGCAGTTGAAGTGCAGTTGAAGTGAACTTGAACTTGAACTTGAACTTGAACTTGAACTTGAACTGGAATTTGAATTTAAAGACCCGATTTTAATCCCTTAAAAATTTGCCTTTAGATTTTCAAATCTAAAACGCTATCGAGTCGTCAACCGATAAAGTTGGGCATAATGACCGCCCCTCGCCATTAGCGCCTCGTGCGTTCCTTCCTCACTGATCCCGTCCTTATCTACCACCACAATGCGATCGGCGTTTTGAATGGTCGCCAGTCGGTGGGCGATGACCAGCGTGGTTCTTCCCTCCGAAAGCTCGGAAAGCGACTGCTGGATAGCCTGCTCGGTGGCGGTGTCCAGTGCGGAGGTCGCTTCGTCAAGAATAAGGATCGGCGGGTTCATCAGGAAAATTCGGGCAATAGAGAGCCGCTGCTTCTGGCCGCCGCTGAGTTTTACACCGCGCTCGCCAATGACCGTGTCCATGCCGTTCGGCAGGTCAGCAATCATCTCGTCAAGCCTTGCACGGCGTGCAGCCAGCCACACTTCTTCTTCGCTGGCGTCGAGACGGCCATAAAGAATGTTTTCACGAATCGAACCGCCAAACAGGAAAACATCTTGCTGCACGATGCCAATGTTGTGGCGCAATGAGCGTTGGGTCATATCGCGGATATCAATGCCGTCGATAGTAATGGCCCCGCTGTCGATATCATAAAAACGGGGGAGTAAGGAACAGAGCGTGGTTTTTCCTGCCCCCGACGGCCCGACAAACGCCAGCGTTTCACCGGCTTTAATCGCGAGATTCACGCCCTTGAGGATCTTGCTGGCAGGCGAGTAACCAAACACTACGTCGCGATAGCAAATTTCGCCGCGCAGGTGTGTAACCTCAACGGCGTCGGGTTTGTCGGTGATGTCCGGTGCAGTATCGATAAGCTGGGTGAATCGTTTAAATCCGGCGATCCCTTTCGGATAACTTTCCAAAACCGAGGTGATCTTTGCTACCGGACGGAAGAAAACTTCAACCAGCAGCAGGAATCCCACGAATCCACCGTAGCTCAACGAACCGTTTACCACGTACCACGTGCCGGCGATCATCACGATTAACTGCACGATACGGGTACTTAAATAACTCAGCGTGATGCTGGCAGTCATAATGCGATAGGCACGCAGCTTGGTGACTCGATAATTGTGGTTGTCGCTGGCAAACAGCTTTTCTTCATGTTTTTCATTGGCAAAGGCTTTCACCACCCGAATACCGCCGATGCTCTCGGCGACACGCGCGTTGAAATTCCCGACCTGACCAAACAGCCGACGCCAGGTTTCCGTCATCTGCGCGCCATAACGCCCTACCAGCCAGCCCATAAACGGCACGATGATAATGGTCATCAAGGCCAAATGAAGATGAACCGTCGCCATCAATATAAAGGCACCCATAAAGGTCATGATGGCGATAAACATATCTTCAGGGCCGTGGTGAGCAATTTCCCCCACCTCTTCGAGATCTTTGGTGACGTGGGTGATGATATGTCCGGTCTTGGTATTGTCGTAATAACGGAAAGAGAGTTTCTGTAAATGATTGAATGCCTGCTCGCGCATGTCGGTTTCAATGCCGACACCCAGCGCGTGGCCCCAATAGTTTACGATTGCCATAAGCGCGGTATTGAGCAGGTAAATCAGCAGCAGGCCACCGCCGCCGTCAAGATCAGTACCCAATCGTGGGCGGGCAGCAGTTTGTCGATGAACAGTTTGACCGCCATCGGAAAGCCAAGCTCCAGCAGTCCGCCAAGAATGGCGCAGCCAAAATCGAGATAAAAAAGCTTTTTATAAGGCGCGTAATAAGAGAAGAAACGGCGGAGCATCATGCATCCTCAAGCTAAAAATGAAGGTTTCACGCGGGGTTGCCCGTTTAGAATCAACACTGTCCGGTCAAAATAGTGGCAACGCGCGTAAATATTTATCAATGGCCTTGAGGATACGCAATGAAAATGATTATCAATAGCTTTTTTGAACATTGTTTGATTTTCTCCGCGACGTCTCACAAAACAGGCTGAGGATACCAGCCCAGCGCGACAGTAACGGCGCGGCGATAGGCGGTATCAATCTGTGCAGGAACAGACTGGTGATAACTTTTTGCATGCTCACGCGTTTTACCCGACAGGCCGTCGAGATAGGCAATGGTTTCTTCGACGGTTGGGATATGACTCTCGCCCCGTGCGCCTCTTGGCGGCAAGGCGGTCCAGATCACGGCCTCGATTTCTCGCGCGATTGCCCATTCGGCGAGCGGTCCGATGCTAGTTTTTTGAACGACCAGTGAACCAATGCCGTCGTGGCGCGTCTGCGGAATTTCTTCGCGTTCTTTCAAAGCCTGACTGGCCAGTTCGAGCGAGTCGCAATCAAGCCAGGCCCAGAGCGTCGGCACCGGCGCGGCGTTATTACACAGCGCGGTTGCCAGCTCGCCACCGTCGCTTATACGACAAAATTCAATCGCCAGAAACGGCCCATCAGCTTTCCATTCGCCCTGCACCGGCAGCGCGCCCGGTTTCCAAATCAGCGATCCCCAACCTAAACACGCAATCTTCATTTTCCCATCCTGTTGTAAAAACGTTAGCGTGGTACTGCTTTATTTACTATGGATGACCGAATCCTCCCCTGCCACCCATTCAAGTTTATTTAAAATGGCTGGTATAGACCAATCTGCACCATCTTGGCATTTATGCTGCACTTAAATTTACTTCCGTTATTAAGATTTTTATTAGCAAATAGCTGGAAGGGGTTAGGCGTGCCAATTAGATGAATAATTGCATTTAAATTGAAAAATAGATTAAAGAAAATTGTATTTTTTTTGCAAAGTTCCACTATTTGAAACTCGCTCACCTTGGCATATAACTTGCTTAAATGTTTCAAAGATGATTTTAAAAACGTCTTCAAGAATGTCACGAGCATGAATTAGCGCGAATAAGAAATAGTTACCCATAGGAATTAATAACCAAATCTTCATGAAGCAAGTATTAAAATAGGTAATAAAGCCAAATTATATCCACGCGGAATTTTAGCGTGTTTACACCGGGGATTATGATGAGCAAATTGACTATTGCCAGCGTAGCTATGCCTGCGGTTTATGATAAACAGCAGAATATGCGCTATATGCTAGACACATTATCAAAAGCGGCAGCTGAAGGCGTTGACCTGATAGTATTTCCGGAACAAAGTCTGCAAGGGTATTTAAGTGATACTTTACATTATGACTTTGAGAACGTGGCCTATCAATTTGATCAAGCTGAAGTCATTCCCACGGGTGAATGTATTTCGCAGCTCATCGAAACAGTTAAAAATCTGCAATTACACGCGGTTATCGGCCTGACCGAAAGAGATGCCGAACGCGCAGAGGTACTCTATAACTGCGTTGTATTACTCGGTCCCGAAGGCGAAATCGGGCGCTATCGCAAAGTTCACCAGCCGGGCGATGAAAAACACATTTACTATCCTGGTGACGGATTCCCGGTTTTCACCACTAAAATCGGCCGTATCGGCATGTTGATTTGCTATGACAAGGTGTTTCCGGAAAGTACCCGCGAGCTGGCCCTGAAAGGTGCAGATATCATGATCATGCCCACAGCATGGGGGTTGGCGGGTGACACCGAGGATCCTGAGCTCGATTACATGGTCGATACTTATACCCTTTTTGGACGCGTTCGCGCACTCGAGAACCAATGTTGGATGGTTGAGTCGAATCTGTTTGGCCCACATGGAAAACTTAACTATCACGGACACAGCAGAATTATAGATCCGCACGGCAAGATTATCGCCGACACCGGCTTTTCAAGCGGAATTGCTCTCGCGCACGTCGATATTACGGCAGAAATTATTCGAGCGCGCAGCGTCGCTTATATTGGCTATCACTTCCTGAAAGATTATGTGCCGGTTAATGCGCCGCCTTCGCCTTTAACGGTTTCCCAGCGCCACGTAAAATCCGCAGGAGAGTAATTATGGCACATGCGCTCGAGGCAATTAATGTCTCTAAAGAATATTCGACGGTGGCAGGGAAAGTCACCGTACTCAAAGAACTTAATTTTCATGCTGACGCCAACGAGTTTATCTCTTTTGTCGGGCCAAGTGGCTGCGGCAAATCGACCCTATTTAATATCATCACCGGCCTGCTTGCGCCTGATAACGGACATATTTTAATTAATGATAAAGAGACCACGGGCAGTGCCTCTGAAAAAATGGGCTATGTATTACAGAAAGACCTGCTCTTTCCTTGGCGGACAGTAATTCAAAATGTCATTCTCGGGCTGGAAATTCGCGGCGTAAATAAGAAAGAGGCCCGTGAACGCGCTAAAGAGTTGTTAGAAACGTATCACATGCAGGGTTATGAAGATAAATATCCGGCTCAACTTTCAGGGGGAATGAAACAGCGCGTTGCATTGATGCGCACAATGATTACTAATCCCGAAATTATCTTGATGGATGAAGCATATAAGGCGCTGGATTATCCCTTAAAAATCTCATTGGAAAGTGAGTTGCTCAATGTAGTCAAGCAACAGAAGAAAACGGTTATTTTTATTACCCACGACATTGAAGAAGCGGTGACGCTCTCTGACCGCGTTTACGTGATGAAGGCACGACCGGGCGAAATCATTCATGAAATCAATGTTGATTTAGAAACTGATAGCCGAATTATTCCTGAGCGTCGCCTTTCGCCGCGCTTTAACGACTATTACGAATTGATTTGGCGCAGCATCGGCGCTGCCCCTGTTTTGTTCTGACTTTTTCGGGGAAATTTTATGAGCACGTTATCTTCTGAACAAACCACCAAGCAGCCGCAGAAACCCGGCAGTTTAGCAGCACACGCGCGGTCTCGGCCAAGTGGTCAAGACGGTTTCTTTAAAAACCCAACCTCACGGCGTTACGTACTCATTATCTTGCAAGTTGCCATCGTTGCTGCCCTGCTGCTGTATTGGGAAATTGGCGCGCGCGAAGGCTTTATCAGTAAATTTTTATTTGCCAGTCCGAGCATGGTGTGGGCCGTGCTGGTGCAGCGTTTTCAGTCTGGCGAACTGTTTACCGATATCGGCACCACCGCGCTTGAAACGCTGATCGGATTTGGCGTAGGTGCTGTAGGAGGTTCTGTACTTGGCCTGCTGCTGTGGTATTCAAAATTTATCTCTGACCTCACCGCGCCTTTCATCGCGGCTATCGGTTCAATTCCGGTGTTGGCAATTGCGCCGATAACTATCATCTGGTTTGGCACAGACATGCTTTCAAAAGTCGTCATTGTGGCATTTTCATGCATCGTGGTGTCACTGACGACGTCCTACAAGGGCGCAGTGCGTACCGATCCTGACTTGATCAATCTAATGCGATCCTTTGATGCCTCGCGATCGAAAATCTTCATCAAACTGGTGGTGCCGTCAGCCATGTTATGGGTGGTATCGGGGCTGCGCCTTAATGTCGGCTTTGCGCTGGTCGGCGCGATAGTTGGGGAATATATCTCCTCCGATGTCGGCGTGGGCCACATGATCCTGCTCGGAAGCTCCAATTTCGGTATGAATATTGTGTTGGCCGGTATCGTGTTGGTCATGCTGATGATGTTGGTATTTAACGTAGCGGTAATGTTTCTCGAACGGCTGATTCTCTCATGGGAAAGGGTAAAATAATGACAATTGCGCGTGTAAAAGGCTTCACTTTAGCGGCTTCAACGGCCTGCTGCCTGCTGGTTTCACTTGCCCTGCAACCGGCTAATGCGGCCGAAACGCCGGTGCGTATTAATCAGGCGTTTCAGTCTTTACTCTATCTGCCTTTATACGTGGCGCAGGAGAAAGGTTTCTTTAAACAACAGGGCGTGAAAGTTCAGATCAGCACGGGCGGCGGCGGCGCGCAGTCTTGGTCGGCCGTGATCGGCGGCTCGGCAGATTTTTCGATTCAGGACCCGGTTTTTGTGCCTAAATCCCATGAAAACGGCGGCAGCGGCGTGGTGGTGGCTGGCGTGCAAAACGCGCCGACGGTGTTTATTTTCGGCAAGGACGCGGCCAATCTTCAGGATAATCTGGCGGCGCTGGCCAATAAGCGCGTGGTCACCAGTCCAGAGCCCGACACTACCTGGGCGTTCATGAGTTATCTGGTCAAGCAGCAGAAACTCAAAGATGTGAAGCTGGTTCATGTTGCTATCGGTAACGAAATTCCGTCTGTGGTCGCAAGTCGCGCCGATTATGCATTGGCGGTTGAACCGCAGGTGACCATGGCTATCCGCCAAAACGGCCTGCATTCGGTTTACTCCTTCTCGGCAGCGCAGGACTGGTATCCGTTTGCCTTCTCCAGTCTGACCACTACACAGACTTACATTGATAAAAATCCTGCGGCAGCGCAGGGTGTGGTTACCGCGTTTGAACAGGCTTCGCGCTATATTTACGCGCACTTTGATGATTCCGTCGATATTGCCGCCAAATATTTCCCGAACCTGCCAAAAGATATTGTGCGTGAGGCGGTGAAACGAGAGATAGACGCCAAAGGCTACCCAGAAAACGTGTTGGTGAGCCAGAAAGCCTGGGATAACAACATGAAAATTTCACTTTATGCCAAAAATATTAAGGCCTATCCCTCTGAAGCGACCTCTTATCAAACCAATGTGAATACTGAACTGGCGACCAAGGCCAAAGCCGCAGTAGACGCCATGAAATAAGTAAATCGGGGCAGCATCTGCGGATGTCTGCCCTTTACTATTTATTTTATCTCCATGTAATCGTAGAGGTTATGCCATGACTGAGCCGATGTTCGATCGTCTAAACGCTATTCACCCGCTCTCTCCTGCCGATGCCGAAGCCGTGCTGCCAACCGTAATCGACTGGGCCATTCGCGCGGCATCGCTGAGTGATTTCGTCAATGCCAATCTGAGTGCCGATGTGGTGCCTATCACCGTATTTATTTCACCCGTGGTGACAACGAAATGAGTGATTTGGTCAATTTATCCATTGCCGAAGCGGGCGCAAAGGTTCGCGCGAAAGAGACCAGTTTCCCTGAATTGGTGCGCGCCTGTCTTGAACGAGAGCGCCAAACCCATGCGCTGAACGGTTGGATTGAAATCTATCAAGATCAAGCGATTAAACTCTCTGAGGCACAGCAAACCCTGCTGGAAAACGGCTATGATTTAGGCCCGTTACAGGGCATTCCGCTCGGAATTAAAGCCAATATTGATATTGCCGGACAAGAGATGAATGCGGGCAGCGAGATTTTACGGGGAAATATGGCAGCCCAAGATGCCGCCGTCACCCGAGCTCTGAAGCAGGCGGGTGCGATTATCCTCGGCACCACCAACATGCACGAATTTGCATGGGGCGGCACGACCAATAATCCGCATTACGGTGCCTGTCATAACCCGTGGGATACGGCACGAGTCCCGGCAGGATCCAGCGGCGGCTCAGGCGTCGTTGCCGCTGTACGCAGCGCTTTTGCCACGCTAGGAACTGACACCGGCGGTTCGGTACGCCTGCCTGCTGCACTAAATGGCGTAACCGGCCTACGTCCAACGGTTGGCAATATCAGTACCGAGGGAGTATTTCCGCTCGCCTGGAGCATGGATACCGTCGGGCCTCTTGCCGCTCGCAGCGCCGACTGCGCCCTACTTTACGGCACACTTTCGGGCATGGATGCAGCGCAACAATCTGCCATGAGTCGCCAAATGGTAAAGCCGTTGCAGGGATTACGCATTGGCGTGCTGGACCCGTACAGTTTTTACAGTCTTCAACCGGGTGTCGAGCAGGCATTTCGCGCGGCGTTAAACGATTTTGAAGCGCAAGGCGTAGACATTGTCTCCCTACGTGTCGATGGCCTGGAACACGCCGTGGACGCGCAAATTATTGTCGATGCCTGTGAGCCAAGCGCTATTCACTGGCCTTGGTTAAAGGATCGGCCCGAAAAATATGGCGACGACGTGCGGATTTTATTACAGGCAGGCCTAACGTTTACGGCGGTGGAATATCTTCAGGCCCAGCGTTATCGCACCTGGCTGCGTGAAAAATTTGCTGCCCTGTTCGAGGAGGTCGATATGATTATTACCCCTACGCTGCCGTTTACCGCGCCGCTGATTGGTCAGGAGACAATCCCAATTGGCGACGGCGAAGTGTCGACCCTGTTGGGCAATCTGATTTTCACGTGTCTTCCAAGTTTAGCCGTGTTGCCTGCTATCAGTTTTCCAGCCGGATTTGATTCGCAAAATCTGCCGGTTGGGCTGCAACTGATGGCGGCGCCCGGACAGGAACGCCTGCTGCTTCGTGCCGCGCATCAATATCAGCTGTGCTCGGATTATCATCTACGGCAGCCGCCCCTCTTTCGGCTATAGTTTCAGCACAAAACGTTTTAAAATTTAGTCAGTTAGCGGCGGTTTCTGACCAGTTGATAACGGCGGGTCAGATACTCAACGGGCGCGCTCCAGATGTGGACCAGACGGCAGAACGGAAAAATAAGGAACAGCGTCATGCCGAGCACGATATGCAGACGATAAATTAGCGCCACGCCGTCGAGATGTGCCGCCGCACCAGCGTGGAAACTGACAATCGCCTGCGCCCAACCCACCAGCTTCATCATTTCGCTGCCGTCCGTATGCTGGGCGGAGAAGAAAATAGTGCCTAATCCGAGCGCGGCCTGCGCCACCAGTAGGGCAATAATCAGCAAATCTCCCGTGCTGGAGGTTGCCCGCACGCGCGGATTCGTTAACCGGCGTTTAAGCAACATCGCGCCGCCAAGCAGTGTCATTGCGCCAAAAATCCCACCGGCAACCATCGCCAACTGCTGCTTGGCGGAAATAGAAAGGAAAGATTCATACATCCAATGCGGCGTCAGCAGGCCGACAAAATGGCCAAAAAAGATGCCGATAATGCCGATATGAAACAGCGGCGAGGCAATTCGCAGCCCTTTTTTATCCATAATCTGGCTAGAACCCGCGCGCCAACTGTATTGCCCATAGTCGTAGCGCAGCCAGCTGCCGAGCAGAAATACGCTGCCCGCGATATAAGGATAAATACTGAATAACAGAAAATTAAGAAAGCTCATGGCGGGATCCTTGCGCGTCGCGTTGCAGATTATCGGGTGATGAAGTATTGCGAGGCGGTTGATTTATCGACAGATATTGCGGCGCTACCGAGCCTGCGAAACGTTTGCCGTGCGCCTTCTCATCTTCACTGAGACAGCCCTGCTCGCCAAGAAACGTGATTTGCTCCTCTTCCCACACGGCGTCGAGCGCCTGAGGGGTATCATCGCGACTCTCGTGCTGCAACTTTTCGGCTACCTCGGCGGTGCTAATATTCGCTTCAGAAAGGGTGAGCAGCAGCTCAAACAGCAGCGCGTAATGATTTTCACGCTGGTTGAGTCGGGCAGCCAACAGGGCAAGGATCGGCGCGATATCGGCCAAGCCCGCGCGGGCGCTGGCTTCATCAAGTGTCGCAAGATAGTCGAGATAGAGCGGCAAGTAGTCGGGCAGCTCTTTACAGTCGAGTTGCAAACCGGCGGCGCGGTACTGATCCAGAAGATCGACCATCGCCTGTCCGCGATCCCGCGATTCGCCGTGAACGTGTTCAAACAGCAGCAGTGAGGTGGCGCGACCGCGATCAAACAGGCTGCTGTATTCGGCCTGCCTGTCCAGTAAGTCAGCCGCGCAAAGCGTGTGAATAAAATCGGCCAGCCTTTGGGTATCCATCACGCTTAACTGCGGATTTAGGGTCACTAATTGCTGAACTTCTTGCTGATGAGCCCATAGCTCCTGTTCAGGATAATCGAGCAGACGGCTAATAATTTGCAACAGTTTCATTGAGCGCCTCCCTTGGTGTGCGGGCTGACATCAATGGCGTCAATGCGTTTACTGTTGAACAAATTGAATTTACCGGCGCTGCCTTTACAGCCGTCACCGAAGCTAAAACCACAGCTTTTGCTTTCTGGAAACGCCTCGCGCGCTAACTCTCGATGGCTGGATGGCACCACAAATCGGTCTTCATAGTTGGCGATTGCGAGATAACGATACATCTCTTCGGCCTGCGATTGGCTGAGTCCGACCTGCTCCAGCGCGGTGGTGTCGAGCACGCCTTCGACGGTTTCCGCCCGTTTAAAATGGCGCATCGCCAACATTCGTTTCAAGGCCAGCAGCACGGGTTCCGGGTCACCGGCGGTGAGTAAATTGGCGAGATATTGCACCGGAATGCGCAAACTCTCGACGTCGGGCAGCACGCCGGTATGAGGCAGTTTTCCGGCGTCGGCAGCAGCCTGAATCGGCGACAGCGGCGGCACGTACCATACCATCGGCAGCGTGCGATATTCCGGATGCAGCGGCAGCGCCAGTTTCCATTCCATCGCCATTTTATACACCGGCGAACGCTGCGCGGCGTCTAGCACCGAATGCGGAATGCCCTGCGCCAGCGCCTCGGCAATCACGGCGGGATCGTGCGGATTCAGAAATATATCCATCTGACTTTGATAAAGATTTTTTTCATCTTCGACCGACGCCGCGCGTTCAATCTGATCGGCGTCATACAGCAGCACGCCGAGATAGCGAATTCGGCCGACGCAGGTTTCGGAACAGACGGTCGGCTGGCCGGCTTCAAGGCGTGGATAGCAGAAAATGCATTTTTCCGACTTGCCGCTTTTCCAGTTGAAGTAGATTTTTTTGTACGGACAGCCGGTGATGCACATCCGCCAGCCACGACATTTGTCCTGATCGATCAGCACAATGCCGTCTTCGTCGCGCTTGTAAATCGCGCCACTCGGACAGGTGGCGACGCAGGCCGGATTGAGGCAGTGCTCGCACAGGCGTGGCAGATACATCATGAAAGTATTTTCAAATTCGCCGTACATCGCCTTCTGCATGTTGGCGAAGTTGCTGTCAGCGGAACGGGTAGAAAATTCGCCGCCCAAATCGTCTTCCCAGTTGGGTCCACCGGTGATTTTATCCATTCGCTTGCCTGTAAGCAGCGAACGCGGACGGGCAATCGGCTGATGCTTGCCCGCCTCGGCGGTATGCAGATGCTGATAATCAAAATCGAACGGCTCATAATAATCGTCGATTTCGGGCATCTGCGGATTGAGAAAGATTTTCGACAGCAGATGCAGCTTATTGCCCATTCGCGGCTGGAGTCGGCCACTGATTTTACGAATCCAGCCCCCCTGCCATTTCTGCTGGTTTTCCCAATCGTTTGGAAAGCCGATCCCCGGCTTGGTTTCAACATTATTAAACCAGCTGTACTCCACGCCTTCACGGCTGGTCCAGACGTTTTTACAGGTCACCGAGCAGGTATGACAGCCGATGCATTTGTCCAGATTCAGCACCATGCCAACCTGTGAACGAATTTTCATTGCACTTTCTCCTGCACGCGGTCGTTGCCTTCTTCATCCAGCCAGTCGATGCGATTCATTTTTCGCACCACCACAAAATCGTCGCGGTTGGAGCCGACGGTGCCGTAATAGTTGAAGCCGTAAGATTGATGGGCATAACCGCCGATCATATGGGTCGGTTTGGGCGTCACGCGCGTTACCGAATTGTGAATGCCGCCGCGCTGCTGGGTGATTTCAGAACCCGGAATATTTACCAGCCGCTCCTGCGCGTGATACATCATGGTCATCCCAGCCGGCACGCGCTGGCTGACTACCGCGCGGGCGGTCAGCGACCCGTTGGCGTTAAACGCTTCTATCCAGTCGTTATCGACAACGCCGAGCTGGCGCGCGTCCGCTTCACTTAGCCACACAATCGGCCCACCGCGCGAAAGCGTCAGCATCAACAGGTTGTCGCTGTAGGTTGAGTGAATGCCCCATTTTTGATGCGGCGTTATAAAATTCAGCGCCAGTTCGGGATTGCCGTTCGGCTTGGCGTTGAGCAACGGCTGCGCGGCGCGAGTGTCAATCGGCGGGCGATAAACCAGCAGGCTCTCGCCAAAGGCGCGCATCCACGCGTGATCCTGATAAATCTGCTGGCGGCCAGTCAGCGTGCGCCACGGGATAAGCTCGTGAACGTTGGTGTAACAGGCGTTGTAGGAGACGTGCTCGTCTTCGAGACCCGACCAGATTGGACTGGAGATAATTTTGCGCGGCTGGGCCTGAATATCGCGAAAACGAATTTTTTCGTCCTCTTTATTCAGGGCGAGATGGCTATGATCGCGGCCCGTGGTTTGGCTCAACGCCTGCCACGCTTTCACCGCCACCTGACCGTTGGTTTCCGGCGCGAGAGTCAGAATAATTTCGGCGGCGTCAATTGCCGTCTCGATTTTTGGTCGCCCTGCGGCGGCGCCTTCTGGCTGGGTATAGTTCAGCTGTTTGAGCAGCGCGATTTCGCTGTCGGTATTCCAGTTGATGCCTTTGCCGCCATTACCGAGCGTGTCGAGCAAGGGACCCAACGCCGTGAAGCGCGCGTAGGTATCGGGATAGTTGCGTTCGACTGCCACCAAATGCGGCGCGGTAACGCCCGGAATCAGCGGACATTCGCCCTTTTTCCACTCTTCGACGCCCAACGGCTGCGCCAGCTCGGCGGCTGAATCGTGCTGAATAGGTAACGTCACCAAATCGGTTTCAACGCCCAGATGGCCTACGCAAACCTCGGAAAAGGCCTTCGCCAGGCCTTTATAAATATCCCAATCACTTTTCGATTCCCATGCAGGGTCGACGGCGGCGGAAAGCGGATGAATAAACGGGTGCATGTCCGAGGTATTCATGTCGTCTTTTTCATACCAGGTGGCGGTCGGCAGCACGATGTCGGAATAAAGGCAGGTGCTCGACATCCTGAAATCCAGCGTCACCACCAGATCCAGCTTGCCTTCCCCGCCTTTATCCTGCCATTCGACCTCTTCGGGCAGCGTCGCGCCCTGAATCCCCAAGTCTTTGCCCTGAATCCCGTTTTCGGTGCCGAGCAGGTATTTGAGCAGGTATTCGTGACCCTTGCCGGAGGATCCCAGCAGATTGGAACGCCAGACAAATAAATTGCGCGGGTAGTTTTCCGGCGCGTCGGGCTGCTCGGCGGCAAAACGGATCGTGCCATCTTTAAGGCCGTCGACGGCGTAATCCTGCAACGTTTTTCCTGCCGCCGTGGCCTTTTTCGCCAGATTCAGCGGATTAACATTCAGCTGCGGCGCGGACGGCAGCCAGCCCATTCTTTCTGCTCGTACATTAAAATCAATCAAACTGCCGGTGAAACGTGATGCATCGGCCAGCGGTGAAAGCAGTGACTGCGGCGACACCGTTTCGTAACGCCACTGGCTTGAGTGATTATAAAAGAACGAGGTGCCATTCATCTGGCGCGGCGGGCGCTGCCAGTCGAGACCAAAGGCCAGCGGCTGCCAGCCAGTTTGCGGACGCAGTTTTTCCTGGCCGACATAATGCGCCCAGCCGCCGCCGCTCTGCCCTACGCAGCCGCAGAAAATCAGCATGTTAATCAGGCCGCGATAGTTCATGTCCATGTGATACCAGTGGTTTAAACCGGCCCCCACGATGATCATCGAACGGCCATGCGTCTTGTCGGCGGTGGCGGCAAATTCACTGGCGATGCGAATAATATTTTGCTGTGACACGCCGGTAATCTGCTCGGCCCACGCTGGAGTGTAAGCATTGACCTCGTCGAAGCTGCGCGCGCAGTTTGCGTCATTTAATCCGCGATCGACGCCGTAGTTTGCCAGCGTCAGGTCGTAAACGCTGGCAACGCGCGCCTCACTGCCGTCGGCCAGTTGAAGGCGTTTTATCGGCAATTTGTGCAGCAAGATTTCATCCAGCGCGACGCTGGCGAAATGTTCATGCACGATACCGCCGAAATACGGGAAGCCGACCTCAACTATCTCGTCATGATGTTCAAGCAAACTTAACGCAAGGCTGACCTCCTGCTGCGATTTACCCTCGCGCGGCTCGAGATTCCAACGGCCCTTTTCGCCCCAGCGATAGCCGATACTGCCGAGCGGCGAAACCAGTTCTCCGCTCAGCGCGTCCAGTGCGATGGTTTTCCACTGCGGATTGTTTTCCTGCCCGAGATTGTCGACCAGATCGGCGGCACGCAGCATGCGGCCTGCGGTAAAGGTGCCGTCTTCGCGCGGCTCGAGCAGCACCAACATCGGCATGTCGGTGTAACGACGCACGTAATCGAGAAAATAGGTGCTCGGATTATCGAGGTGAAAAGATTTGAGAATCACGTGTCCCATCGCCAGTGCCAGCGCGCTGTCGGTACCCTGTTTAGGTGCCAGCCAGTGGTCACACAGCTTGGCAACTTCAGCGTAATCGGGGGTGATCGCTACCGTTTTGGTGCCTTTATAGCGAACTTCACTAAAGAAATGGGCATCGGGTGTGCGCGTTTGTGGCAGGTTGGAACCCCACGCAATAATATTGGCGGAGTTATACCAGTCGGCGGATTCGGGCACGTCGGTTTGTTCGCCCCACGTCATCGGCGAGGCGGGTGGCAGGTCGCAATACCAGTCATAGAAGCTTAAACAGACGCCGCCAATCAGCGACAAATAGCGCGAACCGGCGGCGTAAGAGACCATCGACATCGCCGGAATCGGAGAAAATCCCATGATGCGGTCGGGACCAAAGGTTTTAGCGGTATAAACGTTGGAGGCGGCGATCAGTTCGTTGACCTCTTCCCAGCTCGAACGCACGAATCCGCCTCGCCCACGCGCCACCTTGTAAGTCGCCGATTTTTCGGGACTGCTGACGATGGAACCCCACGCGTCGACCGGATCGGCGTGCTGAATTTTCGCTTCGCGCCACAGTTTAATCAGCGTTTTGCGCATCAGCGGATATTTCAGACGGTTTGCACTGTAAAGATACCAGGAATAACTGGCGCCGCGTGGGCAGCCGCGCGGTTCGTGATTGGGCAAATCGGGACGGGTGCGCGGGTAATCGGTTTGCTGCGTTTCCCAAGTGACCAAGCCACCTTTGACATAGATTTTCCAGCTGCACGAGCCGGTACAGTTGACGCCGTGCGTGGATCGCACAATTTTATCGTGCTGCCAGCGGCTGCGATAACCGTCTTCCCAATCGCGATTGGTGTTCAGCGTTTGGCCGTGGCCGTCGGCAAAGGGTTCGGCCAGCTGTTTGAAATAGCGAAACCTATCGAGAAACTTGCTCATTCAGGAACCTCCCGCTGCAGACGTCGAAGGCCTGCCGTCGTGATTTGTGTGGCGTTACGCAAAGCAGCAACGCAGATGAAATCAAATTGGCGCAAGGGTAATCCTGCGCGGCAAGGCGCAACTTGATGACGATCAACACTGACGGTGAGCAAAAGGCGATAAAGCGCAGGAATACTCCAAAGGGAGTAGCAGAGAATCGACATTAACAGTTTGAATTGGCAAACTTTCACGCCCTTTTCAGGGCGCGTCATACGGGGAATTTATTGCGCAGGGCAATTAGGGGGTAAGTGCAGGTTAGACGTTAAAACGAACGTTAGAGGTTAAAAATAACGTTAGATAAAGTCTTTGGCTTTGCCAATCAGCGCCGCTTTGGTGATCACGCCGAGTAAACGGCGACTGTCGGCGTTGTCTAGTACGGGCATGCGTTCGAGGGGCGACGCGCTAAATACCGCCCACGCCTCTTCAAAGCTAGAATGTTGATAAAGCACGGTAAATTCGTGTTGCAGGAAGGCGTCGATGCTGCCGGTTTTGTCTAGCGTGCCGTCAATAATTCCGCTGGCCAGCACGTTAGTGGCGACAACGCCGAGGAAACGTTCTTCACGATCAACGACATAGACGAAACGGGTGCGCTGCTTTAATCCTTCCGTGACGACTTCGCCCAATGAGGCATCGACATACATTTTCGAGCACGGACACATCAACGCGGCGACAGTGCTGTTTTCAAAATCACTTTTCGCCATATAGCGCGCGTTGTGCCGCGTTAACACCGGATAAGTGCCGCTGGCCTTGAAGCGCGACGCGACGACGTAAGAGATGGCCGTCGCTAACATCAGCGGGAACAGCAGCGAGCTGTTAAGGGTCATTTCAAACGCCATCATGATCGACATGAGCGGCGCGTGACTGGTGGCGGCCAGCAAGGCGCTCATGCCAATAGCGGCGTAAAGCCCCATCGGCCCCGGATCAAAACCTAGCCATTGAAGACAGGTACAGACCAGCGCACCACCCGCTGCGCCAATCAGCAGCGACGGCGTAAACAGCCCGCCCACCGCGCCCGAGCCGACGGTTATCGCGGTTGCGACGATTTTCAGCACCAGCAACAGCAGCAGCGAGGTGTGTAAATCGCCGTTATTGAGAATCAGGTCGATAACTTCAAAACCGTTGCCCAGCACCAGCGGCGAAATCATCGCCACCAGCCCAACGCCCAAGCCGCCTAAACCCAGACGCAGCGCCGGATGTGACAGCGGTTTCATGAGTTGCCGCACCTTGTCTATCGAGGCGATAAACAGCGGGCCGAGAATGCCGGTCGCCGCGCCAATCGCCAGCACGGTGATGATCGCCACGGGCGTGGGGCTGAAATTGGCCGAGGAGTAGAGATAGAGCGGCGCGTAATGAGTCAGAGAGCGCACGGTCAGCACAGCGACGGAGGCCGAGATAAACAGCGGAATCAATCGCTGCACAGCGGTCACGCCAAAGGCGATTTCTGCCACAAACAGCGCACCCGCAAACGGCGCGTGGTAAACCGCCGCCAAGCCGCCTGCCGCTGCCATGGCGATGACATCGGATTGGTGCAAAGAGGTAAAACGAGTGAAGCGACCTAACAGGCTGCCGCTGAGCGCCGAAAGTTGCACCATCGCCCCTTCCCGACCAATCGATCCGCCGCTGGCAATGCTGGCGAGTGAGGAGAGCGAGCGTAATAGCGTGCTGATCACCGGAATACCCGGCAGGCGTTGATCGATAACGTCGAGATAGTCGGGCATTTTGCCGTTTCGCGCCTCGTAACGCAGCGCCAAATGCAGAATGAAACCGGCGATCACGCCGCCCAGCGCGGTGATCAGCGGCCAGACAATCAGCGGATATTCGTTGAAGGCGCGGGTAATGTCGCTGCCGTTGTAAAACATCAGGCCATTGATGCCGCTAATCGCCAGCCGAAAACCGATGGTCACCAGCGCGGCAATAATACCGGCAGGAATGGCGATAAGCAGGTTGACCCAATCAGATTTTTGCAGCGCTTTAAAACTCATTGTTCCCCAAATCGCCTTTGTTTAGATAACGGTATCGCCGACGGGCGTGAGACCAAATGATAGCATCATTTAACTTTTGGGGAATATATTGGGGAATTAGCAAGTTTTAGTCACAAGGTCTGAAAAAGGGGAACGGGCAGAGAATCGCGATCCTCTGCCCCGTTGAAACCTATCCCTGCTGGAACGAATAGATGTTGCCGAGTTGCAGAATCTGCGTCAGCTCGTCCAGCGCGTGGCGAACCTCGAGCAGCAGCTGGGGATCAACCAAATCTTCCTGCGTCATGCGATCGCGATAGTGTTTATCAACCCACTGATTGAGACGATGGAACAGCGTGTCGTCGATCAGCGAACCGCGATTGACCGCCGCCAGCTCCGTTTCGTTAAGCGCTACGCGAAGACGCAGACAGGCCGGACCGCCGCCGTTACGCATGCTTTCGCGCAGATCGAACACCTGAATCTGGTCGATAGGACCGCCGCTTTCACGAAGATCCGAAAGATAACTCCACACCGCCGCATGCTGGCGCGACTCTTCGGGCACCACAATGGTCATTTTGCCGTCGGCGCGGCTGAGCAGCTGGCTGTTAAACAGGTAAGTTGCCACCGCGTCATCCAGCGTAACCCGCGCCTGCGGCACTTCAATCGGCTGAAAATCACATTCAAGACGCGCCATCTTGCGGCGGATCTCGTCAAAAGCGGCGTTTTGATTAACAAATGCCTGCTGATGATGGAACAGCACCTGCCGATTACTCACGGAAATCACGTCGTTGTGGAACACGCCGCGATCGATAGCCTCGGGATTTTGCTGCACAAAAACGGTTTGCTCGGGAGAAAGCTGATGCAAACGCGCGACGGCATCACTCGCCAGACGCGTTTGGCGCGCCGGATAACGCACCGGCTCATTGTCGCCCGTTGTTAATCCATCACGTCCGTAAACAAACACCTGCACGGCGGGACGATCGTAGTCCGCGCCAAGACGATTATGGTTGGCTGCACCTTCATCGCCAAGGCTCGCCACCTGCGGCAGCGCGGCATGGTGGGCAAAATGCGCGGCATGATTGAAGGTTGCGCGCAAAATCGCGGAGGTGGTATCCGCCTCAATCGCGCGGTGAAATTTGTTATTCAGATTCGCCACGGTGAAATGCACGCGACCGTCGGCGCTGTCGGCTGACGGCGACACCGTGGCGGCATTGGCGACCCACATGGCCGATGCCGAGCTTAATGATGACAGCAGCCGCGGCGAATAGGCGTTGGCCTGCGCCAGCACCTGCGCGTCGTTGCCGGAGAAACCCAGCTGACGCAGCGTGGCGAGATGCGGCCTCTCGTGCGGCGGCAATACGCCCTGCTTGAAACCGAGATCGGCCAGAGCCTTCATTTTCAGCAGCCCCTGCTTGGCCGCCAGCTTTGGATTCGCGACCTCGCGCTGATTGCGCGTAGAGGCTTCGTTGCCGAACGACAGACCTGCGTAATGGTGCGTCAAACCGACCAAGCCATCAAAATTGACTTCATATCCTGACATTATGTTCTCCTGAGCGCGCAAAACGGCGGATTCTGCGCGCTAAAACTCGCTCCGAACGGCAAATGGTTAGCCTTTCAGGCCTAAATCAATACCCGGCGACAGCGTTGACGGAAGTTCCAGACTGGCGGATTCGAGGGAAGCCATCGGCCAGGCACAGTAATCGGCGGCATAAAAAGCGCTTGGGCGATGATTGCCGGATGCACCGATCCCTCCAAACGGCGCATTGCTCGACGCGCCGGTTAACGGTTTGTTCCAGTTAACGATGCCTGCGCGCGCTTCAAGCAGCAGCTGCTCGAACTGTTCGCGCTGCTCGGAAATCAGTCCAGCGGCCAGCCCAAAACGTGTTTGGTTGGCGAGTTTGATTGCTTCATCAAAATCGCTGTAACGAATGACGCTCAGCAACGGGCCGAAATACTCCTCGTCGGGCACGCCGGAAATGCCGGTCAGCTCGATAATACCGGGCGTCAGCAGTGTGCTGTCAGGGCTTGGACGCGATAAGGTCAGCAGTGAAGTTGCGCCCAGATTGAGCAACGCATCCTGCGCCTTTAACATATTGCGCGCCGCAACGTCGTTGATAACGCCACCCATGAAGGGCTGAGGTTCGTCATCCCACGCGCCGACCCGCAGCGCGGCAGTGACCTCGACAAGGCGCTTGAGGAAGGCATCGCCCGCCTCGCCTTTTTTAACCAGCAGGCGGCGCGCGCAGGTGCAGCGCTGTCCAGCGGAAATAAACGCTGACTGCACGGTAAGATTAACGGCGGCGTCGATATCTGTTACCGGCTCGACAATCAGCGCGTTATTGCCGCCCATCTCCAGCGCCAGAATTTTTTCGGGCTGGCCCGCGAGCTGGCGATGCAGCTGATAACCGGTGTTGGCGCTGCCGGTAAACAGCAGGCCGTCGATTTGTGAAGAAGCCGCCAGCGCTTCGCCGGTGGAACGTCCGCCTTGCAGCAAATTAATGACGCCTGCGGGCAGACCGGCCTGCTGCCACAGGCGAATCGTCGCCTCGGCAGTGACCGGTGTCAGCTCGCTAGGCTTGAAGACAATCGTGTTGCCAGCCAGCAGCGCAGGTACAATGTGGCCGTTCGGCAGATGGCCCGGGAAATTGTAGGGACCAAACACTGCCAGCACGCCGTGCGGACGATGGCGCAGTACGGCTTCGCCATCGGGCATCGGGGTATGCTTCTCGCCGGTACGTTGCTGATTGGCCTCGAGGGAAATAGCGATTTTGCCAATCATCGCCTGCACTTCAGTTAGCGTTTCCCAGCGCGGCTTGCTGGTTTCCTGACTGATCGTCTCGGCCAGCTCGGCTTTGTTTTCCGTCAGCAGCGTGGCAAAACGCTGGATAATTTCAGCGCGCTGCGCTAAACCAAGGCGCGCCCACGCAGGAAAAGCACTGCGAGCCGACTGACAGGCAGCTTCAACATCTTCAGGACTGGCGCTCATCGCCGACCAGATTTTTTCCTGACTGACCGGATTTGATTTCTCCAGCAGCACGCCTTGGCCGCTGCGCCATTGTCCATCAATAAAAAGGGCTGGATGGGTCATAGTTCACTCGCTTGAGAAAGTTGTCGGGTTGAGGCGATTTGGCCAGCTTCGGGAAACAGCGGCACCGCGCGGATCACATGACCGGCTCGGACGCCGAGCACCTCGGCAGTGTGGGGATCCAAAGTAAGCTGCGAGGCATCGGCAGAGCCGTTTATAAGCACCGCACGAAACTCGCCATACTTTTCATTAGCGACCAGATAACAGGTGTCATCGTCGCTCGCGTCGGTTGTGCCGATCGCGACCTCGATAAGTTGGCTCTCTTTCACGGCGCGAAGCGTGTCGACGTCGCCTTCGAGCGTGGGACCCCCGTCAAAAATATCGACATAGCCCTGATAACGCAGCCCTTCTGTTTCGAGCAGCGCGCGGGCTGGCGCAGTCTGCGGATGTACTTCACCAATAACGGCGCGCGCCTCGGGGCTTAGCAAGTCGGCATACAGCGGATGTTTAGGCATCAGCTCGGCAATAAAAGATTTTTGCCCGAGTCCGGTAAGGCGATCGGCCTCGGCAAACGCCATGCCGAAAAAATGCTGCCCGAGGCTGTCCCAGAAAGGCGAATGACCGTGATCGTCAGAGACGCCGCGCATTTCGGCGATAACCTTTGGCGAAAATTTGTCGCGAAACGCCGCCATAAACAGGAAACGCACCTTCGACAATAACTGGCCGTTGCGACTATGACGAAAATCCGGATCTAAAAATAACGTGCAGAGTTCGCTGTAACCGGTGTGATCGTTGCTTAAATAAAGCGTCGGCACGGGCTTGTAAATATTCAGGCTTTTCGAGGCGTGAACCAGCGTGCCCAAACGAAAGTTGTACCACGGCTCGCTGAGGCCAACGGCGACCTCTAGCGCGCTGACGCCCACGACTTTTTGCTGGCTGACATCTTCCAGCACGAACAGATAACCTTGATCTGCCTTGTCCAGCCTGCCTTCCCACGTCGCGAGAGAACGCTCGATGCGCGTGCGAAGATGCGCTTCATCTTTAGGCAGCGAGGTCAGGCCGATGCCGGTTTTGGCCGACAGCTGCAAAATGTCGGCGATATCGCCGAGCCGCACGGGACGAATCAACATCATGATGAGTACCTCGCTACCACCGATAAAGGCGCGGTAATGTTGCCATAAGTTATGGGCATAGAACTTATGGACATTGAATTTATGAACAAAGAACTTATGGACATTGAACTTATGAACAAAGAATTCATGAACATAGTCGGGCCACGGCTTTTTCCAGGCGATTTAAACCTTCTTCAACGTCTGCCTCAGGAATAATCAGCGAAGGAGCAAAACGCAGGACGTTAGGTCCAGCAATCAGCGCAATCAGCCCTTCTTCAGCCGCCAATTGGGTCAGCTGTTTAGCCTGCCCGCTGTAACGTTCGTTCATTACCGCGCCAATCAGTAAGCCCATGCCGCGGATCTCAGAAAAAATCTTGTACTGATGATTGATTTGACTCAGGCGTTCGGTAAACCACAGGTGACGCAGCGCTACGCCGCCCAACACTTCAGGCGTGTTAATCAGCTCAAACACTTTGCTGGCAACGGCCGTTGCGAGAGGATTACCGCCGTAAGTGGTCCCGTGCGTTCCCGGCTGGAAATGACGAGCAAGAGTGTCGATGGTTAACATCGCACCAATCGGGAAGCCGCCACCCAAGGCTTTGGCGGTGGTCAGGATGTCTGGGACCACGTCGTAGGCCTGATAAGCATAAAGTTCGCCGGTTCTGCCGACGCCGGTTTGCACTTCATCGAAAATCAACACTGCGTCATGTTCATCACAAAGCGCGCGAAGTCCTTTGAGGAATTCTGCCGTAGCGGGCAAGACGCCGCCCTCCCCCTGTACCGGCTCAACGATGACGGCACAGGTACGCGATGAAATATGCTGAGCGACCGCGTTCACATCGTTAAAAGGTAGATGGGTAATGGCGGGTGGCAGCGGCGCGAAATCTTGCGAATACTTCGGCTGTCCACCGGTACTTACGGTAAATAAGGTGCGGCCGTGGAAGGCATTGTTAAACGCAATAATTTCGTTTTTATTGTGCGCATCCTTGGAGTGCCCCACTAAACGGGCAAGCTTGAGCGCGGCTTCGTTGGCTTCGGCACCTGAATTACAGAAAAAGGCCTTGTCGGCAAAGGTGGCTTCAACCAGCTGTTTGGCCAAACGAAGAACAGGTTCGTTGGTGTAACCATTGCCAAGGTGCCACACCTTATCAGCCTGTTCAGTTAGCGCCTGCAAAACGGCGGGATGTCGGTGCCCTAAGGCATTAACCGCAATACCGCCGGCAAAATCGACATAGTCTTTCCCTGACTGGTCCCACAACCAGGAGCCTGCGCCGTGGACCGGAATAAAATCTGCCGGAGCATAGACCGGGACCATGTAGTCATCAAACTGCTGGCGGGTTACACGCTGTTCCATATCAACCTCATCGTTTTTGCTTGCGTCGCTGTAGATGCGAAAATAAAACGTTTAATTATTCGCGCAGCGGCGGTGATTAAAATTGGCGAATTTTAGGTGTACGCTCCCTTTCCCTCTCAAAAGTGAGGAAATGAAAATTCGAAAAATTCATTTTTACTTTTACTTATTAGGCTTTTTGACCACGTAGGAGCTTGCCTGATGCCCTGATAATAGAGTGCAGACATCGTGCCAGCAAATGAAAAAAGTGAATAAAAAAGAGTGAGACAAGGAAAAACAACAAGTTAAAGTCGCCCACTATTCACATAAACTGCATAAAAAGTGAATATTTATTAAAAACTCCTTTGCCGACAAGGGTTCCGAAGAATGAGTATGCAGGTGAAAAAGTGAAAAAATTGTATGGGAATTGTGATCAATGGCACGCTTGACTGCGGCTGGAGGGGGTAAATGCACCTTAAAAAAGCAAGGTTGCACCAAAAAAATTTAAATCATCAATGAACAAAAGATCTATTTAATCACTATGAACTTTGACATCAAGGTAAGTTGAACGGTAAGTAGCAAAATATATAAGGAGGCTTAACTGTAAAGGTAAATAAAAATCAACATATGGGAAAGATGATTAGTACGATTTCAAAAAGATTAATTATTTATTTTTCATCAACATCATATTCATTATAAAAATCAAAACAATTAAGACGAAATGCAATTATTATTTAAGTAATAATTAATATAACCCTCTTTTTGTGATGTTTTTCGATAAGTTTAGTCAACACTCTTGAAAATGCAATTCAAGTCAGACACTATCTACGCTGTCATTTATAAAAAAGGATTAATATGCAACGTTTAGAAGGAGTAAGGAAATTTGAATATAAGTTTTTAGATTATATTCTTACTCGAGATAATCAGCTGATCAAAAGCACCACCTTTATTAGGACGGGTGCAAAAGAACTTGCTGTGTTGAGGGCTTTATTGGAATCAGCCGGTAAGTTAATGACAAAAGATGAATTGCTTGATCAAGTATGGGGAACGACGTTCGTTTCTGAAGAATCATTAGCACGCTGTGTTTATATATTAAGAAAAATATTAAAGAAGAATAATCATCAAGCATTGATTCAAACAGTGTATTCAAAAGGTTACATTTTCGTGGCAGAAGTAACTAAACACCTTCCGCCCGAGAATGTAGAGAGTGAAGTTGAAATTATCAAACCCCTTTTGACTTCGGTTTCCAACTCAACTTCCGCCTCCACTTCAAGATCGACGCCTAGTTTTAATTCAACTCAAGTTCCGACACCAAACCCGCCCTCTCCGACTCCACCTCCGCAACCTTCAAACTTTCAGGAGATGCTTGAGGCTTTGTTGGGTAATAAATTTTCACTTCTTGAAGTGTTAGGCCAAAAGCATATCGCAATCGAAATCAAAATCTCTTTACCCGCTCCAACTTTAGCAGCACCCGCTTTGCCTGCACCTGAAAGTGCAGGCAAAAATGTTGAGAACTAATAATTTCTTTTAAAATATAATTAACTAAAATGAAAAATAGCGTTTAGACATATCAGCTAATGAAGCGATAGTACTTGATAAAATTTTAACCACGTTATCATATATTGAATTTGCATTACTAAATCGCCCAGTCAACGAACTAATCGTCGTTTTTATTTGCTCCTCCTGGGCGTTGAAGCCGGTAAGCCAGGCTTGATATACCGTATTGGTCACTTCCGTAGGATCTTTATCATTTTCCTTTACGTAGATCATTTTGTTGATCATAGTTTCTAAAGGCGACATATCTAAAGTGACATAATAATCCTTTTTATTAGCTGCTAATTTCACGCTGCTTGCAGGCAACCCCATATCCTTCGCCCATTTTTTAGCATCAGCTTCAGATGTATTTTTACTGACGTTAGAAGGATAAAGTTGAAGTATTTCAAAAGAGCCATAAAATCTATTCTTTAGGGCTACAAGTTCATCACGTAAAGTTTTGAATTTAAATTTTACATTGCCTTCTTTGTCACTAGGGTCTGTCCAATTCCCCATTTTCGCCAAAATAGCACTCAATTCTTTATAAAACTGAATATATTTAGCAACCGCACCTTCGAAAACATCGTAATAGCTTTCTTTAACATTACCTATGATGTCCCCAATGCTGTCAGAAATATTTTTACCTTTTGACTCGGGAGCAAACTCTGAAATGCCAGTGTTTGCTAGATTCTGCTTCAAGGCCGTCATTAACTCACCGTGCTCTTGAGCAAATTCTTTGTTTTCGAATGCCTTAACAGATTCAAGCTGTGCATCTAAACCTAAAACGTTTTGTTTTAATAGATGATTCACAAATTGGGCATTAGACTTATCGGGACCACTATTAAATTTTTGATAATCAACAATAGCCTGTTTCAATGCATCAGTTTGAGGTTTTACCTCACTATCCGTTTGAATAGTTAATGACTCTGAAGTGAAAGACGACTCTTTTATTTGTAAGGCATATGAAACATTCAGTAAAGGCTTACTGTTGATGCCAGGAAAGTTGGATATTTGCATAGCATAACCCCTTATAAATTTTTAGCATCTACGAATGATTTCACTGGCAGTATTAGTACGATCTTGAAGAATGGTTTTGATTGAATTAATCAATTCCATTGCCGTACTTCTATAGTTATTGCTGCGGTCACGATTATTGTCAGTTGTTTTATTGTCTACAGAAGACTCTTGTTCTGCAAGCGTACTTTTTATTCTTTGCTCTGTCGCAAAAGGTGTTCCTATTGCAGTAACAATTTGTCCAGCAGGGGTACCAAGATTGCCGATCAACCTGAACTTTTCAAATCTATGGGAGTTTTTACGCTGATTTTCTATTTCGATATCATTAGGGTTTTTAGTTAATAATTTATCTTTATCAGATTCATACTCTGCATTTGCTTTGTTAAGTTTAGCATCTCGTTCCGCTCCCAATGCTTTTATACTCGCATCTTTAGATTTATCATTATTAGCGATATTATTTTTAGCTGCATCTATTTGTTTTTGCTTAGTATTAATAGCATTGTTATCAACATCACCGTAACCTGCCTCTCGGGCTTTTTTATTATTTCTCTGTAAAGCGCTAACTTCCTTGTCTAATTTTGCGATATCGCTTTTATCACTTTTATTGATATCAGTGTATTTTTTATCAAGCTTCGAAACATCATTTACATACTTGTTATTGATATCTCCTACTTTTTGCTTATTTACGTTATCTAATTTGTCAAGTTTTGTCTTAGTGGCGTCATCAATGCTATTTTTGGCAGAACTATCCTTGCTAGATTTACTATCCTTGCTAGATTTATTGCTCATACCAATAAGAGCCATTGTAGAGACGGCAATATTCACAGCAGCACCTGCAATCTGGGCTGTACAGTTTATCATTCCTTCTTTTCTCATTGCTTCTGCTCTTCGATCGACAGAAACTTTAGACGCTTTCATACCATCAGAACTGAATTTTATGGCATCTTGCTCGATCTTTTTCAACAGATAAATCAGGTCGGTCAGCACAAGTCCAAAATCCTGACGCGATACCGCTTTCACTTTTTTTAATTGTGGAGGATTAGTAAAAACGTCCTCTTCTGTCTGAATGTTTAAAATGATTTTTGAATGAAGCTCTTGCTTTGAGACGCTAACATTAGTTTGAACCGTGCTCAATATAGGGGTATTTTCAGTATTTACATCATTAATAACAGAGTTTTGCAGATGTTGTGCCACTGGCGAATGTAAAGAAATCATATATCTACCCTTATTTATACTTGGCGAGGATTTAAAATAAACAAATTCGAATTATTTCTTTCTATATTCAAAGAGGAAACTTGCTCGAACGCTTCAAGACTCGCCTTCATATCACTGATGAATATTTCAACGGCTATCTGAAGAAATTTACTTATCGCTTTGATATCTGCCATAGCAACGACAATCTGACTTTCTTTATCCGAAATTTCTTTAGTCGCTAGACCTGACTGAATGCTGTTAGCACCGTCAACAACCGTTTTACTCATAAAGCCAACTGTTATAGCTTTTTCTAAATGAGTCGAGAGATTCTTATATGATTCATTATCGCCTTTAAGCCCCAGGCTATTTCGCATTTTCGATATAGCTTTTGTGACATTTTTCGAGAGCATTTTTGATCCATTCTTCATCGCTTGAGGAATGGCCTTAGTCATAATCTTAGTCATCATCTTTTCAATCATAGGCATCATTTTTTTTATTAATGCCTTACCGGCAGTTTTAGCCGCGATGCTAGCAACGATTATTATGGCAACTGCGACGATAGCAGAAACGACAACCGTAATGATTTCTGAAATATCATCTTTTACACCAAGCTTTTTAAGCGCGGAGTTTATAAGATCGCCTATCACTTTCATCATGGGCTGAAATACATGCTCTAAAATAGGGGCCATGATGCGGCTAGTGATGCTTTTTCCCGTTACGGCTTCAACGATAGGATCAGCGACCATTAAGGCGATGCCCACCGCTGCCAATGCTAAACTCGCCCCGCCTGTGAAAATAGCCCCTACAATGCTGACGGCTGCAATCACGCCACCGAGAATTTTACCAACACAGCCCATCACTTTATTTAGTTGTTCGGCTTTACGAATTGCCTCTGCCTGTTCTTTTGCCTTTACCTGCATTTCAAGCTGTCTGGCTTCCTGGAGCTTTTGCGAAAGTTCAGCATTTGATTTTAGTTTGGCATCGGCACTCTCACCTATCAAATTTGAAAGTTGGCCGAGAAGAAGCGTAACGGCAGCTAATCCGGTTAAAAGTTGCTCATTGCCCACATTGCCAAGTGAAGGATTAGTACTTGATGCCGCCTTTACTTTTTCCCAGTGCTTATCGGCAATAAGTGATTTTTCGAATGCAATATTTGTTGAAGAAGTGGCTTTAACCTTTGTGGACTCTACAGCTAATTTTGCCGTTGAATTAACAGATTGAGCTCTATTGAGATCTTTTAAATAGATATCATACTTAGGGTCGTCAGGTTTAACACTAGCGAGCTTCTCCTGAGCAGACACTAAATCAAGCTCACTTTGCTTAAGCGTTGAAGTTGCCTGCTCGTGAGCATTAACATCAATTTTAGCATTCAATAGCGCTTGTTCACTTGCTGCAAGTGCCGAGGAATAATCAGCAAGAATTTGCTTGGCGTTAGACGCCTTTGATTGACTAAGAGCCGATAATTGAGTGATGCGGTTGTTAAGTTTGTCAGTGTTGCCTTGCGATAAAATTTGCATCAACTGACCCACCAACGCCGTTAAGCCCTTGGCTTTAGGTTGGGTTCCTTGACTATAGCTTGCAGGATGAGCTAACTCAGGCGCGCCAAAGCAGGCAGTTTTATCTTCTGGTAAAATATTTTGACTATCCAACTTAAGTAAAGAAGATAACGATGATGATTTGAATTGTCTTTTACCGACTTCATGGTTTGATGTTTCAATTGTGGAAAAAAACTCTGTATTGAGAGCTTGAACATTTCTTCGTGTAATAAGGTGCTCTGACATTTTAATTCTCCGTTAGTGCCTTAATATCATCAATAATTGACTCAATATTTGATTGATTATCTTCTGGATTTTTTAATGTTTTTAAATAAGCACTCGCTTTCGCGACCAGTAACGCGTCTTTACTGAGTTCTTCAATTAATTCAAAATAACGACGGGCTTTGACTTTTTCACCTAACATGAGCTGGCACTGACCTGCATAGAAAACGCTTCGATAATCATCATCTTTCATCGCAAAAACCACGGCATAAAGATCTGCTGCTTTTTGATAATGTTTCTTTAACTGGTATACAGCGGCAAGCCCCATAAAATAGTCAGTATTATAAAAATCGTACATGCATAAAAATTTGAAGAATGTTTCTGCATTATCAAGCTTACCTTGCTGGTAAAACTGATAGGCATGAGCATAAAGATTCTGCATCATATCTTCGGGAATTTGATGGACATCTTTAAGAGTCAGCTGATCTTCGAGACATCCTGATAATAAATCTGACAATTGTCTATCGGTGGCCAAATTGTCTCGCATCGTTAAAGCTCCTTAATAACCAAGTAGATAGGATACGATTATTTATTGAAGAGATTACAACACCGTTTCCATTTTAAAACTCACATATAACGCTCATTACTCTATATTTTTCTCCTTATCGACTGTCAATTTATCATTATGTTCAACGGACTCTTCCATCCAACCATTATCAACCTGTTCTAACCAGAAAAGCATTTGCAACACTGAGTCCAGCTCCTCTAAGTTGATAAACGAATATTTACTGTGCGTATGGAAAATTCGCCTTGCTAAATTAATATTTTCAATTATAGGAACCCCTACTTTTCTAGCGTACTCCTTAACGGCAATCGCACACTGATTAGTTTCAATAACAGAAATAAAGGGAATCGGTACCACGTCGACATTAAAATATATTCCAATTGCAATATGAGTTGGGTTTGCGATAATCAGCTTAGAGTTGGAAATATCCATTTTGGTCTGTTCATTCAGTATTTCAGCATGTAATCCCCTGCGCATCGATTTAATTTCAGGATTCCCATCTTGGTCCTTTCGCTCTCTTTTAACCTCTTGTTTGTCCATTTTGAGTTCTTTGATATAAAGAAAGTATTCAGCTACAGCATCTAAAACGATCACAATGACCATGCCTAGTAGACAGCTAAACACCAAACTCTGAAGGATTTTCCCCCAAGTAAAAATAATTTGTTGTGGAGTTGCATTGATTTGCATAAAAATAATATTTTTGTACTCACTCCACGAATGCCGCGCAACCAGAATAAAGACCAAGATGTACAGAACGGTTTTTATCGTATCTTTGACGGTTCTGAGACTGAAAAGCTTTTTAAAACCTTTTACTGGATTTAAGGCACCAATGTTAAATTTAAAAACTTTGGTAGCCATAGCAAAACCTGTCTGAATAAGTGACGGTAAAGCTGAAAAGCAAATACAGAGAGCAAGGAATGGCACGATAATCTTTAAAGCAAGGATAAACACGCTTTGAGCATATTTGTTGATATCGGGAATAAATCCTACTTGTAAAGAGAGTTTCCATGCGCCAGCCATATCATTTACAAAATCAAAAAGAGGAATATAGCTAATTCCAATAAGAATTAGGCAGGATATTGTGACATCTTTAGATTTAAACGTTTGACCTTTCTTAACCGCATCTTTTATTTTCTTTTGCGTAGGCTTTTCTGTCTTACTTAAAGACATGTTTTACTCTCATAAACTTAACTTGCCTGCGACAAAGGTTAACGATCTTACTATGCCAGGCAATGAATTAGGAATGTAAAGGATAAGGATAAAAAAACCGATAAAGCTTTTTATTGTTAATGACAATGAGAAGACGTTCATTTGTGGAGCGAAACGCGATAATAATCCTAAAATTGCCTCTGTTAACAGAAAGATAGCAGCCAAGGGACTGGCAACCATGACCGCACGGGTGATAATGAAATTCAACATTGGAGGAATCAATTGAATAGCAGGTAACCTAAACTCTGTAGGCCCGATCAATTCGTAACTTTTATGAATCGTTTCCAACATTAAAACCATCCCTCCAGTATTTAAGAAAATAACCGTGCAAAAGAGATTGAAAAAGTTTGCCAATTCAGAGGTGTCTACCCCACTTACTGGATCAATGCTACTACTAATAGTAGCACCGCGTTGGTTATCAATAATACAACCTACGGCATGGATAATCCAAAATGGAGTACAGATCAAACAGGCTAATAATAAACCTATGAATACTTCTTTACTGACCAATGCAAGTTTTTCCAAGAGCGGTAACTCAAGAATAAAATTTTCGTGGCCTGGATATAATGCCATGCCGAGCAACATTACGACCGGTATACGTATAGTATTGTTTATTACGTTGCTATTTAAAAAAGGCAACATAATAAACATCGGCATGATCCGTGCTGATGATAATGCAATATTGATAAGTATTTGATAAAAATAGTCAGTATGAGCAATCATTTGAAATCAGCTATCATGATGATAATGCAAACCTAAATACTTCTCGCGAGTAATTTAAGAGTATTTCACTGTACCAGCCAGACATCAAAAATATACATAGTGTCACACTTAACAATTTGATACCGAAAGGTAATGTTTGTTCCTGTAATTGAGTTACTGTCTGAATTAAACCAACAAGTAAACCCACTATAGTAGCAACACATATCGGTCCGGCAGACAAAATCAACACCAAATACAATACCTTGTTGCCTGCATAAAGCATGTCACCCATAATCGCTCCTTAAGTTGGCAAATCCATATATTGTAAAATGAGCCCTTGGGTTAGAACCGTCCACCCATCCATGGCTACAAATAATACTAATTTGATAGGTACTGAAATTGTTACCGGGCTCATCATCATCATACCTAATGCTAATAACACGCATGAAATCAACAGGTCGATAACAACGAATGGCAAGTAAATATAAAATCCGATTTTAAAAGCACTTTTTATTTCACTTAATGCATAAGCGGGAAGTAACGAAATAATTGATATTTTATCCGGCACCGCTTGAATGTCATCTTTACCTTCGCCCTGCTGAATTTTTTCAAAAAAATTGGTTAATTCAGGATCAGAATGCCGTTCAAGATAGTCTCTATAGCTTGTTAAGCCATCATTAACAAACTCGACAACCGAAGGGATATCATTGTAATTTGTCTTGTTAGCTATGGAATACTCATAACCATTTTTAACTATCGGGCTCATAACAAACATAGCTAATAACAATGCAATTCCGTTCAGAGTCATGTTTGAAGGGATTTGTTGTAGACCGAGTGCATTTCTTACCATAACAAACACTATTGAAAATTTTATATAGCAGGTTCCACAAGCGATCAAAAAAGGCAACAAGGTCGCTAACGCTAAAACGCCAATCAGGGGAAGATCGTTATTTAGTGGCATTGCCATCTTCCAAGCTGTTGATTAGAATTGCTGGTTTATCCTCTAACCAAATTAACTCGCCTTGAGCGAGGTTGATACCATTTGCTTGAATTATTATTTTTTTATAATTATCTTCTTCACAAGGTAGAACTTTACCACGAAACAAATCCTGCAATTCCCCTATTGTCAATTTACTTTGCTGTAAAATATAAGTAAGTGAAATTGGAAGGTCATCTAGCGGCAGAACACCTAATCTCTCTTGCAATCTATCAATATACTCATTATCACTAAAGTCTTTATGAGTTAAATCTTCATTGTTTTCAAAAATCACGTTTTCATCCTTAATACTGTATTTTCCTAGTATGTTGTTTTCTAACATTATATATTCGCATTGAAAACTGACCAGTAATGCATCACCTAATTTAAGACGACTCAACAACTTCGTACTTATAGTGCTTTCACCTAATAAAAAATAAACATTCAACTTAAAACGTTTAATTAGCTGATTCGACAATTTTGCCGAAAGAGATTTTGAATCTAGTTTTGGCAGTGAAGATATCCAGACCTTGCCCTGTTTGGAGCTAAAACTTAGTAGAGAATATAAATATTCAGTCGTAACACTTACAGGAAAAGCTTCCACTATTTGAGTATAAGTATACTCTGAGTAAACAATATCAATAGGTATATAAGTGTTAAGAAACAACTCGATAAGTTCGTCCTTGTTCCACGATTCAAAACTCATTCCGCGTTGATGCATAAAAAAGTATTGAAACCAAGAATAAAGGTTAATTATTCCAATCCAACCCTCATATGTTTTGAATTCAATTAAATTAGTTAGATCAAGTGGAACTGTCTGATCGTTATCCCTATCCACCGAGCACCAATATTCTCGGGTAATAATTTCATTGATTTCTTTTTTATCTAAATTACGTAATTTATGATTAATCACATGAAACCTTCGTCCGTTTCATTCTCAAAGAGGCTATCTCTGGGTATCAAAGACCACTTAATACTATCGGATAAAGAAGATCTCTTATGGTTTAATAGCCGTTGTACATGTTCTGAAGAGGGTGTTAGGGTAAAATGCCCCTTCATTGCTAAATTTATAGCTACGCTGCTGCCCATTGGTAATTTTTGAAAATTATAAATTACGGGAAAGTTATCTGTCGGTTTAACGACGTCAAAAACTGGCATATTTTTACCCGTTTCTTTAGGTGTTTTAATATAATCAAGATTTGTTGGATTGCTTTTCTCTGTTGTTACAAGCCTAGCATCGTGACTTAAATTATATTTACCAAGTGACATAACATTTGATTCAAGATCATTAACTATCCTCATTTTTTGTAAAGGGTTTTTATCTAACACATCTACATCAATGTTTTTTAATTTTTTGTCCAAAACTCTGTCATCAGTAGCCTGAGCCATTATTGTTGAATAAGCGTTCTCAGGTCTTTTTGCAGCGGTGATCAAAAGATGAATTGCAGTCTCTTTTTTTACTACTTCCTTAATATCTAGAGTGGAATTTTTCAAAGACGCTTTCAATTTAAGTTTTTCTTTGTTCTTCTTTAAGTCATGCACTACTGAAGGCTTAATATTTGTGTGATTATCATCTAAAAAAATTTTTTGGATATCGATATGAGTTTTCTTTGAGGATAATTTAAGATTACGGTGTGATTGTTCTGAATTTTTATAATCTAGTGAGTTATTTTCCTCTTTAGATATTTCATTACAATTTAGGTTTAAAAAATCAATTTTATCAATATGTTTCTTTTTTTTAGATTTTTCAAATGCTATACGCTCTTCTAAGCTGTGCAACTGTTCATTTTTTCTAAAGTCATGTGATATATGTAGGACTGGAGATTCTTTAATTTTCATGATAAGTACTCCTCTAATTCAGATTCTTCTTCAGATAAATTCTTTCTAAGCTGCACCAACTTTGATTGAGCTAATAATTGAATGAATTTTTTAGATTTATTTTCCAATATTAAGAGTAAGTGGGATATTTCTTTCTTTTTTAAAGTGAGCTCGTCTATCTCACTCTGAACCTGCAGACATTCCAGCTCAACACTTAGTAGTTTCCGTCTAAAGACTGCAACCTTGCGCATTTCCTCAAATAAGGTAGCTCTATTGTTGCAAGCTTTGTAACAATATTCTTTGATTAGTTTCTTTATGACATCTTGCTGAACTTTTAATTCTTCACGTTTGATTATTAGTCCATCCCGGTTTCTGATAGTCATGTATAGATTTTGCCGGGCTTGTAAATTTCTCGCCTGATAATGAGCATATAGGGCGTTTATCTTACGATGCGATTTCATGCAAATCTTTTAATGTCAAAGTATAATCATGCACATCCTCTGCAGATTGGCATAACCATTCTCGTATTTGATGACGTTGATTGATGGCTTTATCATTTTCCAAATTTTGCCCGTATTGATATTCACCGATGTCGATCAGCATTTTTGTATCATCAATTATGGCGAGCTTTCGTCTGATGGCAGCGGCACTTTTTAAATGCTCTGATGTGCACACTTTACTGGCTACTCGACTCAGGCTATGAGGTACATCAATAGCAGGAAAGTGATGTTGGGCAGCTAAATGTGGGTCAAGGTAAATATGACCATCTAATATAGACCTGATTTCATTGGCAATAGGGTCTGTTTCATCATCACCTTCGAGTAGTATGGTGTAAAAGGCGGTAATACTCCCACACGCAGCATTGCCCGCTCTTTCCAACACACGAGGTAATGCTTCAAAAACCGATGCAGGATAACCTCTCCTCGCTGGCGGTTCGCCCGAAGATAGGGCCAAATCTCTTAGAGCTCTTGCATAGCGTGTTATTGAGTCGATGAACATCACTACATTTTTTCCGCAATCTCGAAAATATTCGGCAATAGTAGTGGCAATAAGTACAGAGTTACATCGATCCAAAGATGAGTAATCAGAGGTGGCAAAAACAAGAACGCAGTCACTTTTTCTGCCTGACATCTTGAGAATTTCCATAAACTCTGCAACTTCTCTCCCTCGTTCGCCAACGAGTCCTATGACAAAAATATCTGCATTGATATTGTTTATCAGCATCTGCATTAACGTCGTTTTCCCTCCGCCTGCGGACGCAAAAATACCAATACGCTGACCCATCCCGCAGGTTAGCAGTGCATCTATGACCTTAATTCCCGTCACCAACGGCTTATTGATACCTTTCCGACTTTGCCAGGATGGTGCAGGTGCATGAATCGCACGAGTTTCATTTAACAGAGGTGAATGACTGCTCACGAAGGAATCCATGATTCTACCCTCAGGATTAACGACAGTTCCTGCCAGATCTTTACCTACTTTAATTATGAGTTCGTGGCCCGTAGGGTGAATAATGGATTCACGTGACAAGCCGTTTGCATGGCCTAGTAAACTCAAAATAGTTCTCGTTGGACTAAAACCTAATACCTGCGCTCGTCCAATAAGCTTGGGATTAAAGATGCTACGGCGTAGTTCGCAAATTTCACCGATGAAAACGCCATCCAGATCAGATTCAATGATTGGTGTTCGAATAACAATCGGATGCGCCTGAACATTCAATAATGGAGGAGTTGGCATTTTCATTCCTAAATAGTTTGTATAACGTCGACGTTTACATGCTGTGACAGTTCACCATAGGAAATCACCGCAATATCTTTGAATCTTGATTCAATAAATTTCTTGATAAATCGTCGGACATCTATTGAAGAGATAATAACTATGTCTTTAAACTCATGATCGTAATTTTGTAGCGCTACGGTAAAAATATCCATGAGCTCTTCGGCTTTTGCAGGCTCGATATTTAAGAAAGATCCACCGGATGTGGTTCTGATGCCTGCTCGAACAATCTCTTCCGTTTCAGTCGTTACCATTAGCACACGAAGTTGATTATTTATAGAAAACTTGTCACATATATAGCGTGCTAAAGTTCCCCTCACATGCTCGACCAATAAAATCACATCTTTTTCTTTAGGAGCCCATAAAGCAAGTGCTTCCATAATCATTTTCATATTGCGAATAGAAATCCTTTCAGACAATAACCTCTGTAAAATTTCGGATATTTTCTGCATTGTCATATGTCGCAAAACTTCTTTAATGAGTTCTGGGCAGGTCTGTTCAAGCCTGTCAGAGATGGTTTTGGCTTCTTGTACGCCAAAAAATTCATTTATATGATGAGCCAATTGTAGTGAAATACAATAATAAAGTTCATCAAGCGCAGTTCTTAAAGAATAACCTAAAGCCATCAAATCATCTTTTGTTTCTCTTTCGACCCAAACCCCACTACTCTCTTTAAACATTTCAATATCAAGAAATTCAAGCTCTTCTAGCTTATTAATAACGCGTAAACGATCAAAGTAAAGAGTATATTCTTCAACTTTTATTTCATTTATCAAGAACGTTACAGAATTAATAATTCCTTTTTCACCACTCTTCAATAGTATTTCTGGAAGGTGAATTCCGTAATCAATAAAGAACTGGCTACGAATGTGTCCAGAAAGGTCCTGCTGCAACAATTTTTCGTAGTATTCATCAGGAACGATAAGTATTAGCGGGAGAGCTTCAGCATGAGTATCGTCGAGATGGTTTACCATCGTCATCGAGCTATCCAGGCTGCTATGCTCTCCATTTTTTTTACTGGTTGATTGAGAAGTATTGTTTGTAACGCTTTTTTCTTCACTACGCTGTTTTTTATTCTTGATGAAATAAGTGATAGCGAGAATCATAGATAATGTAAGGAATACAAAAAATGGAAATCCCGGTAGTAATCCAATGCCCAGAGTAAGAATGGCAGCAACAGCAATGACAAATGGCTGATTTATTAGCTGGGAAAGAATTTTCTTACCCATATTATCACCCTCTCCACTTACACGAGTAACGATAAATCCAGCGCTTACGGCTATTAACAATGATGGGATTTGCGCAACCAGACCATCACCAATTGTGAGCATAGTATAAGTCTGTAATGCTTCGGACATTACCATGCCATGCTGATTCATCCCTACGCTAAGGCCACCGATAAAATTTACGAAGATGATGATGATGCCTGCGATTGCATCCCCTTTTATAAACTTCATCGCGCCGTCAAATGATCCATAAAGCTGACTTTCACGCTCTAAAATACTTCGTTTCTCTTTAGCCTGTTCCGAATCGAGGATACCTGTTTTTACATCGGCATCAATACTCATTTGTTTACCCGGCATGGCATCAAGTGAAAAGCGAGCAGCAACCTCTGCGACCCTTTCTGCGCCCTTTGTAATAACCATAAATTGGGTAATAGTAACAATAAAAAAGATTACAAATCCTACGATGAGGTTATCACCAATGACGTAAAGTCCAAAGGTCTCAATAATCTCGCCGGCATTGGCATCGTTTAATATAAGGCGGCTCGTACTGATAGACAGCGCGAGCCTGAACAAAGTCGTAATAAGTAATACAGCAGGAAAAGTCGAAAAACTCAAGATCCCGCTAATATAAAAAGAAGACAAAAAAACCAGAACTGAAATAACAATATTTAATCCAATTAAAAAATCCACCAAATAGGTTGGTAAAGGCACAATCAGCATGGCAATTATTGTTACTATCAACAATAAAATTATCATTTCTGGATGTTGTTTTATATGTTTTGTTATTCTTTCCATATTTGTCGCCTGCAATCAGGCATTCCTACCTAGTGTTTCACGTTTAAAATACTTGCCAATTTTTAATTTTAATAAAATTTCTACTGCCGATTTGTCCGTTAACTCATTGAAAAAATAATCAGGGAGGCCTTTTATTAGCGCTAATAATGACTGATAAAATCGTGCTTTTTTCGATGTGTTATCATGTGTTTCGGGTAAGTTATCAATATCTTTAAGATAAACTTCAACTCCATGAGGATCTTGTTGTATACAAAAAACGAACAGTAACCATTTCTCTTCCGAACTATTAATACGAGTAATGTTTTTTTGAGTCAACAAACCTTGAATAAACTCAGATTCCAAACTCCTTATTTGCTTCAATTTAAGTAAGTGAGAAAGTAATTGGCCAAACTCTAAATCCATACAACTTGGCGCCGTTGAAGATATATCAATCAAAAGCGCCTCTTCGATAAATTCAAGTATCTTGTGTCTTTGCTTATACCCAAAGATTGATATCCAACTCTTATATGTTTCAATATCATCACCGTCACTTTCAAGGAAGTTACGGTATGTGCTTCTTAAAAGCGAAGCGCTTATTCCAAGGCTTTGACCGAATAATCTCGCTTTAAGCGCAACGTTAATCCCGGCTTTTAATAACTTTGTGTTTCCCGACTCTTCAAGCTTTTTAAGCACGCTGCGCAGCGTAACTTTCACACTTTCATCAATATCAGATCTTTGTAACGCTTTTCTGAGAATGATGACCCTGTCACTCTCATCTGGAAATTGTTTGAAAAAAGTAAACAGCATATCCTTTATGCTATTACCTTTAACATTCGATACCATTTTAAGAAGCATAGCTATTTTTTGAATGCTATTGTCTTCTAATATCGAATCAAAATTATTCTCTGCATCTGCTCCACTCTTTGACATTAAATCTTTTCTCGACCTAAAGAGTGAGAAACCCTGCATCCATTCATCAACACTCTGTGAAGCTTTAGCTAATAAATCAGCGGAAGATTCGTTGTCTAGTACTAGATATTGCTGATCGTCTACCAAGCTATCTTCACTAGCCTTAGCATTTGAAGACTCTTTTTTCTCCTGTGCTTTTCCTCGCTGTTGTTCACGGACGATCATCATTGACGATCGTCCGTAATCATTGTTAATTGTACTCATAAAAAACTCATTGAGAGATTTTGTTTCCAATCTCTTAACGGTGTGGAACTAAATAAGTCCCGTGACAGTGAATTCTCAGGTGCAATGTCTTGTGATTTTATTTCACGAGGCTGTATCAAAAATACTCGGACGGTTTGAGTATTCTGGGTAATACGATAGCGAAACAAGGCACCGATGAAGGGTATTTTTCCAAGCAAGGGTATGCTTGTATAATTTTTACTATCTTCATCCCTTGTATAACCCCCTATAAGCAAGCTTTTACCTCTGGGCACGCGCGCCACTGTGCTGATGTTTGTGCGGGCAATTTGCGGCAAGGGGGCGATTAAACTGTCGCTTCCGCCAGAAGTTTCATTTGCATTGCCATCTTCAACATTTAACATCATTTCTATTTCATCATTTTGGGTAAATCTAGGCAATACGCTGACTGCTGTTCCAAAGGTGATTTTTTGCAGGTCAACATTATGTTCACCTAATAATTGGGTATAAATACTATGGCTATTATCAAAAATAGCAGGGATGTTTTCTTGAGTCAGGATAACAGGACGAGAAATAATGTTAGCTAATTTATTTTTACTAAGTGCCAAAATATCAGCCATAAATTGTCCTCCATCTAACGTACTCGACATATTGATCATACTCCCTGTCCCTCCTACTCCTTGATTTAAGGAAATACCGAGTTTATTGCCGATATGCAGGCCACCATTCCAATTGGTTCCAAGCTGCTCTAGCGCACTCTTCTCCAAATCAACTATCCAAACGGAAAGTTCAATATGTCGGCGTGGCTTATCGAGTGCGGCGATAATGTTTTTAATATGCAAAATTTGTTTTTCGCTTGCTTTAAGCAGCAGGCTGTTATTACCTGGATTAGAGATAATTTTAACATCGGAGTAATTAGTTTGCCCAGCATCCTGTGCAGGATTTACATATTCTTGAGGTTGCAGAGGTTTGGGCATACCTGCATCTGGTAAGTTATTGGCTTCTTCTATGTTTCCAGAAATACCGTTAATATTTCCATAGACACTTTTGTCTAATTTTACGCTTTTCACATCTGCTTGCGTAAAAAGCTGACCTAAAACTGTGGCGATACCCGGGACCACCAACTTCTGGTCTCTGAAGCTATAGACTCTATCTTCTGCGAATGTATTCTGCAAATAAACGATAGAGACTGTCTCTCCAGACTCTAATTCCGGATCTTGATTATCGAGTGTTTGCGCAAGTTCATTGATAAGCTCAACATATATAGGAGGGCCTGATATAAAGAAAGTTGAATTCCCCTCTTCTCCACGTAATGGATATTTACTATCGTAAACTCCAATTCTCTTTAAGTAAGCCAATAAATAGTCTAAAGAAATAGCCTTCATTTTTATAATTTGGCTTGCCATTTCTGTTGCATCATAGACATAAAGGGTTGAGTTGTTGTCATACCAAATCAAGCCCAAGTTATTACTCATTAGTTCCAATTGCAATTGTGGATCGACTAGAGATACTTCGCCGCTGATTTTCTTCCTTAAAGCTAGTTTACTTAATATAATAGGTTTATTTAATTTTGAAGACAGGGCACTAAAGTAACCGCCAATACTTTCATTGGTTGCAACATAACCATCAACCTTACTTGCATGAATTTTTTCTATAGCGCTATCATTTTCAGAAGCATTTTCTCTCGCATAAGCGCCTACACTTATTGACATGCTTATAACAAGCACGGTTAGGGCTTTTAATATCACTTTAACACTCATCTTTCTCTCATTATTCATTTCATCGCCATATCAATAATTGACTTTCTTAGCGCTCTAGGGGTCATGCCAAGCATTTTTTTAACATCATTCGAAAAATGCGAAAGTGAAGAATAGCCATGGGCAAATGCAACATCTGTCATATTATGTGGATCGTTTATAAATGCTAATACCGCCTTAGTCATTCTCCATTCGCGCAGCGTCACTTTTGTCGTGTGACCTAATGCATGGCGTGACAATCTCCGAAAATGCGCAGCTGACAATCCATACCTTACGCACAAATTTTGTAGGCATTGATCATTGTCATCCGTTGCGGAAAGTAAAAAATGCACAAGATTATAGCACTCTGTTTCGCGCAGGAATTGTACGAGTTGTTTACTATCTTCAGCTGGGCGCATCGCCTGATTTAATAGCCAATATTCCATTTCATCAGGATTCAAATCTTGTACGGTATCTGGGAATGAAGCCCAACATAATTCGTCAGTTTCTATGGTGTCGGTATTCGAAATGGCATGATCCAGAAAAACTTGAAGTTTAGCCATTTTCATAATATCAATTTCAAAAAAACGTAGAGTACCTTTATTGATTTTTAATGCCATAACATCCAGCGCAATTAATCCTCGCCAATGATTTTTTAATGTTAACGTACCTTCTTTACTATGTCGTAAGATACATTTCAATTCGCATCCGTTAATATCATTAACCTCTGCCAGCCATAATTTCTTCTCGGTAATCCTTGTCTGCTTGCCCTCACTATATATATGTGGGATGGTTTTAAAAAGCATATAATTAATCCCGTGAAGATGAAGACTTAATTTATTTTCAGAATCATAATCTTTAACGGTTTGATTATCTTGATGTAAATATGATACTTACGATTGTTGTCATCACTCCTTCAAATCGATCAAATATCGTCTATCATTTTTCATCATAAAGAAATCAAGATTAAAATACCCTTGGTAATTAATATCTCTAGCCATAGCATTAGGTATTAGAGATTCATTTTATGGCACCCATTTATAATGAAACAGTCAAAACTGTTCAAACTAATAAAAAAATCACTCTAAAGGTAATAAATAGCCTATTAGGTGGTTGTGAATTTGAACTTGACCACGAGTGTACATTTTTTCACGTTTCATCACCAAAACAGTTAACTGAATATCCAGTTGATAACAGTAATGCCTTAATCATACCGATAAATGAGGGAGGTATTAACTTTGAAGTCATCATTAAAGATAACTTAGTGGATGAGGTAGAGCTTGTAAAACACAATGCCGATGGTTTAATAAAATCCACAGTTAAATTCAATGATGAGATTTATATTGGTTCGTTAATAATCATAATGAAGTTGGCCATAAATTCTTGGGCTCCTAATAACAGCCAGCTTAATGCAACCAAGGCATTTAAAAGAACCAGTTCTCCTAAAAAAAGGCTTGCGGCAATTTATACTTTTTTAACTGCTCTACTTTTAACTTTTGCTTATTTTAAAATTTATTCAAAAGGAGCAGGCAGTAATCTTATCCCTGTGGCGCACTCAGCCCTCTCCAATAAAAACATACTCAAGCCTTTGAATAAACCCTTGAACAAGTCCTTACCCAATATTAAGGTGGCGAAAAAAGACTCAAATGATATACAAGAAGTAGAGAATGCCCTCCGCAAGATGAAACTAAGTTTCACTAAAGATAAGATCAATAAACTTACGAACTTCAATTTTGTTGGTGAAATTGATGATGAAACCATACAGAAAATTAAATTTTTAAAACAAAAATATCCCAACCCTGACTATTTTTTATCTATTAATTTAAAAGATACACCTCCCGCTAACAAATCATTTAAATATGGCAAGCAAGGTTATATTAAACTTTCTGCCAACCATTGGTTATTAAATCGTTCAACATAGGAAAAGTCATGAATAAAGTTAACAATTATAATGCTCCAGGTACTCTAGAGTATATTATGAATTTGTCCGATAAATTCAACACAGGCGTAACTTCGTTAAAAGGTAAGTTGGATACAGCTTTATTAGATTTAAATGGCGGTCCTGGTGGTTCAAGTGATACATCAGACCCGACAAAATTAGCAAATTATCAAGCCGCGCTATCAGCCTATACCCTGTTCTGTAATGCGCAATCCAGTTCAGTAAAAGCATTTAAAGATATAGCCGCTGCTACTATTTCTAACTTCAGATAATATTTATAGGATATATGATGCACACTTTGCCATTAACCCAAAGTCTTTCAAAAAAGCTGGGGTCTGATAGTTTCACCAGTGAATACGTCAGCCTTGAGGATAATTTAATTGCAACCTATGCCGCTAATGTTCAAAATTTTGATCAGCGAAAACAGCACGTGCTTGATTTAGTCAGCTCATCCGGCTCAGTTACCTCCCCTGAGACACTGTTTGCCATACAGCAGCAAACGGCTGATTATAATATCGAAGTCTCGCTTATTAGTGCTTTAACTCGAAAAGCGACAGGTGCTGTGGAGACATTGTTGCGGGCATGAAAATTTCGCACTTTTTTATTGCCGTGTTTATCTTTTTTCTCACAGGCTGCAAAGAACAAGAGCTACTTAAAGGGCTTGACCAACGTCAAGCTAATGAAGTTCTTGCACTTCTGCAAAAAAATAATATTTATGCCGACAAAAAAGATTTTGCCAAAGATGGCTATAAAGTCTCGGTAGCAAAGCAAGATTTTAGTAATGCCGTGGAGCTATTGCGTATTTATAATTTACCTTCTCAGCCAAGAATGGAAATAGCACGTATGTTTCCTTCTGACTCGCTTATATCGTCGCCTCTAGCTGAAATGGCAAGACTTTATTCAGCCATTGAGCAACGGTTGGAGCAGTCGCTTATGGCTCTACAAGGCGTAACGGCTGTACAGGTTCATGTAAGTTATCAGTTTGACTCAAGCAATAATGTCAAAAAGAAGGAGCCTGAGCATGTTTCGGCCTTAATAAGTTATGACAATCATGCTGATAGTTCATTGATGATAAGCGACGTAAAACGATTTCTTAAAAATAGTTTTACTAACTTGAGTTACGATGATATTTCCGTCGTGTTAAACCCATCGGCTGTACTCCCCATAACACCGGAGTTAGCATTTAAAAACGATGCTGAGCAATTTAATTATTGGTGGTTAAGTGTCCCTGCCCTACTTATTTTAATGATAGTTGGCTATTTATTTTATAGAAAATTTGATTTCAAAAAGGTGCTCAATGGTTAGCAAATTATCGTTACATGCTATCATTTTTGAACCCTATTCCTGGATGAATAATGACAGAAAGGTTGATCATGAAATATTCGACAATGCGACTTGTCAAAAATTAATTAACAAAGTTTTTATAAGACATAATGGTTATTCGAATGACCTGCCTCACGTTGAGGCAGGTTCTTTTCTGGATAATTTTATCCAAAATTGGATGTTGCTGCCTGAGATCTCGAAAATCCTTGCCTGTCGTAGACACCGTTCCGGGCTGATGTATCAAGGTGAGTTTGAGCTCTTACCGCAAAGCATCCGTCATTTTTGCCTTACTGATTGTGCTGACGTACAACCTGTCATTATGGGGACGACGGTGACACAAGATTATCTTTACGCCTGTGGTGCGCAGATGTTATTGAATCTCTCAGTACACTTATCTAAGGCTCTTATTCAGCGTATTCCTCTACTTTTCAGCGAGAGCATTATGAGGCTAACACCTAAGCCTCATCCTAAGCCTCTTTCCCTGTTAGATTTTAGATTGGCTATTCAACATGCAAAATTCTCTCATACCTTTTGATATTGAAGATGCCCTAGAGGGCGTCTTGGTTCCAGGAAAAATTTTGAAAGCGCGCGACAGAGCCATGCGAATAATTGAGCAGGCCCAAAACAATGCCTCAAAGATCATCAAGCAGGCTAACTTGGAATCAAAGGAGATTAGCGAATCGGCCTTTAATGAGGGATATCAGGCTGGAATTATGTTGTCATTTAATTCCGTAGCCGACTACCTTCAGAATAGCAATGCGTTGTACCATGAATTTTACACCCATGTTAATCAGACGATGCGTCATAATCTTAAGCAAGCGCTTGGGGACGATGAGGTATTCAGCCTCATCATTAAAGACTGGTTACAAAAGCTGGCTCAAGAAATAAAGGAAAGCCACCAACCCCTCATATTGTTAATTCCACAGCACTCGCCTAATTTGAAAACAAATTTACTTGAATTTATAAAAACCATTTGGCAAGGAGATGTTCAGCTACATCAACATGATGAAAATCGGTATGTAATCAAACATGCCAATAAAATCGCAGAATTTTCGCCAGAGCAATGGATAAAAAAACAGAAAATAAAAACGGATTATTTGTCGCATCTGGAAAATCAATTGACCTGTCTTTCAGGACAGGCAATGCGCGAATTTATCAATATGCTTTCTACGAAATTAATTAAAGAAACACCAAGGAGCCTTTAATGGATAGTTTACGCTGCCAGTCAAATTATAACTCTTTAAAAAACAACTTACCTACTGTAGATAATATTGCACTCAAAGATCGTGTAAGTAAACTTACAGGAAATTCTACTGAACAGAACTATGATAAAATTTATAAAAGCTTAGTGGATTTTGTATTTAAACAAGCTCAGCAAGAGCTACAAGAAAAAATAGATGATGAGAAGGAACCTATCACGTGGTGAAGATTCCCTTTAAAATAGGTTATCCGCAGATTGCCACACTTTGTCTCTGTTTGTTTTTAGCAGGCTGTGTGCAACCTAAAGCATTGCCTAAAGAAATTACTCTTGATAATACGACTTGTGCTGAAGCGGTTAGTGATAATCCAAAGTTGATTTACCTGCAAATGAATGACTGCATTGATAAAAGTCAAAAAAAACGTGCCGCTTATCTGTATGCCCAAGCAGGTACCCTAACTTGGTACCAATCGCTAATCGATAAGAGTGAGACTAGTCGACTTGCGCATAAAAACTTACCTACTGAAGCCTTAGCTAAGCTCAGTGATAGCGAACGTAAAGAGTTTACTGAAACGCTTGAAAGCACTTTGGATGATAATAAGTTAAGACAGCAGATCTGCTCACGATTACTCGCACCCAAAGTTGACTATAATGTTGAGTTGGCAAATTCTTACTCTGACAAATGGTTGTTAGCTAAAAAAGGATATCTTCACTGTATCTAGTAGGTTTATTGTTTAGCCGATTTATGCCTGATCGCAAACTCAGGCATTTCTCCAAAACTATTTTTTAGCATGGCTTATTTCTTCAGAAATCTTGCGCTTTCTTACATGCTGCTCAGTATTTGATGTTGATTTTGACATCGCAGGTATTAACTCGGGTTGCACAAAATCATGTTCAACCAAGTATGAGCCATTCAGGCGGTTCATCAGCATAAGATCCAGATTACCTAAACCAGATACTTTAGTATTGGTTCCCATTGAAAGATCGATGCCCAATGTCAACAATTCCACAATATCCACGATTTTATTAGGCTGTACTAATCCGCTTATGTCTAATGGGATACTTATTAGATCCTGGCCTATAATACTTGCTGCTTTTACAGTGGGAAAATTTAGCCCTCCTCCTAACGCCAGCCCTCCGAGCCCAAGTGCTCCTAATGAGCGCACTGCACACTGAGAAAAAAATTTAGTTGTCCCTAGAGAATTGCATGGAAAGACTAGTTGCCGAACAGTATCGCCTCCTAACTTAGCTTGTATACCGGGAGTTAAATCGTCTATATCTCTATTAATCGCAATATTTCCTTCAAACCTGTTTACCGCCTCCATAATGTAATCGGTATTTGCCCAGATCCATCCTTTCGCAGTTTTTTCTAGAGTAATATTTAAACCGAAATGCGTAACGCGCATGCCAGTCATACAGGCCTGAAAAGTCACTGGCAAATAACCGTTAAAATCCAACTTCGCTGACGCACCTGCTTCCAAGTGAAGATAAGGTTGGAGGAAAATGTTTTCTATCGGTTTATCATGAAATAAATTCTTTAAAATTTCGAGAGTTGGAATGACAAGCTGGAATTGCAATCCTACCTTTGAATAACCGCCAGGTATCTCTTCTATAGGAGTAGAGAATGCCATCTGCAGCATCATTAAAGGTGTTCTCAAACAACAACCTTGCAATAGAACACGTAGTAACTTTTTGTGCGTTGAAACTGAAGGCAAGTTTTCAATCATCACGTTTAACTGTTGATCTATACTCGCCAGTAAAATTTTTTTATCTGCTGAATCTGCCTTAACGTCTTGGATTTCTCCTCGTAAATTGCAATTGGTTTCATACAGTTTATAAAATCGGTCACTTTCTTCCCTTCCCATAATTCTTTTTAGTTCTTCACGCAAATTTAGGATAGATTTTCCGAAATTATCAACTGTTGTATCAACTTGTTGCTGATAATTTTGATAGAGTTCTTCACCCGCTTTACCACAAAGATAATAGATCATGTCGAAAGGCTTAAGCAGCATTCCTAGCCATGATTTATCATTCTCATTCATCTTTTCGATTAGACAGGCTTCAGGGGCATTAGGGTCCTGCAGGTCTATTTTGAAAGTAAAGTTATCGACATTATTATTTAAGTCGTCTTCAGTGACTCCCGTCAGGTGTTGTGGGATTTCAGGTCTGGTTAGACTTTTTATAACTTGATTGTTATTTTCGACGTTCATTATTTTCTCATGCACTATGTTTTTTAGTAATTAAATAGCACACGAAAATAGGGTCGATTTTTATAAAACGCTCATCTTTATGGAGAGGCAACCTAAACTGTTATCTGGATCGACATTTAACTATCGTTGATTCCTCTAAAACGAGCTTTCCTAATGTTTGAATTGCTTTTTCAGCACGGGTATTCCATTCAAAGGAGGTATTGAGTCTTAAACAATGCCGATAACGGCTATCGACGGCAAACATAGTGCCCGGCGCCACGCTGATGCCTTTTGCCAATGCCTGCTGATAAATTTTCGTTGCATCCACTTTTTCGCCGAGATTTATCCATAGAAAATAGCCGCCAGCTGGCTGGCTGACCCGCGTCTCAGGCGGGAAAGAGGCAATTATGGCGTTGCGCATTGCGATTTGTCTTAGCTCAAGCTGCCGACGCAGGCGTCTAAGATGAGTGTCATACCCTCCCTGATGTAGAAAATCGGCCAGCGCGAGTTGAACCGGTACGCTAGCAGAAAGCGTACTCATCAACTGCAATCTCTGGATCCGCGAAGCGTAAGCCCCTGCCGCCACCCACCCCACGCGGAATCCGGGGGCCAGACATTTGGAAAATGAAGAACAGTGTAAGATTTGCTGTCCGTAAGCCGACATTTTTAGAGGATCGGGCCGCACGCCGTTGAAATAGAGTTCGGCATAAACATCATCTTCTATCAGCGCTACCTGATGATGTTGCAGAATGTCCACCAGCCGCGCTTTTTTCTCAGCGGGCATGGTACAACCCAGTGGGTTTTGGAAATTAGACATTAACCAGCAAGCTTTTATCGGATAAGTCGCCAACGCCTGCTCTAGAGCAGCTAAATCCATGCCATTTTGCTCATCCATTGGAATAGCCACGGCCTTAAGTTTTCTTCTTTCAATCGCTTGCAGCACCCCATAAAACGCGGGTGATTCGATGGCGACCCAATCTCCCGGCTGTGTCAGCACCTGCAAACTCAGACCCAGCGACTCCATGGCGCCCGAAGTGATAACGATTTCATCGGGCGTGACTTCAACTCCGTGATGCGCATAACGCTGGGCGATATTACGTCGCAGCTCTTCATTTCCGGGCGGCAGATTGGCGATGGCGCTATGCGGTGACATCCGCCGCACCGCGCTGGCAAGCGAACGGGCTAAACGCGGCTGCGGGAAAAGCGTGGGATCGGGAAAAGCAGAACCAAAAGGCACAATGTCCGGGTCTTGCCCCGCCTTTAAAATGTCGAAGATGGCGTCATTGACATCTATTTGCTCTGCCGCGTGCAGCGTATGCAAAGGAGAAGCGTTGATGTGGGCCAATTGACGAGGCGCGACGTAATAACCTGATTGAGGTTTGGAAACAATACTCCCCTGACTTTCCAATAGTTGATAAGCCTGTAAAACCGTCATCAGGCTCAAGCCTGACTGCTTACAGCTTTCTCTCAACGAAGGAAGCTTTTCACCTGGCAGCCAGACATGTGAATCGATTTGTCGACGCAGCGTCTGGGCAAGCTGCTGGTAGCGCGTCAGGCTCATTCATTACCGCCTACTGTTATAGGTTATTGTCGTATGATCTCTAGATTACCCTTTTTCGCATCAGTGAACGACTTTACCGTTTACGAGAATTCGCCAATATCCGCTATTTAGCTTCATCAGAATTTGAATAATCTTGATACGACCAATATTGATGCAATTCTCGATCAGGGTAAATCTTAAAACACCTTATTTTTCAGTAAGCAACAGCGAAATCCTTACGGATTCTAAACAGTTTCTCCACGATCGATGTAATTATGACACGCCTGCTTTCAGACATTTACAGTACCTCGCACTACTATTCATTTCAGGATGTAGACTGTATTTCGTCAACCCGGCAAGGCATAACACCTGCCGACTACACAAGACAACATTAGCTGGTTTAGAATCTGGCTATAACAGAACAATGAGGAATTGAATAATGCGCAAACTTACCGCAATGGTTGTGGCTTCAACTCTGGCTCTGAGCTCGGCTTCTTTCGCTTTCGCTGCCGAAACCACCCCGGCGACGGGCGCACCGGCCCAGACTCAGGGCAAAATGGATCACCATAAAGGTCCACATCATCCAAACCCGTTCGCCGGTCTGAACCTGACTGAACAGCAGCGCACGCAAATGAAAGCGCTGATGAAAGAGTCTGGCCCGCGTCCAGATCGTGCCGCAATGAAAACGCAGATGGATACCCTACACGGTCTGGTTGCTTCCAACAGCTTCGACGAAGCCAAAGTGAAAGCAGAGATCGACAAAATCTCCCAAGCTCAGTCAGCGCGTATGCTGGACCGTGCCAAAGTCGAGAACAAAATGTATAACCTGCTGACGCCTGAGCAGAAAAAGCAGTTTAACGAAAACTATCAGAAACGTGCCGAGAAAATGGCCGAGCACCATCGCGAACACAAAGCCGATGCTGCTAAACCTGCTGCTTAATAAGTAAGAGACATCATCTCGTCAAAGCCGGCCTTCGTGGCCGGTTTTTTTATGTCTGAATCAGAACCCCGTACCGCGTTTTTGTCTTCCCTATACTGCCATACTCATTGAAAGCGTTTACTGCATCACATTTCTGATCCTCTGTTTGAATTTGCGGCTGTATATCCCCCCTTTTTGCGCTGTAATCCTCAATGACTGCAACACGTTACCTCGGGCAGTTACGGGCATGTTCCTCTCATGCCTTGCGAATGACAAAACAATAGCGACCTTCAAGGTTGCATCTTCAAGGAGTGGTTGATCATGACAAACGTCAAGTCCGGAATTATCTGGCTGGTGGTGGCGTTAGTGGGAGCCTTTGCTTTTGGCATGCTGGCGCTGAGCCGTGGCGAACACATTAACGCGGTCTGGCTAGTGGTGGCCGCGATTGCCTGCTACAGCATCGCCTATCGATTTTACAGTCTGTTTATTGCCAAAAAAGTTTTTGGTCTGGATGACCGTCGTACCACCCCTGCGTTTAGAAAAAATGACGGGCTGGATTATGTGCCGACCAATAAATGGGTGCTGTTTGGCCACCATTTTGCGGCCATCGCCGGTGCGGGGCCTTTAGTCGGGCCAATTCTGGCGGCGCAGATGGGCTTTTTGCCGGGCACTATCTGGATTTTGATCGGCGTTATGCTGGCCGGCGCGGTGCAGGACTTCCTGATTCTGTTTATTTCGACTCGTCGCGACGGCCGTTCGCTAGGCGAAATGGCGAAACAGGAGCTCGGACAATTTGCTGGCGTAGTCACTATGCTCGGCGCGCTAGGAGTGATGATCATTATCCTCTCGGCGCTGGCGCTAGTGGTGGTTAAGGCGCTCGCCGACAGTCCCTGGGGCCTGTTTACTATCGCCGCGACTATTCCTATCGCGCTGTTTATGGGCATTTATATGCGTTTCCTGCGCCCGGGTAAAATTGCCGAAGTGTCGATCATTGGCTTCGTGTTGATGATGCTGGCGATTATTTATGGCGGTAACGTGGCGCAAGACCCCGTTTGGGGGCCGTTCTTTACCCTGCACGGCACCACGCTGACCTGGGTACTGGTGATTTATGGCTTTATTGCTTCCGTATTACCGGTTTGGCTGCTGCTGGCGCCGCGCGATTATTTGTCGACCTTCCTTAAAATTGGCGTCATTCTCGGGCTGGCCGTGGGCATCATTTTTGCGATGCCCGAGATGAAAATGCCGGCGGTAACCAAATTTATCGATGGCAGTGGTCCGGTATTTTCTGGCGGGCTGTTCCCGTTCCTGTTTATTACGATTGCCTGCGGGTCGATTTCTGGTTTTCATGCGCTGGTTGCCAGCGGCACTACGCCGAAACTTATCGAAAAAGAGAGCCACATTCGCTTTATTGGCTATGGCGCAATGTTAATGGAGTCCTTCGTCGCCATCATGGCGCTGATTTGCGCGTCGGTAATTGACCCGGGCGTCTATTTTGCGATGAACTCTCCGGCGGCGCTGATTGGCACCACGGTTGAAAATGCTTCGCAAGTCATCAACGGCTGGGGATTTGTAGTTACGCCTGAAATGCTGACCGTGATTGCACGCGACGTGGGTGAACAATCCATTCTTTCTCGCGCAGGCGGCGCGCCGACCTTTGCCGTCGGCATGGCGCACATTATTACTGACGTCTTTAACAGCCGCGCGATGATGGCATTCTGGTATCACTTTGCGATTCTGTTTGAAGCCCTGTTTATCCTGACCGCGGTCGATGCCGGTACGCGCGCCTGTCGTTTTATGGTGCAGGATTTGGTCGGCGTCGCGGTTCCTTCACTGGCAAATAACCGTTCCTGGGTTGGCACTATCGCCGGCACCACCGTGGCCGTGGCGGGTTGGGGCTTCTTCGTTTATCAGGGCGTGGTCGATCCACTGGGCGGTATCAATACGTTGTGGCCGTTGTTTGGTATCGGCAACCAGATGCTCGCCTCGATGGCATTGATTCTCGGCACCGTGGTGTTGTTCAAAATGAAGAAACAGCGCTATGTCTGGGTAACGATTTTGCCTACCGTCTGGCTGCTGGTAACTTCCATGACCGCCGGCTGGCAGAAGATTTGCCATGAAAATCCGTCAATCGGTTTTCTGGCGCAGGCGAAAAAGTTCTCTACGGGTATCGACAATAACATGCTGATAAAACCGGCCAAAACGATTGCCGACATGCATACTATCGTCTTGAATAATCAGATAAATGCCGTGCTGTGCGGCTTCTTTATGCTGGTAGCGGTGACTATGCTTATCTCGTCATTTTTTGTCATCCGCCGCGCATTGAAATCGCCAAAACCTACCGTACATGAAACCAGTCCGCTGGCGACTCGGGAGGCGCGTCATGTCTGAATATGGTTTGCCTTATCGCCATTATCCGCAACGGTTTCTGACTATTACACGCTGTCAGCCGATGGTTGCACGTCCGCCACGGCCCGAGAATATCAAACAGTGGCTGGTTTATATTGGTAAGGGGATCGCGCAGAGTTTCAGGCTGATGGTGGGCGTGCAGGATTATCCTAATTATGTGCGTCACATGGCGTTGCATCATCCTGAACAAACGCCGATGACGGAGAAAGCGTTTCATCGCTATTGTCTGGATGCACGCTTCCCCAGTGAAGCCGGAAAGCTCGGTAAATGCCCTTGTTAAAATTCTCATTGAATTTTGACCTGAGTAATACCTGATGAAGATCTGAGTTAAACCTGATAAAGATCTGATTTTTTGACTCAACACACGCCTGTGTTCTCGCACAGGCGTAAACTCCCCCTCACCTTGTTGGCCATTAATTCTCTGAAACTCTCTGACATCATGAAAAGCTCACATTTCGTTATTCGTCCTGCCACCCTTGCCGACGCACGTCAGGTTATAGAACTGATTAGCTTTGCGGATGAACACGCACTGCTATACCTTACCGGCAAAGGCACACTTGCAGAAGCACAGCAGGTTTATTTACAGGGATTTGGGCGCGAAGATGTCTATTACAGTTATCTGTTTACGCAGGTTTGTTTTATCAATGAACGACTGGCGGGGTGTATTTTAGCCTTTCCCGGTTTTCTCGAACCGACGTTTATTTCGCAGGCGGTGTCTGTCTTTGCCGACGTCAGAGAAGCTGATGACGACGAACTCTACATCGATTCACTCGCCGTATATCCCGAGTTTCGCGGCCAACAGCTTTCAGAAAAGTTAATCGAAGCCGCCAAAATCCAAGCCAAAACCTACGCCCTCGGCAAACTCTCCCTGCTCGCCGACGACACCAAACCGCACCTCGAGAAAATGTATAAAAGCTATGGCTTTGCTGTCGCGAACAAAATCATTCTAGAAGGTGTGAGCCATAAAAAAATGACTCTACTTATCTGATTTCATAAAATAAATATTTGTGAACAATCTCCTAAAGATTTTGATGGCAGCCAACGCGGCTGCCGTTAAAAAGATGACCGAGATTATTTGATGCGGGCAATTTGATCGTCAATGGTGACCTTATTCAATACCGCACGGTTTTTAATTCGTCTCGACCACATGGCCGTTAAAATCGGCACTAAAACCGAGGTCACGATGACTGAAGTTGCGACCAGCGCCGTGGCGGCTGGCGCAACAGCTTTAAATTCCGGCACCATTTCGGCAATTAACACCGGCGTTGCAACCGCCGCGCCCGCCGAACTTGAAGCCGCCACGCCCGCCGTGCCATCACCACCGCCAATAAATTTATCGGTAAGCATTAGCGGTATGCCGGTAATCACGATAACTGACAGACCCAGCAGTACACCAAGCAGGCCGGTTTGCAGAATTACGCTGAGATTAATGGTATTGCCAAGGGCAAAGGCGAAGAACGGAATGAGCGTCTGCACGGCCTTGCCAAAAAATTCCCGCAGTTCTGGATCTAAATTACCTAATGCAAAACCTACCAGGAACGGTAAGACCGCGCCGACAAATACGTGGGGTTCAAAGGAGGCGATTCCGGCGGTGCCCAAGATAATCATGGTCATTAACGGGCCTGACTCTAATGACATCAAAACGAAAGCGCCCGCCTCTTCTTTGGTGCCGTACTGCTGCATAATTGAGGCATAAAGGCCACCGTTGGTCATGTCCATCGACGCTACCAGCGCCAGCGTGGAGAGACCCGCGAAGAAGCCAAATTCAACGCCGTGCTCCGGAATAAATTTTGAGGCCAGCGCCGCCACTACCCAGGCTACCGCGATTTTAGTGACCACTAGCGTGCCGGATTTGCGCAAAACTGTGCCGGTGGCGCTGAGTTTTATTGACGCCCCCATGCAAAAGAACCACACGGCGAGAATGGGCACGGTACCCGTTATTAATCCATTGGAAAAAGAGCCCAGATATTTACCGGCTCCCGGGGCTAGAGTGTGGCAAATTGCGCCGATAAAAAGCGGCACCAACATCATTCCACCGGGAATTTTCTCGATTGCACGTTTAATTTGCATGTTGTACCCACCTGAGTAGCAGAGCATCAATTGAGGTGAACGCGCCGGATATCGGCCGATAAGCGACGATAACTTCGCTGATGGACGCCAAATTAACCGCTTATTAAACGAATAAAAGTGATCGCACACATAAAAATGAAACAACGTTTCTTTTTTAAAGATCCCTTGTTTCGTTTTGTGACGTGAGCCAAAAAAAACCCGTATCAGGCGCGATACGGGCAGAGGCGGAAACTATTTTTGAGGCGATGAGAGATGAGATTATTGCTGCTAGACTTATTGACGCGGACTTATCAAAACTATTGTTACTCATGCCGCTCTTATTGACCGTAATAGGCATTCTTTCCGTGCTTGCGCAGATAATGCTTATCGAGCAAGGTTTGCTGCATATTACCCAGCTCGGGAGATAGTTGCCGTGAGAAGATCCCCATATAGGCAATCTCCTCCAATACCACGGCATTATGCAGGGCGTTTTCGGCATCTATTCCCCAGGCAAAAGGCCCATGGGAATGTACTAATACAGCAGGTATCTCATTCGGTGAAAGGCCGCGTTCGGTAAAGGTTTCAATAATGACCTCTCCCGTCTGCCATTCATAACGGTCGGCTATTTCAGCGTCGCTCATTTTGCGGGTGCAGGGAATATCACCATAAAAATAGTCGGCGTGGGTGGTGCCCCAAGCGGGAATATCACGTCCGGCCTGCGCCCAAATCGTCGCGTGGCGCGAATGGGTGTGCACAATTCCCCCAATTTCATTAAAGCGCTGATAAAGTATGCGATGGGTATCAGTATCCGACGAGGGCTTTTTATTCCCTTCAACCACCTTGCCGCTTTCAAGCTCGACCACCACCATATCTTCCAGCTTCATATCCTGATATTCAATCCCGGAAGGTTTAATCACCATTAACCCCTGTTGGCGGTCGACGGCGCTGACATTTCCCCAGGTAAAGGTCACCAAATGATGACGTGGAAGCGCGAGATTAGCCTCCAAGACCTGTTCTTTTAACGAAGTAAGCATTGGGATCTCCTTTTTTGACCCATCACTTATTCTGAGATCCTTAGGCTTTACTGGGTATGGCATAAATAGCTAAAGAGCGCGTGCTGTTCTGCTGCAATGACATTTATGGCTGTCATGTAGCATTTTGTGCGCTGGTCGATTAGCGGAAATATTAATTAAGATTATTTACCTGTTAACACATTTCCTTAATGCGTAATTTACAGATGTTACGCAAAGAAGCCATTTCTTAACTATACTTATAAGCGTTATTAAAGTAATCCCTTTGAGGAGTATGACAATGATTTTAAATAAGCGTGTTGCCAGCATTGGATTTGTATTGGTTGTGACTTTATCTGTCAGTGCCTGTGGTGGACATTGGTCTAACCGCGATCGAAATACCGCCATTGGTGCCGGTGCCGGTGCTTTAGGCGGCGCTGTATTAACTCGCGGTAGCGCATTAGGTACCGTCGGTGGCGCAGCAGTCGGTGGCGTTGTAGGTCATCAGATCAGCCGATAAGCGCTAATTTGACTTAATAAGAATAGATACGGGCTGCTCTAAACGAGCTATTAAATAAGGTAAATGCGGCTTACGTAAATTACAGTAAATAAATGCCAAGAATTTATATTTAAATTAATTGCCCGGCATTAACTCTGGCTATTCTTATACACACTAATAAAAAAACGCGCCGCTGATCGCTCAGCTGGCGCGTTTTTTTATGGGTTATTTCTTGGGTAGATAAAAGCGCTATCCACCTGCTAATTTGACTTTAAAGCTCTTGGCTTCAAGCAGCTGTTTTAACAGGTCACGTTTGTCACCCTGAATCTCGATCACGCCGTCTTTCACTGCGCCGCCACAGCCACATTTCTTTTTCAGCTCGGCAGCCAGCTTTTCTAGCGCGGCATCATCAAGGTCTACGCCCGTAATCAGACACACGCCTTTGCCTTTTCGGCCGCTGGTTTGGCGCTGAATACGCACCACGCCGTCGCCTTTTGGTCGTTCAACTTTAGGCTTCGGCTCGTCGATGCGTCCGCTGTCGGTCGAATAAACTAAACGGCTGTTATCGTCATTTTTCATCAGACTCCCCTTTACGCCAATGACGCGCGAATATCTTTTAACGTCTGAGCCGGATCAGCTGACTGAGTAATCGGACGGCCAATGACCATGTAATCTACGCCGGCAAGCTGCGCATCGCGCGGAGTCATAACGCGGCGCTGATCGTCTGCGGCACTGCCTGCAGGACGAATGCCTGGAGTGACCAGCTTAAAGTCATTACCGAGCTGTTTTTTAAAGGTCACGGCTTCCTGCGCCGAGCACACCACGCCATCGAGGCCGTTATCGCGGGTCAACGTGGCCAGGCGCAGCGCGTAGTCAGCCGGGCTTTGCATAATGCCGAGGTCGGCCAAATCGCTGGCTTCCATGCTGGTCAAGACCGTAACGGCAATCAGCAATGGCGCATCTTTGCCAAAAGGTTGCAGGGCATTTTTTGCCGCCGCCATCATGCGCGCGCCGCCGCTGGCGTGTACGTTAACCATCCACACGCCCAAATCGGCAGCGGCAGAAATCGCATGCGCCACGGTGTTTGGAATATCGTGGAATTTAAGGTCGAGAAAGACATCGAAGTTGCGGTCGTGCAGCTCTTTCACCAGCTGCGGACCAAAAAGGGTAAACATCTCTTTGCCAATTTTGAGACGGCAATCGCGTGGGTCAATGCGGTCAACAAACTCCAACGCCGCTGACTTATTGGCGTAATCAAGGGCGACTACAATAGGCGATGATTTCAAGTCGTTGTTATGAGGGTTATTTTCTGACTTCATTTCTTCAACCTTTTGTGAGTTTTAAACGTAGGAAGCGTGGGACAAAAATCTGACGCCCGCATTCTACATGGCATCCCGCCTAAAGCCCAGCCGAGAGTTAATCTCTACCCACGATGGAGAAGTTACAGTTTTATGAATTTTTTGTGAACGGGTAGACAGTAAGCGGAGGCTGACATAATTTGATGTTTTAATTTAGGAAATTTCAAAATGACCGAGACTGTCACGCTGACCATCAAGATCCCTGCGGATTTAAAAGAGCAGATTCGCGAAGCCGCTTTGCATAGCGAGCTTTCATTAAGCGCAGAAGTTTGCTCAAGACTGGAAAACAGCTTTACTGATAAAGAAGAAAAAGACGGCAAACCTGAAGCGCTGGAGATTGATAATCAGCACCTAGGTGAACAAGCTGAACCCGCGCTCACCCAGAAAGAGTTAAAAAAGCTGCGCCTGCTTATTGCTAAACCTGCGGGTAAATCTACGGCTAAAACATCCAGTAAATCTACCAGCAAAAAGAAATAACATCAGGCGTAATCTTGCGAGCAATGATTTATCTTCAAAGATTTCGCTTTAACAACTGTACGTTAACTATTGTCCGTCGAGACCGCGAATCGGTTTAACCGTGGCCCATGCACGGCACGACGGGCAGTGCCAATAAAGCGAATGCGCGGTAAAGCCGCACTTATGGCAGCGATAGCGCGGCTTGGTGCGGATTTGTTCGCCGACCATGTCACGCAGCAGCACCAGACTCTCTTTCGCTCGCCCTTCTTCGGCATCCGCCAAGTGGTAATCCATCAAATGATGAAACACGCGCATCGTCGGATGACGCTGCAGCTGGCGGTTGATATAGAGTTGCGCCACTTCACGCCCCTCTTCCTGTTGCAGGATTTCGGCCAGCATTAACTCGGCGGTCGCGCCCGTGTTTTCATCTACGCAGCGTTTCAGAAACTCGGCCCACTCGAGCTTGTTATCGAGATGCTGATAACACTCTTGCAGCATCGGCAGCGTTTCACTGACGACTTCTTTATCTTGCTCAAGCACGCGTTTCAGGGCGTCGGCCGCTTTGGCGTAGTCACCTTGGGCAATAAGAATTCGGCCCTGCATGATGGACACGCGGGCGCAAAGCTTATCAGCGGAGGCCGATTTTTTCAGCAGACCGGCCGCTTTGTCGAGGTCGTCGCTGGCCATTGCCTGAAGCGCCAACTCGCAGTAAAAATGCGCGATTTCCTGCTTTTTGTTCTCTTTGCCTAGCTTGACCAGCTTTTCTGCCACTTCAATGGCTTTCTGCCAGTCGCTGGTGGCCTGATGGATAATCAACAGCTGTTGCAAGGCAAGCAGCTGAAAGTCCTGCTCTTTAACCAGCTGATTAAACATGTCTTCGGCGCGATCGTAAAAACCCGCCGCCATGTAGTCGCGTCCGAGTTGCTGAATAGCCAGCAGTCGCTGTTCAAACGTCAGCGACGCGCTTTCCATAAGCGACTGGTGAATACGGATTGCGCGGTCCACCTCGCCACGGGAGCGAAAGAGGTTCCCGAGAGTGAGGTGCGCCTCGACGGTGTTACTGTCCTCCTTCAACATATCGAGGAACAGATCGACCGCTTTATCTTGCTGATTCGAGAGTAAAAAGTTTACTCCCGCTACATATTCACGAGATAAACGGTTGGCATTCTGCTGTTTATCCTGTTGTGAGCTTCTGCGCCCCATGTACCAGCCATACGCGGCGGCAACGGGCAGTAACAGAAACAGCAGTTCTAACATAGAAGGTTATTCCTTACTGACCGCTGTCTGCTGGACGGCAGGCTCGGTCGAAGCGGGTGCAATTTGCTGCTCGAGGCGTTTGATTTTACGCTGGGCACGAGCATGCGACAGGCGAAGTCGCAGATAAAACAGGCCGCAGATAACCCATCCAAGCACAAAACCGGTGGCAAATAGCACCGCCAGCAGAGTCGACACGCGATAATCGCCCTGTGCCAGTAAATAGTTAAAGGTCACTACCTGATCGTTATGGGCACCCAGAGTGATTGAAACCACCACGATGACCAGCACGAACAAAAAAATCAGCAAATATTTCACATTCAGTCCTGTAATGCCGGAGAGTCCGGATAAATTATGCCAAAAACTGCAGTCCTAACCTAATAAGTTAGCATTTCCCATCCCCGCAGGGAAACATTGCAGCCGGATAAAGTCGGGATCGCAGAAAGTTCACACAGCATGATGGCGTGGTTTCGTGCCGTGTAACTTAACCCCTACTTAACTATAGGCTTTTCCGGCGGATTATCTTATCGCCCTGCACAATATATGGGGACAAAATTTATAATTAAAAGGCGGTGGATTATTCAGGCTCGCGGGTCTGAATTTCCTGCTGCTCCTGAACCGGTGGCGCAAAAGGCCCACACAGTTTTTGCGCCAGCCAGCACGACAGCGTAATCAGCACCCAGCTTATCGCCACCGCCGCCATCAGGTCTCGCGGCCAGTGCATGCCGAGCAGCAAACGGCTGCCCATTACCGCCGTCGCCCACACGATGAGCAGCGCAATCGTCTTGTAATGACGACGCGGCCACAGCAGGCCAACGCCGAGCAGCGCCCAGGTCGCGGCAAACATGGTATGGCCCGACGGGAAGGCAAAGTCGGTATCTTTCTGCCAGCTATTGCCCAGCCAGTGCGGGATCTCGGCCTTGTCTTCCATATTGTCGAGCTGCTGACGAACCTGTAAACCGCGCGCCTTTCTTTTCTGCTCATAAAACTTGGCGACGTCCAGCCCCTGCGTCTTGGCAAGCCACTGCACGTAAGGTCGCGGTTCCTGAACCTGTTGTTTAACATAGCTCTTCACGCCCTGCCCAATCAGCACCGCCATGCTCAACAACAGCACCAGCACGATGGCCGGTTTAAGGCGATAGCGCAGACACCATAGAAACCAGGCGCAGAGAATAATATTGGTCAGGGTGCCCCAAGGCGCACTAACCGTCTCTGTTATCGCGTAAAATGGGCGTAAGATATTGTCACTCATGCCGGGCGACCACAGCCAACCGCTTAGCCAGACCAGCGCAGGCATGAGCAGCAGGAGCAGCGCGGTACAGGATGTCCTTATAGCGATTTGAAACATTGTATGGCCCTAATATCTAAAGATTCATGAAAATGAAAGGTATAATGCGCATTCTACGCAGCCGCTTGCAACGCAGTCTAGCCGTGAATGTTATACTTGCGAATAATATTCGTGTGCGCTCCCGCAGTGAGTTTGCCTTAAGGGAGATCTATTGGTGCAAAGTTATTGTTGCAAGGAATTAGCAGACCGATTGGTCAACTATTCTAGGGTTTTATAAAAGCAGCTTTACGGTTTTATCAACGCAGCCGCCTAAAAGTGTGCGGGAACGGGCCTTTTTTTCTGGTCAACCTGTTCATCTCTACGTAGGATGCGCCACAAGAATTAAGAATAATTGCAGGTTTTGGAGAGTAACATGCAGCTGAAACGGGTGGCAGAAGCCAAACTGCCAACGCCTTGGGGCGATTTCCTGATGGTGGGTTTTGAAGAGTTGGCAACCGGACACGATCACCTCGCGCTGGTCTTTGGTGACATCAGTGGTGACACGCCGGTGCTGGCGCGTGTGCATTCAGAGTGTCTGACGGGCGACGCGCTGTTCAGCCTGCGCTGCGATTGCGGTTTTCAGCTGGAAGCGGCGCTGAATGACATCGCCGAAGAAGGCCGTGGCATCCTGATGTACCATCGTCAGGAAGGTCGCAACATTGGCCTGTTGAATAAAATTCGCGCCTACGCGTTACAAGATAAAGGTTATGACACGGTTGAAGCCAACCACCAGCTGGGTTTCGCGGCCGACGAGCGCGACTTTACTCTGTGCGCCGACATGTTCAAACTGTTGGGCGTCGATGCCGTGCGTTTGCTGACCAATAACCCGAAAAAGGTCGAGATTCTGACCGAAGCCGGCATCAACATTGTTGAACGTGTGCCGTTGATCGTAGGTCGTAACCCGAAGAACGAGCATTATCTGGCGACCAAAGCGGCCAAAATGGGCCATCTGCTGGATAAATAATTCGCCCAGAGCTTTAACCCTCAAAATAGCAAAAAGCACCGATCGCAAAATCGGTGCTTTTTTTATGGTTACTGTTAAAAATCAGCTAATTAGAGCATTTTACGAATCACGTAATGCAGGATACCGCCGTTTTCGAAATAGGTCAGCTCGTTGCCGGTATCGATACGGCTGCGCGCGTTGATGATTTCGGTATGACCATCGGCAAAAGTAATGCGCACCGGCACGTTTTGTCCCGGTCTCAGCGTCTGCATGTCACTCACGCTGATCGTCTCGTCACCCTTCAGATTCAAAGTCTTACGATTAACGCCGTGTGGGAATTCCAACGGAAGAATGCCCATGCCGATCAGATTCGAACGGTGGATTCGTTCAAACGATTCGGCGATAACTACTCGCACGCCGAGCAATCTTGGCCCTTTTGCCGCCCAATCTCGGCTTGAACCTGAACCATATTCTTTGCCCGCGATCACCGCCGTCGGCACACCCTCGCTTTGATAGCGCATCGCCGCGTCATAAATCGCCAGCTGTTCGTTTGAAGGAATATGACGCGTCACGCCGCCTTCCACGCCCGGCACCATCTCATTGCGAATACGAATGTTGGCGAAGGTCCCGCGCATCATCACTTCATGATTGCCGCGTCGCGAACCGTAAGAGTTGAAATCGCCGGCTTGCACGCCGTGCTCACTGAGGTAGCGCCCCGCCGGACTCTCTTTCTTGATATTCCCCGCTGGCGAAATATGGTCGGTGGTTACCGAGTCTGCCAGAATCGCTAAAATGCGCGCGTCTTTAATATCCTGAATCGCATCGGGTTCACGTTTCATATCGCTAAAGAACGGCGGATGACGAATATAGGTCGAATCTTCCTGCCACGCGTAAGTCGGCGTGCCTTCAACCTGAATATTCTGCCAATCCTGATCGCCATTAAAGACTTCGGCGTACTCTTTGTGGAACATATCGGTTTTCACCTGTTCCACCGCCTTGGCGATTTCGTTGGCGGTTGGCCAGATATCGCGCAGATAAACCGGATTTCCCTGTTGATCTTCACCGAGCGGATCGTGAGTCAGATTGACCGACATATTGCCCGCCAGCGCGTAGGCCACCACCAGCGGCGGCGAGGCCAGCCAGTTAGTTTTAATCAGCGGATGAATACGTCCTTCGAAGTTACGGTTACCCGACAGCACGGCGCCGACGGTTAAATCGCCCTCTTTGATCGCCGTTTCGACCTCATCGGGCAGCGGCCCCGAGTTACCGATACAGGTGGTGCACCCGTAGCCGACCAGATTAAAGCCCAGCTTTTCAAGCTCTGGCATCAGGCCCGCCGCGTTGAGATACTCGGTCACCACTTTAGAGCCCGGAGCCAGCGAGGTTTTCACCCACGGCTTGCTATTCAAGCCTCGCGCGGCGGCGTTTTTCGCCAGTAAACCCGCGGCCATTAGCACGCTCGGGTTTGAGGTATTGGTACAGGAAGTGATCGCCGCGATCACCACCGCGCCCGTTTTCAGCTGCAATTGCTCGCCTTTATAGGTGAAATCTACGCTTTCTGCGTGATTCGAGGCGATATTGGTCAGCTCAAGTTCGGTCGCGGCTTTAAAAGCCTGCGGCACGTTTGGCAGCGCGACGCGATCCTGTGGACGTTTTGGACCCGCGAGGCTGGATTCGACCTGCGCCATATCCAGCTCGAGGCTGCTGGTAAATATTGGCTCATCGCCCTCGTGACGCCATAACCCCTGCGCCTGGCTGTAAGCCTCCACCAGCGCAATCTGCTCGTCACTGCGGCCGCTAAGTTTCATATAACTTAAGGTCACGTCATCGACCGGGAAGAAGCCGCAGGTTGCGCCATATTCCGGTGCCATATTGGCGATGGTCGCGCGGTCTGCCAGAGGCAAGTCCGCCAACCCGTCACCATAAAATTCAACAAATTTGCCGACCACGCCATGTTTACGCAGCATTTGGGTAACGGTTAATACCAAGTCGGTGGCAGTGATGCCTTCGCCCAGTTTGCCGGTCAATTTGAAGCCAACCACGTCAGGGATCAGCATGGAAACCGGCTGGCCCAACATTGCCGCTTCGGCTTCGATACCGCCGCAACCCCAGCCGAGCACGCCAAGGCCGTTGATCATGGTGGTATGCGAATCGGTCCCGACCAGCGTATCCGGATAGGCAACTTCTCTGCCGTCCTGCTCTTCGTGCCACACGGTTTTGCCTAAATATTCTAGGTTCACCTGATGGCAGATACCCGTTCCCGGCGGCACTACGCGAAAGCGGTTAAAGGCTTTTTGCCCCCAACGCAGGAAGATATAACGCTCGTGGTTACGCTCCATCTCCAGCTTGACGTTTTCGCCAAAGGCTTGACGATCGCCAAATTCATCGACGGTCACGGAGTGGTCGATAACTAAATCTACGGGGGAAAGTGGGTTCACCTGATTCACATTGCCGCCAAGGCGCTCGACGGCCTGACGCATGGCCGCGAGGTCAACGACCGCAGGCACGCCGGTAAAATCCTGCATCAAAACGCGGGCCGGACGGTAGGCAATTTCGCGATCGGCGTGACCGGTTTGTTGCCAGTCGACAATCGCCTGCAAATCGTCTTCGGTGACGGTATCGCCGTCAATGTTGCGCAGCAGATTTTCGAGCAATACCTTCATGGATTTTGGCAGCCGGTCAATGTTGCCCAAGGTGGTAGCGGCTTTCGGCAAGCTGTAAAAGTGATATTCCTTATCGAGGTTTGCCAGCTTATCCTGACTATTCTTGCGAAGATCGGACGACATAGCTTCTCCTTTAAAACGCTTTTTTCTTGTGTATGGCTTTACCATGCAAGTTTAGCTGACGGGAAAGACCCGCCAGACCGTAAGTGTTCTATTAAAGATAACACAAATTAGAATTAACACTTTTATAACAACACGAACTGCTAATTTATCCGCAGAAAAAACAGGGGATCATTGCGACGTTTTGCAGAATTTTAGAAGGGAAAGAGGGGTAAAAAAAGAGGCCACGCAAAGGGCGGCCTCTATTTCTGCTATCTGAAGGAAAGCGACAGAATTATTTGTGTGGCAGTTTAATATCGGTAAACAGCGCCTCGATATCTTCATTCGAGCGCAGCGCAATGGCGCTGTCAACCACGTCACGGGTAAGGTGCGGGGCAAAACGCTGAATGAAATCATACATGTAGCTGCGCAGGAAGGTGCTGCGACGGAAGCCGATTTTGGTGGTGCTGTGGGTGAAAATGTCGCTGGCGTCGACGGTGACCAAATCAGGATCCTGCACCGGATCGACCGCCATGCTGGCAATCACGCCAACGCCTAATCCGAGACGAACGTAGGTTTTAATCACGTCGGCGTCGGTGGCGGTAAAGACGATTCGCGGCGTCAGACCCGCGCGGTTAAAGGCGGTATCGAGCTCGGAGCGGCCGGTAAAACCAAAGGTGTAAGTGACAATCGGATAGGCAGCCAGCTCCTCGATGGTCACTTTTTCTTTGCCTGCCAGCGGGTGATCGGGCTGAACGACAACCGCGCGATTCCAGTGATAGCAAGGCAGCATAATCAGGTCATCGTAGAGATGCAGCGCTTCGGTGGCGATGGCGAAATCGGCATTACCTTTTGAAACGGCTTCGGCGATTTGCGTCGGCGAACCCTGATGCATATGCAGCGAAACGCGCGGATAACGCTCGATAAAGCCCTTGATGACATTGGGCAGCGCGTAACGCGCCTGCGTGTGCGTGGTGGCAACATACAGCGAGCCTTTATCAGGATAAGTATGCTCTCCGGCCACGGCCTTGATGGCGTCAACCTTTGACAGCACTTCACGAGCGATGCGGATGATTTCCTGTCCGGCAGGCGTAACCTGAGTCAGATGCTTACCGCTGCGGGCAAAAATCTGGATCCCAAGCTCATCTTCCAGCATGCGAACCTGCTTGCTGATGCCCGGCTGTGAGGTGTAAAGGCCTTCTGCCGTCGAAGAGACGTTCAGATTGTGATTAACAACTTCTACGATGTAACGCAGCTGCTGTAATTTCATATCTTATACCATCCTAGTTTCAAACCCTGAAAATCTCTTTCACTCTTTGCTGGCGGCTGTTTGCCGGCAGAAAGCGATGGGTGCTCTTTTGTTTATCTGCGAATAGCGCGATGAATAGCGTGTGTGATTAATGCCAATAATGCATAAAAACAATATTTTATATACCAACTGTATCATTTATCAAACAATTTTGTCTTGTCTGTGATTATAAAAAAATCAGTAAGCGACGGGTAGAATAATTGAGAAGCGGGCTTTAGCGCGAAAATTACTCAACGAGGGTTTTGATATGCATAAAAAAACCAGCCACGAGGACTGGTTTTTTATTAACGCTTAAACGTGAACTTGTTTATGCATCGAGGCGAAAAAGATCCTTATTTTTTACCTTCGACCCACTTACCGTCGACGAAGAACGCCGTCCAGCCTGTTGCCTTGCCCTCTTTTTCGGACGAGACATACTGCTGCTTGGTTTTACGGCTAAAGCGTACCATCGACTTGTTGCCTTCCGGGTCGGCTACCGGCGCATCGGCCAAATAGCTCAGCTTTTCAGGCAGGCGATCTTTGAAGCGCAGTAACTCCTCCACCAACGGCGCGCGGGTTTCACGCGATTTAGGGAAGGTATTGGCCGCAAGGAATACGCCAGCCGCGCCGTCACGAAGCACGAAATAGGCGTCGGACTTCTCGCAAGGCAGCTCTGGCAGCGGCACCGGATCTTCTTTCGGTGGCGCAACATCGCCGTTACGCAAAATTTTACGGGTATTTTTACACTCTTCGTTGGTACAACCCATGTATTTACCGAAACGCCCCAGCTTCAGGTGCATTTCAGAACCACATTTGTCGCACTCGACGATCGGACCGTCGTAACCCTTGATGCGGAACTCGCCCTCTTCGATTTCGTAACCGTCGCACTCCGGGTTATTACCACAGACGTGCAGCTTACGGCCCGTATCGATCAGGTAACTGTCCATCGCGGTACCACATTTGGTACAGCGACGGCGAGCACGCAGCGCGTTGGTTTCAGCATCGTCGCCTTCAAGAACGTTCAGAACTTCTGATTCTGGCACCAGGTTAATGGTGGTTTTGCAACGCTCTTTCGGCGGCAGCGCGTAACCGGAGCAGCCCAGGAAAACGCCGGTAGTCGCGGTACGAATACCCATCGGACGGCCACAGGTCGGGCAATCGATGCTGGTCATGATCATCTGATTCGGGCGCATGCCGCCCTCTTCCGGATCTTTCTCGGCAATCTCAAGCTGTTTGCTGAACTGCGCGAAGAAATCGTCCAGCACGCCTTTCCACTCGGCCTTGTTGTTGGCGACCTGATCCAGACCGTCTTCCATACGCGCGGTGAAATCGTAGTTCATCAGCTCGCGGAAGTTATCTTCCAGACGATCGGTGACGATTTCACCCATTTTCTCGGCGTAGAAACGACGGTTTTCAACGTGCACATAGCCGCGGTCCTGAATGGTCGAAATGATCGACGCATAGGTAGACGGACGGCCAATGCCGCGCTTCTCAAGCTCTTTAACCAACGACGCTTCGCTGAATCGCGCAGGCGGTTTGGTGAAGTGCTGGGTCGGCAGCAGCTGTTGCAGGTCAAGCGTGGTGCCGACTTCGATTGGCGGCAACGTGCGATCGTCGTCGCCTTTGCGCAGCGCAGGCATCACGTGGGTCCAACCATCGAAACGCAGCGTACGGCCTTTGGCGCGCAGTGAGTAATCGGCCGCTTTAACGGTCAGCGTGGTGGAGTCATACTGCGCCGGCACCATCTGGCAAGCCACAAACTGACGCCAGATCAGCTGATAAAGGCGCTGGGCATCGGCTTCCATATCTTTCAACTGCTCGGAAACGACGCTGACATCGGAAGGACGAATCGCTTCGTGCGCTTCCTGCGAATTCTCTTTATTGCTGTAGAGATTTGGCGCTTTCGGCAGATATTTCTCGCCGAAGTTATCATTTATATACCCGCGCACCATCTCTACCGCGTCTTTGCTCAAGTTGGTTGAGTCAGTACGCATGTAGGTGATGTGACCGGCTTCATACAGACGCTGGGCCATCATCATGGTTTTCTTCACGCCGAAGCTCAGACGCGTGCTGGCCGCCTGCTGAAGTGTGGAGGTAATAAAAGGTGCGCCCGGCTTGCTGCTGGTCGGTTTGTCTTCGCGATCCACCACGTCAAAGCGGGCTTTCTCAAGCAGCGCAACGGCCGCGTGAGTCTGCTCGCGATTAACCGGCTTGAAAGGTTTCTCAAGATGATGAGTTACTTCCATCTGTAGCGCGATGTTCTCTTTCGACTGCAAATCAGCGTGCAGCTCCCAGTACTCTTCGGGAACAAAAGCCTTGATCTCTTTTTCGCGCTCAACCACCAGACGCACGGCGACAGACTGAACGCGCCCCGCCGACAGTCCACGGGCAATCTTTTTCCACAGCAGCGGCGAGACCATGTAACCCACAACGCGGTCCATGAAACGGCGCGCCTGCTGGGCATTTACGCGATCAATATTCAGCTCGCCCGGCTGCTCAAACGCCTGTTGAATGGCGTTCTTGGTGATTTCGTTAAACACCACGCGGCTAAAGCGTTTTTCGTCACCGCCGATCACTTCCCGCAGGTGCCAGGCAATGGCTTCCCCCTCGCGGTCAAGGTCGGTTGCGAGATAGATGTGGTCGGCTTTTTCAGCGAGCGATTTTAACTCGGCAACGACTTTCTCTTTACCGGGCAATATTTCGTACTGCGCCTCCCAGCCGTGGAACGGATCCACGCCCATGCGATTGACCAACGCCGTTTTCTCATCCTTTTTAACTTTTTTCTTTGTTTTATCTTCGGTTGAGTTAGCGCTTTTTTTACTCGCAGAGCCACTGGTTGGGAGATCGCGGATATGACCGACGCTGGACTTAACCACGTAGTCATTTCCTAAATATTTATTAATCGTTTTGGCTTTTGCCGGGGACTCAACTATTACGAGAGCTTTACCCATAATTACCTTTTACCTAAATTATTCTTCTCGGAAAGAAGATTTTGTCTTGTTTATGCCGCGGCACATTTAATGTCTTTATTTATATTGCGGCACTCGGTCAGGAGATCAACCCTTTTTTTTACTTGGCCTTTTCAACCGTCTTCCAGAGGGGCAACTCAATGAAACGAAGAGTTAGAAGCCCGGACAGGATAAGGAAACCGCAATCATGGCACAAAATATTCTTCGAGCGTAAACAAATCATTCCACCCGATGCCAGAAAATCCCACACTCTACCTGATAAAAATTGCCACGCAACTTAATTAGCATGTAAATGTGCTTTCTGCCAACCTGAACATAATTTGATCTGCGTCATACAGCCTTGCCCCGCGCGGGATTGCGGCCCGTCGACGCTCGGCGCTACAATAATCGGCACTCCTTCAATGAGGCACAAAGCCAATGCCAACCGATCGCGAAACAATAACGCCTGCTGCACTACTTATAGAAGCAAATAAAGTTATTCGCCAGCACGAAAATTATCTTACGGGTATGAATGCAACAGAAGTTGAACAAAAAGGAAATGTTTTGGTCTTTCGCGGGGAATTCTTCCTCGATGAACAAGGATTACCTACGGTAAAAACAACTGCCGTATTTAATATGTTTAAACATCTCGCCCATCTTTTTTCAGATAAATACAGGCTGTAAAACACGTTTCTTTTTTAATCGAAAGAGTGAGGCATTTAATTAATTTTTAATTAAGTAATCTACTCCTTTTGAGTGATTAAAAAGCGATAAAAAAGGGGCCGTAGCCCCTGTATATTTTGTTATGGCAACGGTTTTTCACCGCGCTGCAACCAGCGTAAAAACAGACGGTCAATACTTTCCGCCGCGCTGCCGGTAAAGCGGTCCATCATTCGTTTACGACGGGCGTAACGTACCGCAATGACCTCATGATTTTTCATTTCGGCGATCAGCAAATCATCGCTGGTGCCCACGGCATCAATCAGCCCTTTTTCACGCGCCTGCGTGCCAAACCAGTGCTCACCGGTGGCCACCGCCTCGATATCCAGTGAAGGACGATTCTGGTGAACAAACTCTTTAAACAATACGTGAGTTTCGTTTAAGTCTTCCTGGAATTTTTCGCGCCCTTCATCGGTGTTTTCGCCGAACAGAGTCAACGTACGTTTATACTGACCGGCGGTGTGCAGCTCGACGTCAATATTGTTTCTCTTTAATAGACGACTAAAGTTCGGGATCTGCGCCACAACGCCAATCGACCCGATGATGGCAAAAGGTGCCGCAACGATGCGATCGGCGACACAGGCCATCATGTAACCCCCGCTGGCCGCAACTTTGTCGACCGCAACGGTCAGACGCACGCCACCCTGACGCAGGCGCACCAGCTGGGAAGCCGCCAAGCCGTAGCCATGCACCACGCCGCCTGGGCTTTCCAAACGCAACAACACTTCATCCTGCGGCGTCGCGACGGCCAGTACGGCGGATATCTCTTCACGCAGCGACGTCACTTCATGAGCGTCCATACTGCCTTTAAAATCAAGCACGTAGAGACAAGGTTTGCCGCTACTTCTGCTGCCCGCCTTCGCCTGCTGCTTTTTGATTTTCGCCTGCGCTTTCTCTTCTTTTCTGAAAGCCTTGAGATGCAGTTTCTGTTCAGCCGGATGCAGCCGCGCCGTGCGCATTTCGCGCTGCATGTCGCGGTACTCTTCACCCAGATCGGTCAGGCGCAGTTCGCCTTTCGAGGATGATTTACGCTGACGCAGCCCAATAACCAGCACGATCAGTGCACCAATGGCTACCACTACCGTTACAATCTTGGCTAGAAAAAGCCCGTACAGAGGGAGTAAATCCACAAATACCGCCTATTAACATTCTGATAAGACACGAAGTCTATTCTAGACAATCGCCAGCGGCCCGTCTTGCTGGAAAGGGGCAAGATAAGCCACTCAAGACACATTTTCAGGATAATCGCCATAAATGCGCTAAACAGGGTGCGCCGAAAGTCCAATTTTGTTACAAATGATCAGCTTTATAATGGGTTAATCGTTGAAACTGAGATTTATTTCAGGCATATAACTGCCACCGTTAATCCATTCTTATTGAATATTCTAGCAATTCGTTTGGCCCGGTTGAGGATTCAACTCCCGGCAAACGAATTGTTCCGATGTGTCGCTGGCGCTGACCACCACATCCTGACGCCACTTAGAGGACAACTCCCGTGCATTATCATCCAAAATCCGACCTGCTTCGCCAACGTATTATTTTAGTCACCGGTGCCGGCGACGGTATTGGTCGCGAAGCCGCCGTAACCTATGCCCGCTTTGGTGCGCGGGTCATTTTATTGGGTCGTACAGAAAGCAAACTTATAAAGGTGCAACAGCAGATTGCCGATGCAGGTTGGCAAGCGGCCGAGATTATCACCCTCGATCTGCTCACCGCCACTCAGCAGGATTGCGATAACGTCGCCGAGCAAATCGCTCAATGGGTGCCGCGCCTCGACGGCGTGCTGCACAATGCCGGTTTGCTCAGCGAAATCGTGCCCGTCAGTGAAATCAAATTGCAGGACTGGCAAGACGTGATGCAGGTCAATGTTAACGCGACCTTTATGCTGACCCAAAGCCTGCTGCCTTTGCTGCTAAAATCCGCGAGTTCGTCGCTGGTGTTTACCAGTTCCAGCGTCGGTCGTGAAGGTCGCAGCGGTTGGGGAGCCTACGCGGTTTCCAAGTTTGCCACCGAAGGGCTGATGCAGGTCTTGGCCGATGAGTATAAGCACACTAATCTGCGTGTAAACTGTATCAATCCGGGCGGTACGCGCACCAGTATGCGCGCCTCGGCGTTCCCGGAAGAGAACAGCCTGAAGCTTAAAACGCCCGCCGATATTATGCCGCTGTACCTCTATTTGATGGGCGACGATAGCCGCCGTAAAACCGGTACCAGCTATGATGCCCAACCTGGCCGCAAAGCCGGTCCCGCTGAATAATAAGGCGATTTAATGAGCGAAGAGAGACACCAGCAGCGCCAGCAGAAGCTCAAGGAGCAGGTCGATGCGCGTATTGAAGCCGCCACGGAAACGCGCGGCATTCTTATCGTCTTGACGGGCAATGGCAAAGGCAAAACCACCGGCGCATTTGGCACCGTGACTCGCGCCGTCGGCCACGGCCAGCGCGCGGGCGTGATTCAATTTATTAAAGGTGAATGGCCCAACGGCGAGCGAAACTTGCTTGAGCCGCACGGCGTAGAATTTCAGGTCATGGCGACCGGATTCACCTGGGAAACGCAGAATAAAGAGACCGATACCGTTGCCTGTCAGGCCGTTTGGCAGCACGGCAAACGGATGCTGGCCGACGCCTCGCTCAATTTAGTCGTGCTTGATGAACTAACTTACATGGTGAGTTTTGGTTATCTGGATTTGCAGGAAGTTATTGATGCGCTGAATGCTCGCCCTGCTCATCAAACGGTGATCATTACGGGCCGCGGCTGTCATCGAGAGCTGCTTGAACTGGCTGATACCGTGAGCGAATTGCGTCCGGTGAAGCACGCATTTGATGCCGGGATTATGGCGCAACAGGGTATCGACTGGTAAATTTTGCCTAAAAAAAAACCGCAACTCTTAAGCTGCGGTTTCATTTATTCAGGCCCCTTCAGAACCCTGTAGCACAGTTTTTACCCGCGAAATTAACGCTTGGCAGGACCTGTACTACGACGCGAAGGTGCAACGCCGGTGTGGCGCTTCACTGCACGACGGATCTGATTAGCTTTCACGCGACGACGATCGCGCTCAACCGGCATCTTGCTGACGGTTTCTTCGGTCATGTCCACCAGCTGACGCAGGTAGTTGATGTCCGGCAGATCCAGCTCTTTATAACCGCCGCGAGGCAGGCCTTTAGGCAGGTTCAAATCGCCGTAACGCACGCGAATCAGACGACTCACCTGTACGCCAACGGCTTCCCAAAGACGACGAACCTCACGGTTACGCCCTTCGGTCAGAGTTACGTTGTACCACTGGTTCAGCCCTTCTCCGCCCTGATATTTAATGGTGCGGAAAGCAGCCGGACCATCTTCCAACTGAACGCCACGGCTCAGCTGCAAGATTTTAGCGTCGTCAATCTGACCAAATACGCGCACGGCATATTCGCGTTCAACTTCACGGCTTGGGTGCATCAGGCGGTTAGCCAGCTCACCGTCGGTGGTGAACAGCAGTAAACCGGAGGTGTTCACGTCAAGGCGGCCAACGGCAACCCAGCGAGAGCCACGCATTTTCGGCAGACGGTCAAACACGGTCGGGCGACCTTCAGGATCGCTGCGGGTACACAGCTCGCCTTCCGGCTTGTAGTACGCCAGCACGCGACAGACGGTATCTTCGGCTTCGAGAATCGACAACACGTGACCATCGAGACGAATTTTGGTGCCCGCGTGCATTTCAACGCGATCGCCGAGGGTAGAGATTTTACCGTCGACGCTGATACGGCCAGCCTGGATCATCGCTTCGACTTCGCGACGTGAACCGTGTCCGGCGCGCGCCAATACTTTTTGCAGCTTTTCGCTTTGCAGACCTTCACCGTCGTCCAGCGCATTTTTCGGCTTTTCGTATTTCGGTGCGTCTTCTACTTCGTCATCAGTGACTTTTTTAACCTGCAGTGACTCTGAACGCGGCTTGGTGCTGCGCGGTTTGTCACCCTGCGGGCGGCCATTTCGTGGCTGATCGGTACGGCTTTTGCCTGCACCTGATTTTTCCGCAGCGGCTTTACCACCACGGGTAGTTTGAATACGGGATTTTTCGGCGCCGGGCTTTTTGCCGCGCGGCTTATCCGACTCGCTGCGCTGAGAACGCGGCTTGTCAGAGGAAAATTTATCGTTTTTTTGCTTACTGGAATTATACTTCTCGCTCATTGAGCAGCCTCTTTTGTCGCCTTCACAGGCGTCATTTTTACTATAGGGTCGGCGCGCCAAATAATCTTCATGTCTATCAATAAGATATAAGCAATAGGATATAAGTGTCAGGCGTGCGACGCGATACAAAGGTGAATAACGGGCGCTAGTTTACCACAGTGCAGCATAATTTTTTTGATATTAATTCACTGAAAAAATAGTGCCTTACGATGGCAGTAAACCGCGCTCACGATGCGCCGCAATGAGTGAAACGTTGAAGTTTTTATAATAAATGGGCGATAGGATGGGGGAATAACGCAGCGAGTTTCGCGCTGAAAATCTCCCTTGACGGGTAATGCCATCATGCGCATCATCGCCAGCTCGCAGGTTCGCCCTGCTTTTATCCCCTGCCACGCGGCCAATCCTCTGCAATTCGCCTTGATTTGGGTGCGCAATATTTCTCGTCAGCTGTCGAGCTGCGACGGTTTGGATGTTAATTCAGCTCCGATCCATAACTGGCGCGCCTTTCTGTTGCACATCGCTACGCATAATGTCAGTAATTCTTTGGCGCAACTGCATCATGCGGTCATTAACCCGCTGTTGCCGCCGACTATTTCAGCGGATATCAGACCTTTATTATTGCCCGTTATTACCCTAAGCAGCGCCCTAACGATTCATGAGCTCAATCATTCGCCTAAATTACAGGACTTGTGGCGCTGTTTTATGGCCCGCAGTCAGGCTCATTTACTCCACGCGCTAATTATTCAGCCCATTGTGTTATTAACGGCGAGCAGCGAAACTAAAACGCTGCTTTGCCAGGTCGCGTCCAGCCTGATAGTCCCCCTTATTTATGCGCGATTGTATACGCAAAATGACACACGAAATGATACGCGAACAACTTCTTGCCCGGCGCTGATATCATTAATATTGGAATTGCCGTCACTCTATATTGCCGTGCAACGCTATCGCGATATTCCGCTTGATGCGTTCAATTATTGGATAGTAGAGCATCTTGATTACTGGCAAAAAAACGCCTGGTTGCAGGCCTATACTCACTCTGACCTTGTCAACGTTTGTCTATTAATAAGCAGTTTAGCGATACTCTGGACGATAAAAAAACCGCTTTCTCCGCCCTCTTCGCTTATCTCTCTTTTACGCTCGCTGCTCACTCGACTGATCAACCTCTATCCGCCTTTTTTGCCCAATTCATTCATCACGCCCCTAAATAAATCCTTTATTCCCAGACTCGAATCAATGCCGGCGACTAAGCCTTTGCGGAGTCAGCAGCATGCAAATAATGCAGCTACGCAACAGGTTTCGGTTCCTTTATTAACTAGCACGGCGGCGGCTGCAAATATGGGTTGGCAATCGCGACGTCCCGCGGGCATTGCCGTAGCACTCGCCTCTTCAGCAACATTGATAACCTATGGCGGATATAAGTTAGTAATGAAGTTGCTACACGGATTATCGGCATTAAACCCTCGAGAAAAGCCGCTCGCGCCGAGTAAAGCATCACTTTCTGCTAGAAACAGAAAGGCGTTATCCACGCACTATTCAAAAGCACTGCATATTTCAAACTTCACGCCGCGCAATGAAATAGATGCGCCCATTTTATCCGCCGCCAGAAAGTTTTTGAGTGCAGAATTCCCCGCCGATTCCACGGACGGCATCGCGCTTATCGCGGCTTTGGCCAATCAACTTTTTGATAACAGGCTCGATTATAACTTTACGCAGCTCAATCTTTTTTTCCGTTATCTAAAGCAGGCTGCAAAGGTTGATGACATTGGCCTTTCGGGACATAAAAGCGGTAACAGTTCGGAGGTTGGGTTAATTATCTGGACGGGTCATAAGCCCTTTGATTTGGCGCAGGATATTGCTGGCGGAAAGATAAACCATGCCGAACTTCGCGATGCCGTCGCATTAATTATGCATTTGACTTTACGCGCCAGCGGCACGGCGTTCCCCATCCTTATTAGCCTCAACGAGGTTAAATACCACGCCGTGAGTCTTTATTATCAGTGGTATCTCAATCATCGCCCGAATACCTCTGCCGAGCAGCATGATCCAAAAACAGCCGATCTGACGATGGGTGAATTTTATCATCAGCTTGAAGAGAAATTGCGGCGGGCGATCGCGCCCTTTAATCCTCATCAGGTCGACGTTAAAAGGCTGATTCATTTTCTTATTTATCTTGAAATGCCGAATGTCGCCATCGGCATTCAGTTTAATAACGGCAGCGCGCCCGCGATCAGTAAGCAAAATTCCTATGCTATTCATGCTGACCTGTCACTCAAAAATAAGGGTGACGAGCTTCGCGTCGATAACTATCTTTCGACAATAGAGAAGGTTAAACACGAAGATATACGCACTATTAATTTAATCACTCACAGTGAACTCTTCGCCGCGACCTTTAGAAAACAGGGTTTCATCGCCGACATTCATCGATGGGTTTTCAATACCGAATATGAAATAGCCGAAATTGAAAAGAATATTCATGACTTAGGCTACTTCGACAGAATGGCGATGATTACCGTGGTGGTTTCAGAATTGGGGGCGCAACAGCGCGTGCCGTGGACCGCAAAGCGCACCATTCCGTATCCCGGTAAGTTGTCGATTGAGCAGGCTTTTACCCGCATTCATAACTATTACAAACAGCGTGAAAGTACCAGCGGACGCTCGGGTGCCGTTATTCCGCGTAGCCACATGATAGCCATTGAAAGACACCGTAACTGGCTGGAGCAATATATTGCGCTCGGCGGCAACTTAACCGTCATGCTGGAAGTTGATCCGCAGGTGTTTGATAATTTTACTAAACATAATCCGCAGCAGGATATTCGTCGCAGCCTGCAAAAAATGATGCCTTTGAAAAGCATCAACACACTTTTTCATACCAAGTATGACCGCGATATAGCCCGCGAACATGACCTTATTCGTCAGACGATTAATAAATCACTCGAGTTGCTCAGCGTGAGGCAGCGGGAATTAATCAATAGTGCCGACGGCTATATGATGGTCAATCTCCTCAAGTATGCACACACCTTTGAAAGCGCCTTCGCTCAGCTGGAGAGTACCCAGCGTGAGCTATTCCCGACCTGGAAGCTGGCTACGCTCGTCATTATTTTTCATGGTGAAACGCTCAACGTATTTGCTTTTAATCGCCGTCATTATCTCAAAACGCTTAAGGGTGAGCTTATTACCTTACTGCGTGAATATTCACATTGCGGCAGTTTGCAAAATACGCTTTCACGCTTATTTGATTATATGTCTGCCAATCCGCAGCTGTTTATCGAAACCAACACTCATCAGCGTTGCCCTATTCCAATGTGGGCCATTACTGCTTATTCCTTTGAACTCGAGACACGGCGGTATACTTCTAAACAACAGGTCATTGATCAGCTTTGTCGTGATAATTTGCAGCCACGACAAGATATGAAACGTCGCGCTTATGCAGAAACGGCAGAGGAGCGGGAGTTGGCGCAGGATATACGCTGGTTGGCTTTGCGCCCGTGGTTACCCTTTATCGAGTGCTATGACTTTACAACGGGTCTGGCTAACGAAAAAGAGAAGTTCTGGATAACGGCGCTGGATGGCTTAACCTGTGGCTTAAATTTCATTCCTGCCGGTAAAATTGTCACTGCGCCCTTTAAGATCATTATTAAAGGCGCGCAGAAAATAACGCGTCCCGGCAAAACGGCAATGAAAACGGCCGTCATGCACTCCGTTGATCGCTTCTTTTCCGGGCCTATTCCCGGCGTTACCGCTGATTCATTAGGTGAATTCAGGCGGTTATACAAAAATATTTACAGCGATGAAATCTATCGGATGAGCGAAAAAGGGTTATCCGAAATCTTGATTGACGGCATCTATACGTTTGTTTCTCGTGGTTCGCCGATTCCGCTGCCTAATATATTCAAATGGAACATGAAAATGCTGTTTCATGCCGTCACGAGTATGAATAAAGGCTTTCTGCTCAAAACCATCGCACAGGGCATTAAATCCAATGCGGCCCCTGCCATGGGCTTTATTGGCGAAAAAATTGCGCCAAAAGTTTTTCGCAGCGTGAGGCGCAAGTTACAAACGTCGGCTAATGAACGGCCCGATGAATTTAATGAAGAAATATTTGAGATGATTTCCAATCCGCAGCGATATCTCCCCTATGACATTACCTTCAATGAAGAGCGATGCAATTTCAATCGTCTGCGGCTGCGCTGTGAGCTTGAAACTTATGAGCAGATAAGCCCCGTTAAATTGGGAGCGCAGGATTCAGTCGAACAATTAACCATTCGTCGCGCGCTTCATCAGAAATTGCTGCTTGCCCTCTTTCAAAGTGATAATCCTCATTACTGGCAACGGTCACTCAATAATGTCAGCGTCGAGATACAGGTTAATGGCGAGTTAGCGCGGCGCACGGTGAGCTTTATTGCTATTAGTCCGCAGTTCGACCCTACCCTTGCTTATCTCAAAGAATTTTACGTCACGCTTTGGGACCGGGAATTCGACGGCCTGCTGTTAATGATTAACCCTCGGCAAACTGCCATCAAATCGGCCGAGGCATTCGCGTTAATTATGGCAAAAGCCGAAGCGGGTAGAAATATCGCCATTTCTTCGCCCGTTAATCGGTGGGAAAGCCGCCCGCAAAATAGCGCGTTGCTAATAGCGATAGAGAAACTGGCGCAAAGTATCCGCGGCGCCAGTTATTTACCCGATGTCGAAGACGATTTAATCAGCAGCCGTTATCTCGCCAATCTATTCGGTCAGTTGGCGCTGTTTAGCCTTGAGGATTGGGATAAGAATTTTGTTATCGCCATTATTACCCAGCAGGTGCAAGCAGAGAAAATCTTTCTCGGCAATGTGACTGAGGCTTTATTGCAGCCTTTTATTCGGCAAATGGTGCAGGAGCTTAAAGGCGCTTTGGATGTGGCTTGCTTACATAAAGCAGGTGCTGACTGTTTCTATCGACTGCTAAGAAATAGCGAATTAAAACAGGAAATTAATAACTATCAGTCCGATCTCTCTGGCCGACTGCCCTCGATATTCATTAATACAAAATACCGTGATTTCATACGCGCTCGAGAAGGCCGGCCCAATGCCGTACCTTCTGAAGTTTGGTCATTGATAACCGCCGATGAAGTTTATCTATCAATCAGAGAACAGATCCATCGGCTAGTTTATCGACATTACGACAGGTTTATGACCTCTTATGACTATCAGAAAGTTTTAAAGGGGGTCAATAAGTCATATAAAAGCATGAAGCCATAAAACCGGTCATCAACGGAAAGGTGCTGGATCCCCTGCCCCTTCGCGCACCACTTCGGGTACTGAGTCAGTGAGATCGACAACCGTGGTTGGCTGCTGACCAATCGATCCGCCGTCGAGAATAAGATCCACCAGCTTGCCAATGTTATCTTTGATCTCTTCCGGATCTGCTTCGGCAAAATCATTGCCCGGCAGCATCAACGTGGTCGACATCAACGGCTCGCCGAGTACGTCAAGCAGGGCCAGCGCAATCGGATTCGACGGCACGCGCAGGCCAATCGTTTTACGTTTATCGTTCATCAAACGGCGCGGCACTTCTTTGGTCGCCTTGAGAATAAAGGTGTAATTGCCCGGCGTGTTATTTTTGATTAAACGAAACGCCGTATTATCGACATAGGCATAGGTCGAAAGCTCAGACAAATCGCGGCACACCAAGGTAAAATTATGGCTACCATCGAGCTGACGAATGCGGCAAATACGCTCCATCGAGGCCTTATCTTCAAGGCGACAACCCAGCGCGTAGCCAGAATCGGTCGGGTAAACAATCACCGCGCCTTTACGCAACATATCGACGGCCTGATTAATCAGACGCGGCTGCGGATTCTCAGGATGCACATAAAAATACTGACTCATAAAAACTCCTCTTCACTTCTAAAAGGCCGCAGTCATAATCCAAAGTCATAACTAAGTGACTGGGGTGAGCTGGCGCAGCCAACACAGTTGCAGCTTCAAGGCCGAAGGATTGGCCAATTAGCCCAGACTGGGTTTACTCCACCGGGCAACCAAAGCTTGCGGCCAAGTTCAATCCACGAGCAGGGCTGATGAAAATCAGAACCCTGCGACGCCAGTAAATTATAGTCGCGGGCAAAAGCGGCGTGCTGCGTGCGCTCGTTGGGCGCTTGCTGGCACTGGGCGACTTCCATCGCGTCGCCACCCTGCTCGGCGAAATAGGCAAGCAGTCGCTTAAGCCATTTGGTCGACAGATCGTATCGTCCGGGATGCGCGACTACGGCTTGCCCACCCGATTGATGAATAACATCAATAGCTTCTTTAAGTGTACACCACTGTGGCGGAACGTAGCCGATATTGCCTTTTGCCAGATATTTCTTAAACACCTTGGCGATGTTTTCCGCGACGCCGATTTCAACCAGATAACGGGCAAAATGCGCACGGGTTACCGCGCCGCCCTGAGCAAGACGCAGCGCGCCTTCCCACGCGCCTTCAATTCGCGCTTTTTCCAGACGACGGCCTATCTCCTGCGCGCGTTCCACCCGCAAACGTGCCTGATTCGCCAACAGTTTCACCATCGCCGGATGTTCGGGATCAATGCGCAGGCCCACAATGTGGATCTCGTGGTTTTCCCACAGCGTCGAGATTTCAACGCCGTTGATTAGCTGAAGAGGCAAGCTGTCGGCTTCAATGGCAGCGGCGGCACGCGCCAGTCCGTCGGTACTGTCGTGATCGGTAATCGCCAACACGCCGACGCGCATCTCGACCGCGCGGGCAACCAGCTGCTCCGGTGTGAGATACCCGTCGGAGGCGGTAGTGTGGCTGTGCAGGTCATAAAGAGTGAAGGCAGGGTTATCGGATACGCTGGATGTCATAATAATGCTTGTAGGCCTTAGATAAAAAACTGCGTCTATCATAACGTGTAAGGCCTCTCGACGTTACCGCTATCTCGGCACGGGATTGGAATCGCGCAGCTTTTGAGCAAAATCGGCCGTTGCCGACAAGTTACGCCCTTTTTGTCTAAAGAATGGATAAAAGAAGGTTGACTTTGCGCCAATGAACTAGTTAACTAGTACGCAAGTTCACGAAATAAGTGACCATCGAATTCCGGCAAGATAACTGACAAGAGTGACTGATGATGAAAATGAACCTCAACCTTTCAAATAGCTGGTGGCGCGCTTCCCCTTCGCGGGCGGTGTAATTGCGCATAGCTGTCATCAGACGCTGCAGATACCCGAAGCCCGCATAACGCGGGCTTTTTTGTGGATAAATTTTAGGAAACATCATGAGCAATCAACGACATAAATTGGAATTGTTGACATCGCAGGGAAGTCATCGTGGCGATCCTACCGCAATTTTCCACCAACTCTGTGGCGCACGTCCTGCGACCTTGCTGCTTGAAAGCGCGGAAATCAATACTAAAGAGAGCCTGAAAAGCCTGCTGATCGTCGACAGCGCCCTGCGTATTACCGCGATGGGCCGCGTGGTCAACATTCAGGCGCTTACCGCCAACGGCGCCTCTTTGCTGCCGCTGCTCGATGAATCACTGCCGCACGACGTCGACAACAAGGTGCGTCCGAACGGTCGTGAATTGACCTTCCCGATTATTGACACCATGCAGGATGAAGATGCCCGTTTGCGTGCCAAGTCGGTATTCGACGCGCTGCGTAACGTGCTGAATCTGGTGGAATCGCCGGAAGACGAGCGCGAAGCGATGTTCCTCGGTGGACTGTTTGCCTACGATTTGGTTGCCGGTTTCGAAGATTTGCCACAGCTGCGCGCCGATCAGCGTTGCCCGGATTTCTGCTTCTATCTGGCCGAAACGCTGCTGGTGCTGGATCACCAGAAACGCACCAGCCGCCTGCAGGCGAGCGTGTTTACGCCGAATCAGGAAGAGAAACTGCGCCTGACCGAACGTCTTGAACAGCTGCAACATCAGCTGAAACAGCCTCCTCACGCCATTCCGCAGCAGTCTGTGAATGACATGCAGCTGAGCTGCAACCAGAGTGATGAAGAGTTTGGTGGCGTGGTCGAGCAGATGAAAGTGGCGATTCGCGCCGGTGAAATTTTCCAGGTGGTGCCGTCTCGTCGCTTCTCGCTGCCTTGCCCTGCGCCGCTGGCAGCCTATGAAACGCTGAAGAACAGCAATCCAAGTCCTTATATGTTCTTTATGCAGGACAACGATTTCACCCTGTTCGGTGCGTCACCTGAAAGCGCGCTGAAATATGACGCTACTAATCGTCAGATTGAAATCTACCCGATTGCAGGCACCCGTCCACGGGGTCGTCGCGCTGACGGTTCGTTGGATGCCGACCTTGACAGCCGCATCGAGCTTGAAATGCGTACCGATCACAAAGAGCTGGCCGAACATTTAATGCTGGTGGATCTGGCACGTAATGACTTGGCGCGCATCTGCGAACCGGGCAGCCGTTACGTCGCCGACCTGACTAAAGTTGACCGTTATTCCGTGGTGATGCATCTGGTTTCCCGCGTGGTGGGCACCTTACGCGCCGACCTCGACGTGCTGCATGCCTATCAGGCGGTGATGAACATGGGTACGCTGACCGGCGCGCCGAAAGTTCGCGCCATGCAGCTGATTGCCGAATCTGAACAATCCCGTCGCGGCAGCTACGGCGGCGCAGTGGGTTACTTTACTGCTCATGGCGATCTCGATACCTGTATCGTCATTCGTTCAGCGTATGTTGAAGACGGCATCGCGACCGTGCAGGCCGGCGGCGGCGTTGTGCTTGACTCCGTTCCACAGGCAGAAGCCGACGAAACCCGTAATAAAGCCCGTGCCGTGCTGCGCGCCATCGCCACAGCTCATCATGTTAAAGAGGTGTTTTAAGATGGCCGACATTTTACTTATCGACAACGTAGACTCATTTACCTACAACCTGGTCGACCAGCTGCGTTCGAGCGGACACAACGTCAAAATTTATCGTAACCAGATCCCGGCTGACGTGATTATTGAAAAACTCAGCCAAATGGAAAAACCGGTGCTGCTGCTGTCGCCGGGCCCGGGCACGCCGTCGCAGGCGGGCTGCATGCCAGAACTGCTGCGCCGTTTGCTCGGGCAGCTTCCTATCATCGGCATTTGCTTAGGCCATCAGGCGATCGTTGAAACCTACGGCGGTCACGTGGGTCAGGCGGGCGAAATCCTGCACGGTAAAGCGTCATCTATTACACACGATAACGAAGGCATGTTTGCTGGAATGAACAATCCGCTGCCGGTCGCACGCTACCATTCACTGGTAGGCAGTCAAATCCCGAAAGGATTGACCGTCAACGCCCGCTTCGGCGAGATGGTGATGGCCGTGCGCCACGACGAAGATCGCGTCTGCGGATTCCAGTTTCATCCGGAATCAATTTTAACCTCTCAGGGTGCCCGTCTGCTGGAACAGACGCTGGCCTGGGCTTTGGCGTAAGAGGAACAGTCATGGAAACGCAAACTATCGCAGGTATTCTGGAAAACCTTTACCAGGCACAGACGATGACTCAGGAAGAGAGCCAAACCCTGTTTACCGCTATCATCAAAGGCGAACTTGAACCGGCACAGCTGGCGGCGGCGCTAATTAGCATGAAAGTGCGCGGCGAGCAGCCGGCAGAAATCGCCGGTGCCGCGCAGGCGTTGCTGGCCGACGCCGAGCCGTTCCCGCGTCCGGACTATGCGTTTGCCGACATCGTCGGTACCGGCGGCGACGGCACTAACAGCATCAATATTTCTACCGCCAGCGCGTTCGTTGCCGCCTGCTGCGGCGCGCGGGTGGCCAAACACGGCAATCGCAGCGTTTCAAGCCGTTCAGGATCGTCAGATTTGCTGGCCGCGTTTGGCATCACGCTGGATATGCCAGCCCAAGCCTCACGCGAAGCGCTGGATGATTTAGGCGTCTGCTTCCTGTTTGCGCCGCAGTATCACACCGGTTTTCGCCACGCGATGCCGGTACGTAAAGCGCTGAAAACACGCACGTTGTTCAACGTGCTGGGGCCGTTGATTAATCCGGCCCGTCCGCCGCTGGCGCTGATTGGCGTTTACAGCCCCGAGCTGGTACGCCCGATCGCCGAAACGCTGCGCACGCTCGGTTATGAGCGCGCGGCGGTCGTTCACGGCGGCGGCATGGATGAAGTGGCGATTCACGCGCCGACGCAGGTTGCCGAGCTCAAAAACGGTGAAATCACCACTTACGAGCTGACGCCGCAGGACTTTGGGCTGGACAACTTCCCTATCTCCGCCCTGCTCGGCGGCGAACCGGAAGAAAACCGTGACATTCTTGCACGCTTGTTACAAGGTAAAGGTGACCCGGCACACGAGGCCGCCGTGGCTGCAAACGTCGCCATGTTATTGCGTCTTTTCGGTCAGGAAGATTTAAAACAAAATGCACAGAAAGCTTTGGCCGTAATGCGCAGCGGAGAACCCTTCAAGCGCGTTACTGCATTGGCAGCAAGAGGATAAGTGATGCAGCAGGAAACCGTGCTCCACAAGATTGTCCGCGACAAGGAAGTTTGGGTCGCGGCACGTAAAGAACAACAGCCGCTAGCCAGTTTTCAAAACGACATTACGCCAAGCCAGCGCAGCTTTTATCATGCCCTGCAAGGCGCGAAAACCGCGTTCATTCTTGAATGCAAACAGGCTTCGCCTTCAAAAGGCAAGATCCGCGAGAACTTTGATCCGGTAGAAATTGCCAACGTTTACAAAGATTTCGCCTCGGCGATTTCCGTATTGACCGATGAAAAATATTTCCAGGGCAGCTTCGATTTTCTGCCACTGGTCAGCGCGGCGGTGACGCAACCCGTGCTGTGCAAAGACTTTATCATCGATCCTTACCAGATTTATCTGGCGCGCTTTTATCAGGCCGACGCCATTCTGCTGATGCTCTCCGTGCTGGACGATGAGCAATACGTGCAGCTGGCCGCCGTCGCACACAGCCTCAACCTTGGCGTGTTGACCGAAGCCAGCAATGAAGAAGAGCTTGAGCGCGCGATTAAACTTAAAGCAAAAGTGGTCGGCATCAACAATCGCGACCTGCGTGACCTGTCAATCGACCTGAATCGCACCCGTGAACTGGCGCCGCGCGTGCCGCACGGTACATTGGTTATCAGCGAATCCGGAATTAACGATTACGGGCAAATCCGCGAATTAAGCCGTTTTGCCAACGGATTCCTGATTGGCAGCGCGCTGATGTCCGAACCTGATCTGACCAGCGCCGTGCGTCGCGTGCTGCTTGGCGAAAACAAAATCTGCGGGCTGACGCGTCAACAGGACGCCAATGTCGCCTATCACGCTGGCGCGATTTATGGCGGGCTGATTTTCGTTAAAGCGTCGCCGCGCTATGTCGACAGCGCGCAGGCGCGTCAGGTGCAGAGCGGCGCGCCGCTGAAATACGTTGGCGTGTTCCGTGATGCCGACATCGCCGAAGTGGCCGAAAAAGCCCAGGCATTGAATCTGTTTGCCGTGCAGCTGCATGGCGATGAAGACCAGACTTACATTAACCACCTGCGTGAAATTCTGCCGCCGCGCTGCCAAATCTGGAAAGCGCTGAGCGTGACCGACGTGGTGCCCGCTCGCGACTTAGAGCACGTGCAGCGTTACGTGCTCGATAACGGCAAAGGCGGCACCGGCCAGCGTTTTGACTGGAGCAAGCTTGAAGGCGAAAAGCTGGACAACGTGCTGCTGGCGGGCGGGTTGGGCGCAGATAACTGCGTTCAAGCGGCCCAGCAGGGTTGCGCCGGACTGGATTTCAATTCAGGTGTCGAAAGCGAGCCGGGAATCAAAGACGCGGCAAAAATTGCTGCGGTATTCCAAACGCTGCGCGCTTACTAAATTAGTGTTAAAGGAAGAATCTCATGACTTTACTTAATCCGTACTTCGGCGAATTTGGCGGCATGTACGTGCCACAAATTCTGATGCCTGCGCTTATCCAGCTGGAAGAAGCTTTCGTCTCCGCGCAGCGTGACCCTGAATTTCAGGCCGAATTTATCGACCTGCTGAAAAACTACGCGGGCCGTCCAACGGCGCTGACGCTGTGTAAAAACCTCACGGCGGGCACCAACACCAAGCTCTATCTCAAGCGTGAAGACCTGCTGCACGGCGGCGCACACAAGACCAATCAGGTGCTGGGTCAGGCTTTGCTGGCAAAACGCATGGGCAAAACTGAAATCATCGCCGAAACCGGCGCGGGTCAGCACGGCGTGGCTTCGGCTCTGGCCTGTGCCCTGCTCGGCCTGAAATGCCGCATTTATATGGGTGCCAAAGACGTTGAACGTCAGTCACCGAATGTCTTCCGCATGCGTTTGATGGGTGCCGAAGTTATTCCGGTACACAGCGGCTCTGCGACGCTGAAAGATGCCTGTAACGAGGCGCTGCGCGACTGGTCGGGCAGTTACGAAACGGCGCACTACATGCTGGGCACGGCGGCGGGTCCGCACCCGTATCCAACGATTGTGCGCGAGTTCCAGCGGATGATCAGCGAAGAGACCAAGGCACAGATGCAGGAACGCGAAGGCTGCCTGCCTGACGCCGTCATCGCCTGCGTGGGCGGCGGTTCCAACGCGATCGGTATGTTTGCCGACTTTATCGATGACACGGCCGTGCGCCTGATTGGCGTCGAACCGGCCGGTTTGGGCATTGAAACCGGACAGCACGGCGCGCCGCTGAAACACGCGCCGGTCGGCATTTACTTTGGCATGAAAGCGCCAATGATGCAGACTTCCGAAGGCCAGATTGAAGAGTCTTATTCCATCTCCGCCGGTCTGGATTTCCCTTCCGTAGGCCCTCAGCACGCCTATCTCAACAGCATTGGTCGCGCCGATTACGTGTCGATTACCGATGACGAAGCATTGGAAGCCTTTAAGGCGCTTTCTCGCAATGAAGGCATTATCCCGGCGCTGGAATCTTCTCACGCGCTGGCTTATGCCCTGAAAATGATTAAAGAAGAGCCGGAAAAAGAGCAGATTCTGGTGGTGAGCCTTTCTGGTCGCGGCGATAAAGACATATTTACCGTGCACGATATTCTGACTGCTCGAGGAGAGATCTGATGGAACGCTATCAACAACTGTTCGCGCGTCTTGAGAGCCAGAAAGAAGGTGCGTTCGTGCCGTTCGTGACGCTCGGTGACCCGAATCCAGAGCTGTCGCTGGCAATTATCGACACCCTGATTGAAGCCGGTGCCGACGCGCTGGAGTTAGGCATTCCGTTCTCTGATCCTCTGGCCGATGGCCCGACGATTCAGAACGCCAATCTGCGCGCCTTTGCGGCTGGCGTAACGCCAACACAGTGCTTCGAGCTGCTGGCCAAGATTCGTGAAAAACACCCGACTATTCCGATTGGCCTGCTAATGTACGCCAATCTGGTGTTCCACAAAGGCCTCGACAGTTTCTACGCGCGTTGCGCAGAAGTAGGCGTTGATTCGGTGCTGGTGGCCGACGTTCCGCTGGAAGAGTCTGCGCCATTCCGTGCCGCCGCGATGCGTCACAACGTAGCGCCGATTTTCATCTGTCCGCCGAATGCCAGCGACGCCCTGCTGCGTGAAATCGCCTCACATGGCCGAGGTTATACCTACCTGCTGTCGCGTGCTGGCGTTACCGGTACTGAAAAGCGTGCAATCACCCCGTTGAATCACCTGGTGGATAAGCTGCGTGAGTTCCGCGCTGCGCCACCGCTGCAAGGTTTTGGGATCTCCGAGCCTTCTCAGGTGAAAGAGTCACTGGCCGCAGGCGCGGCGGGCGCCATTTCTGGCTCGGCGATTGTGCGGATTATCGAAAACAACCTTGATAACCCTGCCGAAATGCTGGCTCAGCTGTCGCGCTTCGTGACGGATATGAAAGCCGCCACTCGCGCGTAATCAAAACCGGCTCGACGCAAAGCCCCTCTCATCTGTGATAGGGGCTTTATTTTTTCACTATATTGCGCTTTTTTACGCCTCGAAACTGTACATCCTGCCTTTTTAAACCACACTTACTTCGCGCATCGTTTGTTATTCTTAATCAGACACTTGTCTGCACCATGGAATTAACACCAACTTGCCTTATTTTGTTGAATTTTAAGTTTCTTACATTATTGCTAAAACACATGCATGGAGAGTTAATTATGAAGCTTTTAAAGAGTCTTTCAGCTATTTGTATGGCAGCCGTTGTCGTGACTACTCTTGCAGCCTGTGCCCCAACACCGAAAAAAGAAGGCACCGGCGGTTATATTGATGACACCGTCGTCACCACCAAAGTGAAATCTGCCCTGCTGGCCGATGACAATATCAAATCGCGTGAAATCAGCGTCGAAACCTTTAAAGGTCGCGTACAGCTGAGCGGTTTTGTTACCTCTCCAGCTGAAGCAAGTCGCGCTGTATCTGTTACGCGCGGCGTAGCGGGCGTTAAATCTGTAGAGAACGACACGCAGGTTAAATAAATTATTTAACGCATCGTGAATGAAGAAAGGCGTCACTCAGTTGACGCCTTTTTCTATGGCAAATTTCAGGTTTTCAGGTTTTCACGTCCAAGTTTACACGTTTAGTTTTTCACGTCTGAACAGCCAAAACGCTTAGAACTTGTAACCCACGGCGAACATAAACACCCACGGATTAAGCTGGGTGCTGACCGACTGCTGCTGGCCGCCCGCCTTGAAGCGCGCGGTGGTGTCGATATCCATCCACCAAACCGACGCATTCAGCAGCCAATTCTGGTTAATGTTGTAGTCGACGCCGGCCTGCGTGGCCCATCCCCAGGAGTGTTTCATGCTGAGATCGCTAAGCCCGGCGTCAGAGCCGGTTTGATTAAAACGCGCATGATAAAAGGTGGTGTAGTTTACGCCCACGCCGAGGTACGGACGCAGTTTGTCTTCTTTAGTGCGGAAATAGTACTGCGCCATTAAAGACGGCGGCAGCTGGCGCACGGTGGCGATGTCACCCATGCCGTTGAGGCCGATTTTATGGCGAAAAGGCGTGGCGGCCAGCAGCTCGGTGCCGATATTGTCGGTCCACATATAGCCCAGCGTCAGGCCCATCTGCGTATCGTTACTGGCGTTAAAAGAGCCGAGTGAACCCAATACGCTCGGCGAATTGGCCGACGGTCTCACCGTGGCGGTTCCCACGCGCACGATAACATCTCCCGCCTGATTGGCACTGGCGACCGTTGGTAAGGCGGCTGCCGCTAAAAGTGCCCAATGTGCTGCTTTCATATCAATCCCTCGTTGTGATTATTTCGGGTATTTAGCCATACCCTGCAAAGATTATGCCGTAGCGAGTTCAGGTTTTTATATGAAAACAGATGTAATTGCACTTGGTTAAATTGATCTTAACCTGTTAAAAACAAAGGAAATGATCTAGATCAATTTATGGTGATTTTTGTTAATTTTTTTAACAAGCATTGGCCTTGATCAAATAACAAACAGTTGCGGAAAAAATGGCGGATGCGTAGGTTAGCTACTCACGATTGATTTTGGTTTTATGTCTCCGGTTACGGTAGCGTCCAGAAATGAGCGAAAAAGCGTTCCAGATAGGCATCCAAGAAAATCCCTGTATTTCCTGTGGCGCATGCTGCGCCTATTTTCGCGTTTCGTTTTATTGGGCTGAATCAGATGAGGCTGGCGGCGTGGTGCCGCAGGCATTAACCGAACAGGTCACGCCTTTTTTAAGCTGTATGAGTGGGACTAACGCGCGGGCTTCGCGCTGCGTGGCGCTGGAAGGTGAAATAGGCCAAGCCGTTTCCTGCTCTATCTATCTCAATCGCCCCACGCCCTGCCGCGAGTTTGATCAGTCTGGATTAGACGGCATCGCCAACGAAGCCTGCGATCGCGCACGGGCTCGTTATGGCATGCCGCCTTTGGAGACAGTTGATTTAGCAGGATTGTCAGCGTTTAAACCGGGGACAGAACCCGCTCGCGAAGTCCGGTAAATTGGCTGTAAACATCGTCGACGTGTACCAGACCGACATTGTCCGACGGGGCTTTAATAATTGCGCAAGGCACCTGCCACGGTCCCCAGTAATCAGCGTCGCTGTTACCAAACAGTGCCACCACGGGTTTTTGCACGCCCGCCGCAATGTGCAGCGCGCCGCCGTCGCTGGTGATTATCTGGTCACACAGTGACATCGCGGCCATTAGCTCGCGAATATTGCCCGTTGGCAACGGAATGAGGTTGATATCTTTACAGGCGTCGACAATCTGCTGTGCCTTGCTGTCATCGCCCGGATGCTCCGGATTATCTTCCGCGCCCGGCGACCAAAAGAGGATGATCTGACAGGCTTCGCGCGTCGAAAGTCGCTGGGCTAGCTGAATAAATTTTTCAACTTGCCAACGCTGCTGCGGCTTGCGGGCACTGATTTGCAGGCCATACACCGGTTTGCTGCGATCGACATGATACTTTTTGGCCATCTGCGCCACTTCATCTTCAGAGACGTAGAGCTCCAACGGGCCAGGCCGTTGATCGATACCCAGCGGTTTCGACAATCCGTTCAGTTGTTCGACAATATGCTGGCCTTTTTGGCGCGCAATCATGTCGGTAACACACTCGAGCGGCTTATCGCCGATGGCAATAATGCGTTTTGCGCCAGAGAGTTTGGCCCACTGTAATGGACGCTTGTCGGTACTGCCGACAATGGCCACGTCATAACGCGCGAAACGAATGGCGAGAATAGTTTTCAATCGCTGGAAATAAACGCCGAGCAGCGTTTGCCCGCTTTTACGGTGGTGAGACTTGCAATAAAGGTGCACTTTGCCGATGTGGGGATTGCCTTCCAGAACATCTTTATTGTAGGTATTTACCAGCAAGTCCAGCGTGGTATTTTTTTGGCCTGCCAACGTGGCAATAAGAGGCGTGGTGAGGATCAGGTCACCGATATTGTCACGTCTAATTAAAAGGATTTTCATATTCGCAGCTATGGTAAGAAAACTTCCTGCATCCTAGGTTTACAGAATTAAACAATCAAGCCAATTTACGCAAAAAGAGCTAAATTTCATTTAATTAGCTAACGATTGAATCTTTTTAACTTGCAATTGTCTCGAAAATAAAACCTTAAAATCCATTCGTTAAGGTGAAAATGGCTCTAAAATGGCGCGGATATAAAAGCAGCAAACGTAAGAGTTCGTAAGGAGCCGGTTTAGGCCGATTGGCCTGATGTCAGCAGGGCAATTACAGGGTACAATCGCGGTTTGGGATCAATAATAGATACTTTAGGAGTCTTCATGCCTATCACGGCCAGTACATTGTACCGTGACAGTTTCAATTTTTTGCGTAACCAGCTGGGCAGCATTTTGCTGATGTCCCTGCTGACCGCATTTATTACCGTCATTTTAAATCACACTTTCACGCCAAACAGCGATCAGCTTAGCCTGCTGACCAGCGGCAGCGATTCCCTTTCCGATACGGCGGGCATGAGTCTTCAGCAGATTATCCAGCAGATGACCCCCGAGCAGCAGATGGTGTTGCTTAAAGTCTCCGCTGCGGCGACCTTTTCGGCACTGATCGGTAACGTGTTGCTGGTGGGCGGCATGTTAACGCTTATCCAGCAAGTGTCGGCGGGTGCGCGTACCAGCGCCCTGCGCGCTATCGGCGCCTCTGCGCCTACTCTGCCTCGCGTGCTGCTGCTGATGTTCCTGTGTACGCTCATCGTGCAGCTTGGTTTAACTCTGTTTATCGTGCCGGGCCTGATTATCGCCGTCGCGGTGTCGCTGTCACCGATTATCGTCTCCACTGAAAAGCTCGGTATCTTCAAGTCGATTAAATTCAGCGCCAAGCTGGCTTTCGCCAATACCCGCGTGATTGTTCCTGCCATCATGCTATGGCTGGCGGCAAAAATGCTGGTGTTGCTGGCCGTGAGCCACCTGAAGTTTCTGGGTCCGGAAGTGGCGACCATTGTGCTGAGCGCGGTGAGTAATCTGATTTCGGCCTATCTGCTGATTTACCTGTTCCGCTTGTACAGCAAGCTGCGCAGTCAGGCAGAAGCCAGCATCAAATAATCGAATACGAGGGGCGTCGCAAGCCCCTCTTTTTATAGGGTCCTCTTTTGATGGCGAAACAGGATCCGGTATAGTCAGAGCTTACTTAAAATATGGAATGAAGTATGAAGCAGCTCCTTGATTTTCTTCCCCTGATTGTCTTTTTTGTCGTCTACAAGCTTTACGATATCTACGCCGCCTCCGGCGCACTGATCGCCGCGACCGCGCTGGCGCTGGTCTTCACCTGGATCAAATACCGCAAAGTTGAAAAAATGACGCTGATCACCTTCGTCATGGTCGCCGTATTCGGCACGCTGACGCTGGTCTTCCACGATGACCTGTTCATCAAATGGAAAGTAACCGTTATTTATGTGCTGTTCTCGGGCGCGCTGCTGGTCAGTCAGCTAATATTGAAAAAACCGCTGATTCAGAGAATGTTGGGCAAAGAGCTGACATTACCTGACGCGGTGTGGGGCAAGCTGAACATCGCATGGGCTATTTTCTTCCTGCTTTGCGGGCTGGCAAATATTTATGTCGCGTTCTGGTTACCTGAGAACGTATGGGTTAACTTTAAAGTGTTCGGCCTTACCGTGTTGACCCTGCTGTTTACCTTGTTAAGCGGTGTTTATATCTTTAGGCACATGCCCGAAGAAGAAAAAGAACAAAAAAAATAGTAATACCTCCGACGTATTACCTGACGTGCTTCCCGAACCTCAGGTAATGGACTTTTTTGAATGTGAATTTTTTCAATGTGAAGCCTATGAACGAAAAACATAAGTTACCCAATGGTGAGATGGTGTTACGCACCCTCGCCATGCCGGCCGATACCAATGCAAACGGTGATATTTTTGGCGGCTGGCTGATGGCGCAAATGGATATGGGCGGTGCTATTCAGGCCAAGGAGATTGCCAAAGGGCGCGTGGTTACCGTGCGCGTTGACGGCATGACATTCCTGAAACCGGTGGCCGTGGGCGATGTGGTGTGCTGCTACGCGCGCTGCATCAAGACCGGCAATAGCTCCATTACTATCAACGTTGAAGTGTGGGTAAAAAAGGTCTCTTCCGAGCCGATTGGTCAGCGTTACATCGCCACCGAAGCGGTCTTTACCTACGTTGCCGTCGACGGCGAAGGCAAATCTCGCCAGCTGCCCGAGGGTCGGAGCAATTTCAGCGTGGATTCCGATGCTTCACTTGATGACTAATTCGCTGTAATTGATTGAAAAGAAATTTGTTTCACATTTGAATCGACGTTTTGAATAGATGTTTGAATCGACATTTGAATAGATGTTTTGAATCGTCCTAATAAATAAGTAACAAATAAAAAAGTCGCGCCCGAGTTTTCGGCCGCGACTTTTTATTTTCTGATACTTATTACTGCTCATTAGTTAACTGCTTTACAGCCAGATTAACGACGGATGTGCTTGTCACCGTGAACGGTTTCACCGTTGGCAAGATGATGAGGCTGAGTACGACGACCCCACTCGCCGGCAAAACCGGCCACAATACCGCCAATCACCAGCAGAACGAAAGCAAACCAGCTAGCTTTAGAGAGTTCGGCAGCCGCTTTATCGGCGACTTCACGCGCTTTCTGTTCCGCATCGGCTTTCAGTTGCTGATACTTCTGGTAAGCCTGCTCATAGGTCTGCTGCGCTTTGGCAACAATCTGGTCCACTTCCTGGTCAGATTTACCGGTACGCGCCTTGATGATATTTTTCAGAGCATCAATGTCAGCCGCTTGCAGCGTGCTGCTGCCGCGCTGAACAACACCGCTAAACCACTGTTGCAGATCCTGGCTCGGTGCCTGAGAGCTGCCCGCCTGCTGTTCGGCAGAATTAGCGCCCTGCTGCGCCTGCTGTTGCAGGTTTTCAGGTTGCAGTTCCGGTTTACCCGTCTGACGTAAGGTGGTCGTTAACTCGTTTTGCAGGTCATCTAGATTAAAGTTCACCTTTTGCAGCTGATCTTTTACCATATTTCCCGCCTGCGGCATGGCGCTGGCAATACCGTTGCCCGCCGCTTTCAAGCCTTCGCCCGCCACGTTCATTACGCCGCCCACGGCGCTGCTAAATATTGTCACCACAAGATAGGCGGAAATTAGCGTCACTACGCCCCAAGAAAGAACGCCATGAAGTGCGCCCTCTCTGCGAGCTAAACGGCCAGCAAAATAAGCGCCCACGGCATAGGAGATAAGTGCACTCACCAGCATCCAGATTAATGCGCCTTTGCCTAATCCATCAAGCGGGTTTGATTCCTTAAGAGAATCTACGGTAGAAGCCCCAATAGCTGTACCCAGAAGAGATAAAAGCATATGCGTAATAATGGCAATGATTACGCCTGCAAAGATGGCACCCCATGAAATTCGTCGCGCATTATTATTACGATAAACGTCCGTAACAACTCCATCAGGAGACTGATAAAGAGTGGGATCATTATGCGTCATAATTATTTCCTCTATAAATTAATGACTTGAAGCGATAAATGGCCGTGTACACAGCTCGTTGACCAAGCTAAGTCAATCACATAAGCGGCAGCCGATAATCATTCAGAATAAAACGACGATATGAGAATGCGTTGTCCTTTTGTATTTACAATAAAAAGAACAAATCACTATCAATCAATTAGAGGATAGACAATAAATTTCATTTCGCGATAAAAAAACACGCGCGATGAGTCAAGATGAAAAAAAAGGGGCAAAACCTAAGCTTTGCCCCGTTATTTAATTCAATCGGCTGGCGGAAATTAATTAATCTTCTACGCCACCGCCGCCGCTCATTTTAAATACCAGTGTAACGGTAAGGTTTTTCGCCTCTTTAGCTTCGTAGCGCCATTTATTCATCGCCATTTTGACTTCGCGTTCAAACATATTTCGCGGTTCGGCAGAAAGAATTCTTATGTTATCGACTCGCCCGTCACTGTCGACGTCAAATTGCACTTTAACCCGCCCTTCGATTCGCAAGGCAAAGGCGCGTGCCGGATACTGCGGCTTGCTCCTGTCGAGCGGACGCGGACCACTGCTGCTGCCGGTGGTTTGCGCCGCAGGTTTAGCCGCTGGTGATACCGGGGCCTTTTGCGAACTAAACGGCGACGCTTCCGCTTTGGTCACCTGCTGCGTCTTCTCTACCGGGCGCGGCTGTGGCTGCGGCTTCGGTTTTGGCTTCTCGACCACTTTTTTCACAGGTTTTGGCTTCGGCTTAGGCTGAGGCTTGGGTTTCGGCAACGGCACTTCCACGGGCTGAGTGACGACCGGATCAGGTTTAATCTCGGGTTCTGGCTCAGGCTCGGGTTCTGGCTGTGGCTCTACAACTGGCTGCGGCGTTGGCGGCGGCGTAAAGACTTCCGGATTCACCATGCTGACGCTCATGACATGCTCTTCCTGCTTCGGCATTTTGGCGCTGTCAGTCATGGTGACATAGAGTAACGCGGCGATAAGTGCGCCGTGGATCCCGATTGAGAGGATCGCTGGCAACGTTATTCTGCGAATAATGGACTGATTGTTTAACGGCATAGCATCTGATAATGACATCGCTGTTGGCTGCTTAATGAGTTCGATTTCCCCGTGAATCCGCAAGTTTAAATGCAAATAGCAATCATATTCAATAAGGAGATGAAAACTATTCTCAAATACTGCATTTTTGATACATTCATGCGCTTTCACTTGGCACCAGGTTTCGCTATGTTAGAAGGCATTCGAATCTACTTACAAACAATCAAATAAGGTGAACCATGCTTTACGTAATCTATTCCGAAGATGTCGCTGACTCACTCGAAAAACGCCGTCTTGCACGCCCTGCGCATATTGCGCGCCTGCAAGAGATGAAAGCACAGGGCCGCGTGGTGCTGGGCGGACCTTTCCCTGCTATCGACAGTGAAGAGCCGGGCGATGCGGGCATGACGGGGTCGCTGGTCATTGCCGAGTTTGAAAGTCTTGAAGCCGCGAAAAGCTGGGCCGAGGTGGATCCTTACGTCGACGCTGGCGTTTATAAAAATGTCACCGTGAAACCCTTCAAGCAGACTATCTAACGTTTTTGCTTTACGACTAACGAAAACATCACGTTTTCATTTGAAGCAGGCTGGCCCTGCTTCTTACCTCTATTTATCCATACCTAGATTTCTTATCTGGATGTCTTAACGCTATTTCTTACCCTTCTCTCATTCTCACTTTTGACGCAACCTCTGGCCGATTTGTTTCCTTGCGTTATTAACCTCCAAGCTAAGCTGGCGCGTACGTGGTAGACTGTTTACCCCAACCTGCGAGGTTACCCCAATATGTCACTCTTCGACGGATTGAAGTTTTTGACCAGTAAATCCACTAAGGTCGTCTGCCCGCAATGCAAAGCTTCTACCGAACAAATCAGTGCCAAGGTGCGTAAAAATGCCACGCTCGTGTGCCCGAAATGCGGCGCGCTGTTCCGAGTGAATGATAAATAAGCGTTTTTTAAAGCATAGGCGTTTTGAAGCACAGAAGTTATTAAGCACAGAAGTTATTAAGCACAGAAGTTATGAAGCATAGAAGTTATGAAGCATAGAAGTTATGAAACAAAAAAAGGCGCTTTACGCGCCTGATGTCAGAACCCTTACCATCCGTGGATGACGTGGTACAACGCGAGATGCTGATGCTGCAGTGAGTGGATAGCTCGAATACGGTATATATGTCGATAACGTCGAGACTGGCCCTCAAGCCATCGGCTCTTTCTTTTCTGAGCCTGGCGCTTTAAACGCCAGCGAGCGACTTCATTTCTACTACGTTTCATACAACAACAATTCCTTTACCAAGGTCTCTGTTCAAATAGCGCGAATATTATAGATCAACCGCTCTCCTGATTGAGAGTTTTAGCTACGCTTAATAACATAATCAGGCCAAATATTACTTTTCCGACCTATTATTCAGCCGTAGCCGATTGAAGCCGAAGATAAAAATAGTTAAAAGGTTTAACCTTAAGCGCACTCTGCGTAAACTCCCCAAACTTGCACGCGAACAGGATCCTTCGCCCCTATGACGACATTTTATACAGTAATCAGCTGGCTGATGGTTTTCGGTTACTGGTTACTGATTGCCGGCGTAACCTTACGCATTTTGATGAAACGCCGCGCGGTCCCGTCCGCCATGGCCTGGTTATTAATTATCTTTATTATTCCACTGGTTGGCATTATTGCTTATCTGTCGTTTGGTGAATTGCATCTGGGCAAACGTCGCGCCGAACGCGCCAAGGCGATGTGGCCTTCTACCGCGCGCTGGCTTAATGACCTTAAAGGTTGGCATCGCATTTTCGCTACCGAAAATAGTGATGTCGCAAAATCGCTGTTTCAGCTTTGCGAACGTCGTCAAGGTATTGCGGGTGTAAAAGGTAATCAGCTGCAACTGCTGACCACCAGCGATGACACGCTTAAAGCGATAATGCGCGATATCGAACTGGCGCGGCATAACATCGAGATGGTGTTTTACATCTGGCAGCCCGGCGGTTTAGTCGATCAGGTCGCCGAGTCGTTGATGGCCGCCTCGCGACGCGGCGTGCATTGCCGCCTGATGCTTGACTCTGCCGGCAGCTTGCAGTTCTTCCGCAGTCCGTATCCGGCGATGATGCGCAACGCCGGTATCGAAGTGGTAGAGGCTTTGAAAGTGAACCTGTTCCGCGTGTTCCTGCGCCGTATGGATTTACGCCAGCACCGTAAAGTCGTATTGATCGATAACTACGTGGCCTATACGGGCAGCATGAACATGGTAGATCCGGCGCTGTTTAAACAGGGCGCGGGCGTTGGCCAGTGGGTTGACCTGATGGCGCGCATGGAAGGTCCGGTCGCGACCACCATGGGCATCGTTTACTCCTGCGACTGGGAAATCGAAACCGGCAAGCGCATTCTGCCGCCCGAGCCCGAGGTCAATCAAATGCCTTTCGAGCAGGAAAGCGGCCATACTATTCAGGTGATCGCCTCTGGGCCGGGCTTCCCTGAAGACATGATCCACCAGGCGCTGCTCACCGCCTCCTATTCAGCGCGTGAACAGCTGGTGATGACCACGCCTTATTTCGTGCCGAGCGACGATTTACTGCACGCAATTTGCACTGCCGCACAGCGCGGCGTTGACGTCAGCATTATCATGCCGATGAAAAATGACTCGATGATGGTCGATTGGGCAAGCCGCGCGTTCTTTAACGAACTACTTGAAGCGGGCGTGAAGATTTACCAGTTTGAAGGCGGCCTGCTGCATACCAAGAGCATTCTGGTCGACGGCCAGCTCAGTCTGGTCGGCACGGTCAATCTCGACATGCGCAGCCTGTGGTTGAATTTCGAGATTACGCTGGTGATCGACGACGCCGGTTTCGGCAGCGATCTCGCCGTAGTTCAGGAAGATTATCTGGCGCGTTCCCGCTTGCTGGATCCGAAAGAGTGGCTCCAGCGACCGTTCTGGCACCGTATCGTTGAACGCCTGTTCTACTTTTTCAGTCCGTTACTGTAAAAGCGGCAGCGAGAATGTTCTAATAGGCCCTGTGACAGGCCCGCCCTCAACTTTGGCCCCTGTCACGTCATCAACTATTAAATGAGAAGACTATGGATCTGAATAATCGCCTGACCGAAGACGAAACCCTTGAGCAAGCCTATGATATCTTCCTCGAACTGGCGGTAGATAATCTGGATCCTGCCGATGTGCTGATTTTCAACCTGCAGTTTGAAGAGCGCGGTGGTGCCGAGCTTTACGATCCGGCTGAAGATTGGGCTGAGCACGTTGATTTTGACCTCAATCCAGACTTCTTCGCGGAAGTGGTGATTGGTCTGGCCGATGCCGATGGCGAACCGATTAACGACGTCTTTGCGCGCGTACTGCTGTGTCGCGAAAAAGACCACAAGCTGTGCCATATTCTCTGGAAAGAATAATTTCCTGATTTTTTACAACAGCTTGTACACAAAAAAACCCCGCCAGCCAATGCCTGCGGGGTTTTCTTTTTTACGTCTATTTTCTGTTTAAAAACCAGAGAAATGAATGCTGGATTAAAGCGGATCCACTTTTAGGCAGGAAACCGCGTGGCGGAAACTGCCTTCCAGCAGCGGCCGCGTGACGGCACATTCCGGCCCGGCAATCGGACAACGGGTGCGGAACACGCAGCCTGACGGCGGATTAATCGGCGACGGCAGCTCCCCTTCCAGCAGCTGAATCTTTTTATTGCGCTCTTTGTCCGGGTCCGGCACCGGCACTGCCGACATCAGCGCGCGCGTATAAGGGTGCAGCGGATTATGATAGACCTCGTCGTAGCTGCCCAACTCCACCGCGTGCCCGAGATACATCACCAGCACGCGATCGGAAATGTGCTTCACCACCGCCAAATCGTGGGCGATAAAAATAAGCGACAGCCCCATCTCGCGCTGCAACTGTTGCAGCAGGTTAACCACCTGCGCCTGAATCGAGACGTCCAGCGCGGAAACCGGCTCGTCGCAAATGATCAGCTTAGGTTCGAGGATCAGCGCGCGCGCGATGCCGATTCGCTGACACTGCCCGCCCGAAAATTCGTGCGGATAGCGGTTTATCAGGTTTGGCAGCAGCCCCACCTTCAGCATCATCGCCTTGACCTTCTCTTTCACTTGAAGCTTGGTCATTTTCGGATTATAGGTTTTTAGCGGTTCGGCGATAATCTCGCCGATAGTCATGCGCGGATTAAGCGAAGCCAGCGGATCCTGGAAGATCATCTGAATATCGCTGCGCGTAGTGCGCCATTCTGCATCTGACATATTGAGCAGGCTTTTACCGAGCCACGCCACGCGGCCATCGGTGGCTTTGACCAAGCCAATCAGCGCGCGGGCAAGGGTCGATTTACCACAGCCCGACTCCCCGACAATGCCGAGCGTTTCGCCTTCATAGAGTCGCAGACTCACGCCGTCGACCGCTTTTAGGGTTTTCGAAGGTTGCCAGAACCACTGCTTGCCGTCTTTTATATCAAAATGCACTTTGAGGTCGGCGACCTCGAGCAGCACCTTTCTTTCATCGACGTGCGCCGCGCGTTTTTCAGGAAACAAACTGATGACTTCACTCATACTAACTCCTCCACGGGCTTGAAGCAGGCGCGCAGGCGACCGTCGCCGAATCGCTCAAGCGGCGGCGCGGTGGCACAAATTTCCATCGCATACGGGCAGCGCGGTTGGAAGGGGCAGCCCTTCGGCAGGCGCAGCAGGTTAGGCGGATTGCCCGGAATGGTCAGCAAGGATTCACCCTCGGCGTCAAGACGCGGCACGGCATTCAGCAGGCCAATCGAATACGGATGACTCGGCTGATAGAACACTTCGCGCGCCTGTCCGTACTCCATGGTACGCCCCGCGTACATCACCAACACTTTGTCGCAGATACCGGCGACCACGCCTAAATCGTGGGTAATCATGATGATAGCGGTGTTAAATTCGCGTTTAAGCTCGTTTAACAGCGTCATGATCTGCGCCTGAACGGTCACGTCGAGCGCGGTGGTCGGTTCGTCGGCAATCAGCAGTTTCGGGCTGCACAACAGCGCCATGGCAATCATGACGCGTTGACGCATGCCGCCGGAAAACTCGTGCGGATACATTTTCATTCGCTTACGCGCTTCGGGCATTTTCACCGCGTCGAGCATGCGAATCGATCCTTCGAAAGCCTCTGAACGACTCATGTGTTTGTGCAGCATCAAGACTTCCATCAGCTGCTCGCCGACTTTCATATAAGGATTCAGCGAGGTCATCGGGTCTTGAAAAATCATCGAAATCTGTTCGGCGCGCAGCTGGTTGAGCTGCTTTTGCGGCAGATTAAGAATCTCACGACCGTTGAATTTAGCTGAACCGCCGATGCGGCCATTACTCGCCAGCAGCCCCATAAGCGCAAACGCCGTCTGTGACTTGCCCGAGCCAGACTCGCCCACGATGCCCAATGTTTCGCCGGCGCGCAGGTCAAAATTCAAATCGTTAACTGCCGTCACGTCGCCGTCTGGCGTACCAAAGGTAACACGCAGGTCTTTGACATCCAGCAAAATCGGGCTGCCATCGCTATTAAGACGGCGATTTTCGTTGTTAGGGTCGACCGTTTGCGAAGTACTCGCGGTATGTTCAATTGTGCTCATCGTGGTACTCCTTAACGGTCTTTCGGATCGAGCGCGTCACGCAGCCCGTCGCCGATAAAGTTGAAACAAAACAGCGTCACCACCAGGAAACCCGCCGGGAAGAACAGCAGCCACGGCGAGACTTCCATCGAGTTGGCGCCGTCGCTCAACAACGCGCCCCAGCTGCTCAGCGGCTCTTGCGTGCCTAATCCCAGGAAGCTGAGGAAAGATTCAAACAGGATCATGCTCGGCACCAGCAGCGAGGCATACACCACCACCACGCCCAACACGTTCGGCACGATGTGGCGCAGCACGATATTCCAGGTAGAAACGCCGCTGACCAGCGCGGCTTCGATAAACTCTTTGCGCTTCAGGCTTAACGTTTGACCCCGCACGATACGCGCCATATCCAGCCACGAGACCATGCCGATCGCAACAAAAATCAGGAAGATGTTTTGTCCGAAGAAGGTCACCAGCAGGATAACGAAAAACATAAACGGAAATGAGTTGAGGATTTCCAGCAGGCGCATCATCGCCGAGTCGGTTTTGCCTCCTAAATAACCCGAAATCGATCCGTACAAGGTGCCGAGAACAACGGCCACCAGCGCGGCCGAAACGCCGACCATCAGGGAGATTCTGCCGCCAATCGCGACACGCACCAGCAGGTCACGGCCAGAAGAGTCGGTACCGAAATAGTGTCCGGAAGCGATATCCGGCGCGGCCAACATCATGTTCCAGTCAGTATCGTCATAACGAAACTGCGCCAGCATCGGAGCGAAAGTCACAAACAGCGCAATAAGCAGCAAAACAAACAAACTGATAATCGCCGCGCGGTTGTGAATGAATCGACGGCGCGCGTCTTGCCACAGGCTGCGCCCTTCTATCTCCAGCTTCTCTGTAAAATGCTCCAGTGCTTCGCTGCTTTTCTTTTTGGTTAACATCATAAGCGTGCCCAGCCTTAATAACGGATTTTCGGATCGATAACGGCGTACAGCACGTCGACAATCGCATTAAACAGAATCGTTAACGCCCCTACCAAAATGGTCAGGCTTAACACCAGCGAATAGTCACGGTTTAATGCACCGTTAACAAACAGCTGGCCAATGCCGGGCAATCCGTAAATGCTTTCAATAACCATTGAGCCGGTAATAATGCCGACAAAAGCGGGGCCCATATAAGAGATAACCGGTAACAGCGCCGGTTTTAAGGCGTGGCGCAAAATTATCCGACGCAGCGGCAAACCCTTGGCGCGCGCCGTGCGGATAAAGTTGGAGTGCAGAACTTCAATCATCGAGCCGCGAGTGATTCGCGCAATGCTGGCAATGTAGGCCAGCGACAGCGCTACCATCGGCAACACCATATATTTGAATCCGCCGTTGTGCCAGCCGCCGCCGGGCAGCCATTTCAGCAGGATTGAAAACACCAGCACCAATAAAGGCGCAACCACAAAACTCGGAATAACCACCCCGGTCATGGCAATGCCCATCACCGTGTAGTCCCATTTAGTATTTTGATTAAGGGCGGCAATGACGCCAGCCGACACGCCCAGCACAATCGCCAGCAGGAATGCCGCCAGCCCTAATTTGGCCGACACGGGGAAGGAGGTCGCCACTAAATCGTTGACGCTGTAGTCCTTGTATTTAAAGGAAGGGCCGAAATCGCCGTGCGCCAACTGCTCCAGATAATGGAAATACTGTTTGTACATTGGATCATTGAGGTGATATTTCGCCTCGATGTTTGCCATCACTTCCGGCGGTAAATTTCTCTCACCGGTAAACGGGCTGCCGGGGGCGAGACGCATCATAAAAAATGAGATGGTTATCAGAATGAAAAGCGTCGGGATCGCTTCCAGACAGCGTCGTAAAATAAATTTCAACATTGCTCGTACCTGCTTTGCTTAACGTGTTGCTAACTCAATCATTAACCAGCAGGGCGGCTCGGGTTCCGCCCTGCTGCTGCACCTAATTAGTGCTTGATAATGTAGAGATCTTTGTCGTAAACGTTATCCTGCGGGTCTTTACCGCTATAGCCGCCAACGTACTGCTTAACCAAACGGGCGTTCACGTAGTAATAAACCGGCACGATGGTCGAGTCTTTATCGAGTTGCTGTTCGGCCTGCTGATAAAGCGCCGCACGCTCCTGATCGGTTTTCACTTTCAGCGCGTCGGCAATCAGCTTATCGAATGCAGGGCTGTTGTAATGCGAGGTGTTATTGCTGCTGCCAGAAAGCATGATATTCAGGAACGACGTTGGTTCGTTATAGTCGGAACACCAGCCTGCACGTGCCACGTCAAAGTTGCCCTGATGACGGGTTTCGAGGAAGGTTTTCCACTCCTGATTCTCGAGCTTGACGTTAACGCCGAGATTTTTCTTCCAAATAGACGCGGCGGCAATCGCCAGCTTTTTATGCAGATCGGAAGAGTTGTAAAGCAGGCTGAAAGTCAGCGGCTTGTCGGCCGTGAAGCCCGCTTCGGCCAGCAGTTTTTTAGCTTCGGTATTGCGCTGTTCCTGCGTTTCTTTGAACCAGGCCGGTGGCGTCAGCTTACCGTCGGTGCCGTCAGTGTAAGGAGGCGTAAAGCCATAGGCCGGCAGATCGCCCTGCGCTTTCACTTTATTGGTCATGATGTCGCGATCCAGACCCAGCTTAAGCGCTTCACGCACGCGCGCATCGGTAAACGGCGCTTTCTGGTTGTTGATTTCGTAATAGTAGGTGCACAGGTAAGGATCGACGTGCAGTTCTTGCGGAATGTCTTTCTTCAATTTCTGGAACAACTCAATCGGCAAGTTGTTGTAAGTCATGTCGATTTCGCCGCTGCGATAGCGGTTAACGTCAGAAACTTCAGAAGAGATAGGCAGGAAAGTCACCTGATTCAACACGGTTTTGGCGTTGTCCCAATACTGCGGGTTGCGCACAAGCACGATGCGTTCGTTGACGGTCCAACTTTTTAAAGTGTAAGCCCCGTTACTGACATAGTTTTGAGGCTGGGTCCATTTATCACCAAACTTTTCGATGGCGGGTTTGTACACCGGCTTCATCGCAGTGTGGGAAAGCATTTTAACGAAATAAGGGACCGGCTCGCTCAGCGTGACTTCAAGAGTATGATCATCAACGGCTTTTACGCCCAGGGTATCCGGGCTTTTTTTGCCGGCGATAATCTCGTCGATATTAACGATGTGGCCGTACTGCAAATAGCTTTCATAAGGTGATGCCGTTTTCGGATCCGCCAGACGCTGCCAGCTGTAGACGAAATCGGCGGCGGTAACCGGCTGGCCGTTGGACCATTTGGCGTCTTTACGCAGGTGGAACGTCCAGACTTTGAAATCTTTGTTGTCCCAGCTTTCTGCTACGCCCGGAATAACGCTGCCGTCTTTCAACGACGTATTGACCAGCCCTTCAAGCAGGTCGCGGATAACGTTGGACTCAGGTACGCCTTCAACTTTGTGCGGATCAAGAGATTGCACTTCCGAACCGTTGTTTTTAACCAGCTCCTGCTTAGCCGCCAATTGAACGCCAGCCGGAACATCGGCGGCGAGGCTGCTGAAGGTAGTCACTGCGCCAACTGCGGCCAGAATGCCCGCAGCGAGCAGGTGTTTTTTTGTGATGTTGGTCATTGCTATCGACTCCATTTGTTATTTTTTACTTGTCATTAATATTCTGATGGCGCGACATCGATTTTTTAACTATTCGACGTTTTAAAATGCGCTACAGAAATAATTCGGCTTTGATTCATTCGCTACGCATGAGAGGAATTACGCCTCGGGGGAGACGATGCAGCGAGATGAAACCCAAGTCGGCTTTTACAAAATTCCTTAAAATGACGTAAACACGATCTTTAGCTCATTATCGGTAAAGCTTTGCAAGAATCGTTCTCAATCGGGCATTGCGCCTGATTTTTTATCTTTTTAGAAAGTCGCCAATGATAGACACAGTGGCTATAGCGCTGCTCATAAACATTGCGAAAATGTTAAGTGTTTCTCGTTTTCATCAATCAAAAAGTTGACAGACCAGCTTTGAAAGCTCAAAGAGATAACACATAACTTGTTGATGTTATTGATTATTGTAAGTTTTCGAATCGCGAATTAAGTCAATTTTCGTTCAAAAAGCAACCCTGAAACATTAGGTTAATATTTAGTTACTTTTAAGAATAAAGCCCTGTTAACTGCGTGGTAAACACTAATAACATCTCGAATCGTCATGTACAAGAGGTATAGTTTTATATGATTACTTTAACCGCAATACGGGCATTAAAAGAGGCAAAAAAGGCAATAAAACGCCAAGAAAACGTATAGAAATAGGCGATTTAACAAATATTGATGGCAGGAGGTGTATTTATGCCACATAGCAGTGCAAAGGCACATTTTATGAACATTAGATGCACTATTATAAGGCGGCGTATTATAAGTTTTGATAATAAAAAGGCAGAAGTGTGATCACTTCCGCTTTTTTAATAAGGATTTTTTAAGGGTAGATAGAGAGAATTCGAAGAGTAGAAATTAAAGCAGTCCCGGAAAAATGGTTTTAACGCCCGCTACAATAAACTCGATGCCTAATGCCATAAGCAACAGACCCATGATACGGGTAATGACGTTGATGCCGGTTTGCCCCAATAATTTCATGACCATAGGCGCGGCGCGGAATAACAACCAGCAGCAAAAAGAGAAAAATGCGATGGCGAGTGTAAAGCCCAGCAGGTTTTCCCAATTGTAATAACGCGAGCTCCAGACGATAGTCGAGCTGATAGCACCCGGCCCTGCCATCAGTGGTAAAGCCAAAGGCACCACGCCGACGTTTTCACGAATGGCGGTTTCCGACTTCTCCTGCTTGTTCTGTTTATCCTCACCCAGCTTGCCGCTAATCATCGACATGGCAATAGTGACTACCAGAATTCCGCCTGCAATGCGGAATGAGTCAATCGATATTCCAAATAGATGCAAAATACCATCGCCTAAAAATAGCGAAGTACAAAGAATAATGGCGACCGACAGGTTAGCTGTAAGATTGGTTTTATTACGCTCTACGGCCCCCTGATAATTGGTCATGCTGATAAATACCGGCAAAATACCGATAGGATTGACCAAGGCAAATAGACCGACAAAAAACTTGATGTAACCTGAAAAATCCAAAATTGTCTGGCTCACGCAGTGCTCCGCATAAGGTTAAAGAAGGAAAGTATAAAACTGACTTTTTGCTGGCGCTAATGTACTCGAATCCCTTCGTACACACCATGGAGCTTTACAGCATTAACCTCTAGATTTTAAAATTTATATAGCGAATAAAACTGCTTTTTTATTTTCCGAAAAGTTCGAATCAACCCCCTGCTTTAAAATCACAAAATTTCAACATTGCGGTAAATCTCGCAACATATCTTTAGCTGAATGGTGTCAGCTTCACTTATTATCTTGATCTGGATCATATTCCCTCTACTCCAAAGTGAGTAAACTTTACCCAAGACAACAAATTCAGAAAATTTTAACAAAAGAAGGATCAGGCAATAAAGGCGATTTTTCACAACATTTGTCACCTTTGCTCCCACAGAAACCCAGCTTTTTCAGGAAATATAGGAAAACAGATTTTTAACTGCATGATAAAAATCTACTTTAAATGAAAACAGCAGCATTTTTCACCGTAACTATACTTGCAGCTGGCCCGAATATTTCCTAAAAAATTTAACATTCTCAGGAGAACACCATGGCTGTCACCAACGTTGCTGAACTAAACGAGCTCATCGCTCGAGTAAAAAAAGCACAAAGTGAGTACGCAGAGTTCACGCAAGAGCAAGTTGATAAAATCTTTCGGGCCGCCGCACTCGCCGCCGCCGATGCACGTATTCCTCTCGCTAAAATCGCGGTTGAAGAGTCTGGAATGGGCATCGTTGAAGATAAAGTGATCAAAAACCACTTCGCTTCCGAATATATCTATAACGCCTATAAAGATGAAAAAACCTGTGGCATCGTCGGCGAAGACGAAACCTACGGCACACTGACTATCGCCGAACCTATCGGCATCATTTGCGGTATCGTCCCAACCACCAACCCGACCTCCACGGCCATTTTCAAAGCATTAATCAGCTTGAAAACCCGTAACGCCATCGTATTTTCGCCTCACCCTCGCGCAGCTAAAGCGACCATTCAGGCGGCAAATATTGTTTTACAGGCAGCAATTAAAGCGGGCGCACCGAAAGACATTATCGGCTGGATTGATGCCCCTAGCGTGCCATTATCCAATGAGCTGATGCACCACCCTGATGTGAATCTGATTCTGGCAACCGGCGGCCCAGGCATGGTGAAAGCGGCCTACAGCTCGGGTAAACCGGCCATCGGTGTCGGCGCGGGTAACACACCGGTTGTCGTAGATGAAACGGCAGATATCAAACGCGTTGTCGCTTCGATTTTGATGTCGAAAACGTTCGATAACGGTGTTATTTGCGCGTCCGAACAGTCGGTCATTGTCGTCGACTCCATCTATGACGCCGTGCGCGAACGCTTCAGTTCACACGGTGGCTACATGCTGATAGGCAGTGAACTGAAAGCGGTTCAGAACATTATTTTGAAAAATGGCGGCCTTAACGCCGACATCGTGGGCCAGCCTGCGACTAAGATTGCCGAAATGGCCGGTATCACCGTGCCCGCAACAACGAAAGTATTGATTGGCGAAGTCAGTCGTGTGGATGAGTCAGAGCCGTTTGCGCATGAAAAGCTCTCCCCTACTCTTGCCATGTATCGCGCCAAAGATTTTGAAGATGCAGTAGATAAGGCCGATAAACTGGTCAAAATGGGCGGCATCGGCCATACCTCTTGCCTTTATACCGATCAGGACAATCAACCTGAACGCGTACGCTTTTTCGGCAACAAAATGAAAACCGCGCGCATTCTGATTAATACCCCGGCGTCACAAGGCGGTATTGGCGACCTTTACAACTTCAAACTTGCCCCTTCCCTGACGCTAGGCTGTGGTTCGTGGGGCGGTAATTCAATTTCTGAAAACGTCGGGCCAAAACATCTGATCAACAAGAAAACCGTCGCGAAGCGAGCAGAGAATATGTTGTGGCATAAACTTCCAAAATCTATCTATTTCCGTCGCGGTTCACTGCCGATTGCGCTTGAAGAAGTCGCCACCGACGGCGCAAAACGCGCGTTCATCGTGACTGACCGTTATCTGTTCAACAACGGTTATGCCGATCAGGTTATTCGCGTTCTGAAAAGCCACGGCCTCGAAACCGAAGTGTTCTTTGAAGTCGAAGCTGATCCAACCCTGAGTATTGTGCGTAAAGGGGCCGAGCAGATGAACTCCTTCAAACCTGACGTGATCATTGCGCTCGGTGGCGGTTCGCCAATGGACGCAGCGAAAATCATGTGGGTTCTATATGAACATCCAGAAACTCACTTCGAAGACTTGGCGCTGCGTTTCATGGACATTCGCAAACGTATCTACAAATTCCCGAAAATGGGCGTGAAAGCGAAAATGATTGCTATCACCACCACTTCCGGTACGGGTTCCGAAGTGACGCCGTTTGCAGTGGTTACCGATGACGCCACCGGCCAGAAATATCCGCTGGCAGACTATGCGCTGACGCCTGACGTGGCAATTGTCGACGCCAATCTCGTCATGAACATGCCAAAATCGCTCTGCGCCTTTGGTGGACTCGATGCCGTCACTCACGCACTGGAAGCCTACGTTTCCGTATTGGCAAACGAATTTTCCGATGGTCAGGCTCTTCAGGCGCTGAAACTGCTGAAAGAGTTCTTGCCAGCCAGCTATCACGAAGGTGCCAAGAATCCGGTAGCGCGTGAGCGTGTACACAATGCAGCGACCATCGCGGGTATCGCCTTTGCCAACGCCTTCCTGGGTGTCTGTCACTCAATGGCGCACAAGCTGGGTTCCGAATTCCATATTCCGCACGGTCTTGCCAATGCGATGCTTATTTCGAACGTCATTCGCTATAACGCCAATGACAACCCAACCAAGCAGACTGCTTTCAGTCAATATGACCGCCCGCAGGCGCGTCGTCGTTACGGTGAAATTGCCGACCATCTGGGTCTGACTGCGGCAGGCGATCGTACCGCGCAGAAAATTGAGAAATTGCTTAACTGGCTCGACGAAATCAAGGCCGATTTGGGTATTCCAACTTCTATTCGTGAAGCTGGCGTGCAGGAAGCCGATTTCCTGGCAAAAGTGGATAAACTCTCCGAAGACGCATTTGATGACCAGTGTACCGGTGCCAATCCGCGTTATCCGCTCATTTCGGAACTTAAACAAATATTGATGGATACCTATTACGGTAATAAGTTTAGCGAAGAATTACCTGTGATTGCTGTTAATGAAAAACAGGAAAAAGTGATGAAAGTCGCGGCGGTTGCCAAAGCGCCGGCAATCACTAAAGAACTGCCTTAATTAAGCCTTTAAAACTTTCCCTAATAAAAAACCCGCTTATTGCGGGTTTTTTTATGTTCAAAACATTAAGTCTGTTAATCATTTTAGGCGATTATTCGCATTTGCAAATAATCCAAACGTAACCATTGTGTAAACAAGGCGTTATTTAACGCACTGTTCTACTCGGCCATCGCTTCTTTATAATGTTTGCGACACACGGAAACATAGCGCTCATTTCCGCCTATAACCACCTGTGCGCCATCGTGAAGCGCTTTCCCATGCTCGTCGAGGCGTAGGGTTTGATTAGCCTTGCGCCCGCAGTGACAGATGGTTTTAAGCTCAACCAGCTTATCTGCCCACGCCAGTAAATATTGGCTGCCGCAAAAGAGTTCGCCCTGAAAATCGGTACGCAAGCCGTAGCATAATACCGGTATATCCAGACCGTCGACGATGTCGGTAAGTTGTTCAACTTGTTGACGGGAGAGAAATTGACTTTCATCTATCAATACACAGTGAATTGTCTGCTGTAGATGCGCGGCATTAATCAGGGCAAAAAGATCGGTTTGCTCATTATACAATTCAGCGGGTGAAGAAAGTCCTATACGCGAACTTACCTTACCTTCGCCGAAACGATTGTCTATTGCCGCCGTTAACACCAGCGTTCTCATACCGCGTTCCTGATAATTATAGGAAGATTGCAGTAGCGAGGTCGATTTTCCTGCATTCATCGCAGAATAATAAAAATAAAGCTGAGCCATGTGCCCGATACTCCGACTGTATAAAATAGAGGTGATGCCTGTCACAGCTAACGTTACGGTGATAATGATAATAGTGACCCGCCGCACATTTTGACAGTCACTCACCTTTGGCTAGCTTCAACCTTTGATGGCAATAATGATGCAGGAAAATTACAAACACTTACAACGGTTATTGTGTTTACCAATGTTCTTAATTAGCCCGTTAATCAGAACAGCCCACTTCACATTGCCCGAATGTGCCCGAATAAATCAAAGAGTAAACAATTAGCTATTTGCCCGCGGTTATAATCCCCCTTGCGGTATTGGCTTCCGGCTGGAGAGGAAGTGACACATATTGCTAAAAGTAACAGGCGTAATCTGTAACATCACTTCGTCAGTTATACGTTAAGGCTATTGATATTTGTTACCTGTTTGTCGAGGTTATAAAAGAGCCGATTAAAAACGGCGTTATCCCGCACGGAATGCTAATCAATTTGCCTTAACGCACCCTGCTTATTTGACCTTTTATCAGGCTTATATTTCTGGAGCAGGGAAATATTAATGCTTATAAAAGGTAAATTCCCGTCAACATAACAAATTGGCTATTGCAGAATACAGAAGAGCATTCTATTATTACCCAAACGCCCCCCACCTAATTAAATTGAGACTTGTATAATGAGCGAAGCATTAAAAATTCTGAACAACATCCGTACTCTGCGCGCGCAGGCTCGTGAATGCACTCTGGAAACTCTTGAAGAAATGCTTGAGAAATTAGAAGTTGTTGTTAATGAGCGCCGTGATGAAGATAATCAGGCTGCTGCAGAAAATGAAGAGCGCACGCGTAAACTGCAACAATATCGTGAAATGCTGATTGCAGACGGTATTGATCCTAATGAACTGCTGCAGACTATGGCTGCAACTAAAGCAACGGGCAAAGCTAAACGCGCTGCACGTCCTGCTAAATATAAATACATCGACGAGAACGGCGAAAGCAAAACTTGGACCGGCCAGGGTCGTACTCCTGCGGTAATCAAAAAAGCGATCGACGATGGCAAACAGCTGGACGATTTCCTGCTGTAAGTTTTCTGGCTGAATTAACAGTCTCAAAATATTTCCTTAAAACCACTGCTCCGGCGGTGGTTTTTTATTGTCTGTACAATATCCAAACCTACGTTTGATTCAACGCCGCAGTGATAAATGTGCAGAGATATAAAAGAAATAAGGCCGCCGAAGCCGCCTTATCTTTGAACTCAGACATTAACGCCTTATTCGGCAATCAGCTCTGATAAAATCCTTTATACCACTCTACAAAACGTTTTACGCCATCTTGTACCGAGGTTTGCGGCTTGAAGCCCGTAGCATTAAACAGAGGCGCGCTGTCGGAGCTGGTTTCATGCACGTCGCCAGGCTGCATCGGCAACAGGTTCTTCTTCGCCTCCACGCCCAATGCGCTTTCCAGCGCTTCTATGTAGGTCATTAGCTTAACGGGGCTGCTATTACCGATATTATAGATAATATACGGCGCAGAGCTCATTGAGCCTTCTCCAGACTCTACCGTCCATTCTGGCTGTGCGGCAGGAATAATATTCTGCAGGCGCATGATAGATTCTGCAACATCATCGATATAAGTGAAATCGCGGCGCATCTCGCCGTGGTTATAAACATCAATACTTTGATCGCTAATAATAGCCTTGGTGAATTTAAACAATGCCATATCAGGGCGTCCCCACGGACCGTATACGGTAAAGAATCGCATTCCGGTAGTCGGTAAACCATACAAGTGTGAATAAGTATGCGCCATCAACTCATTAGCTTTCTTAGTCGCGGCATAAAGCGAAATTGGATGATCGACATTATCTTCGGTCGCGAAAGGCTGCTTGCGATTCATTCCATATACCGAACTCGACGAGGCATAAAGCAAATGTTTAACTTTATTATGACGGCATCCTTCAAGAACGTTGGCGAAACCGACTAAATTTGCATCCACGTAAGCGAGCGGATTATCGATTGAATAGCGAACGCCCGCCTGCGCGGCCAAATGAATTACCCGATCAAACTGACCTTCGGTAAATAGCGCGGCCATACCTTCACGATCGGCGAGATCTAATTTGATAAATGTGAAACCCGCCTTATCTTCGAGCTGAGCAAGACGGGCAAGTTTCAAATTGACGTCATAGTAATTGTTAAGATTATCTAGACCGGTAACCTGATGACCTTCTGCCAGCAGACGCAATGAAACGTAATATCCGATAAAACCGGCTGCACCTGTTACTAAATAATTCATGCCCTCTCCTTACAATACCGGATTCACGGAAGCGCCACGGCCAATACCATAATAGGTGATGCCTCTTTTCTCGAGACGCTCGGGATCATACAAATTGCGCCCATCGAAAATAACCGCATTCTTAAGCGAATTTTTTATCAATTCAAAATCGGGTGCGCGGAAGTTTTGCCATTCTGTGCAAATAATCAACGCATCTGCACCCTGCAATGCCGCTTCTTTGGTTCCCATCAACTCTAAATCGTGACGATGACCATAAATACGCTGCGTCTCATTCATGGCTTCGGGATCATAGGCTTTTATTTTCGCGCCTGCGGCCCAAAGTTGTTCCATCAATACTCGGCTGGAAGCCTCACGCATATCATCGGTATTTGGCTTAAAAGATAATCCCCACAGCGCGAACGTTTTTCCTGCCAGATCGGCACCGAAATGTTTTTCGACGAAAGAGGAAAGCTTATATTTTTGTTTGGCATTCACTTTTTCGACCGCCTGTAACAAACTTGGCTGATAGCCAATTTGCTCGGCGGTACGAATTAGGGCCTGAACATCTTTCGGGAAACAGGATCCGCCATAACCACAGCCCGGATAAATAAAGTGGTAGCCAATACGTGAATCGGAACCAATTCCCTGACGCACTTTTTCTATATCGGCACCCAGCAGTTCGGCCAGATTGGACATTTCATTCATAAAGCTGATTTTGGTCGCCAGCATGCAGTTGGCGGCATATTTGGTCAGCTCGGCGCTGCGAATATCCATCACTATCATGCGATCGTGGTTTCGATTAAAAGGCTCGTACAGCTCGCGAATAGGATCGATAGCGTTCGGATTATCGGTACCGATAACGATGCGCTCAGGTCGCATACAGTCAGCGACGGCGGCCCCTTCTTTCAAAAATTCAGGATTAGAAATCACGTCGAAAGAGATATTTTCGCCGCGCTGCAGCAAAGTTTGATTCATCACCTCGCGCACTTTATCGGCCGTGCCTACCGGAACCGTCGATTTATCGATAACGATTTTTGGCGCGGTCATATATTGGGCGATGGTGCGAGCGACGGCGGTAACATATTTCAAATCCGCCGAACCGTCTTCATCAGGCGGCGTGCCGACGGCAATAAATTGCACCTGTGCATGGGCAACGCCTTCCTGCGCGTCGGTGCTGAATTTAAGGCGACCCGATTCGAAATTCTGTTTTACCAGCGGCGTCAGGCCCGGTTCGAAAATCGGAATCTGTCCGTTTTTAAGGTTCTCAACCTTTTGCGCATCGACGTCAATACACAATACATCGTGCCCGACCTCTGCCAGAACGGCGGCCTGAACCAGCCCCACATAACCAATTCCAAAAACGGTCACTTTCATTGGCAATACTCCATTATCAATACGCGTAAATCGGATAAAGCGCGCGCGATTTCAGCTCGTAGTCAGCTTCCCAATGAGGGGCGCGGCAATTATTGGGCGGCAGTATAACAGCTTAGAAGGGGATGGTGACGCAGATCATGCGTAGGATGGGGCAAAGTGGTGGCAGGTATACGCATTGTTTAATCATTCAAAACCAGGCGTTAACCCGGTTTTGCAAAAAGTGGTCTGCACGCGCTATTTTCACTGCCACACGCTATTTTTGCGGCTAAAAAGAAGCAGCAGAAAGTTACTCGGCAGAGAGCATGAGTCGCAAACGCCCGCCGGCTCCCCAAACCTGACACTGCCAGGATTCGCAACGCTGACTGACCTGATTAGAATAAGAAGAACCTAGCGTGCCCAGCGGCACCCCGTTACTCAACTGAATCTGATTGTTGCCCGTATTAATATTGGCGTGCAATCCGGCAGAGACCAAAATAAGATTTTTCTGTTCGGAATTGTAGTAGCCCATTAGCAACGGGAACTGTCCATGAAGGTGCGCCTGTTTAAACAGGTGGTTCACCTCTTTTAATAACGCGGACATCTGCGGCAAGCGCTGATTCTGATTGCTCAGATGTTCACGCAGCAATCCGTTAAATATTGCGCGCAGCAAAAGCGCGGCCAACACGCCATTTTCATTGGCGCGGGTAACATCCAGGCAATAAAAGCCCAGATCCTTCGACGACAGCGCGGCGATATCCAGCACCAGTCCGGCATTTTGAGCCATCGTTAACTGGCGGTAGTTGATACGGCAGTGAGCCAGAGTTTGCTGTACCGGCGGTTGCAACTCTTGCAACAGTCGGGCGGCTTCATGAGGATTACGGCAAAGGGCTTCCCAGTCCTGAATAAGATCGTTCTTTTCCATGGCCTGCGATGAAAACAGTTTGGGATAAAGGCTGCTCAGCAGCGCCTCACGCAAACGGTTTAGGTCATTCACCGGTTTTAGCAGAACATCTTCCACGCCCAGACGCAGCACGGTCGCGACGTCAGTCATTTTGTCAGTGGCCGAAATAACCAATACAGGGATCTTGTTTCCCTGCAGGCGCAGATTTTCTACAAATTCGATGCCGCCCATTTCAGGCATCGCCAGATCGCAGAGGATCAGATCCGGCGGCACATCTTCAACCAGTGACAACGCCTCCAGGCCGTTTTTAGCCTCAGTAAAGGTCGCACCCAGCGAACTCACATAGCCTGCCAGTACCGATCTGAAAACGGCTTCGTCTTCGACGATCAGAATGTGCTTGCTTGTAAGTGGCTTGTCCATCAGGGTCTCCCAGAATTTCTTACTCCTAATAGTGGCCTATAACGCGCACTTTTGCCCGTCTGAATTATCATATAACGCGCGTTTCTTGCTAAGCCGTTCAGAAATGATTGCTTTTAATCAATGGTAAAAGGAGATCGGTCTGTTTTTCAACCGCTAATCGCCCTGCTGCAATCGCTTCATCGGCGCGATGAAAATCCAGCGTAGAAATTTGCGGACAGAAAGGCTGCAAAATAACGTCAGGCGGATCGCCCGCCATGCGATAGCGCTTAAGACGGTTTTCGAGCACCTGAATCGAGGTGGACATAATTTCCATCGCCGTCGGCGTGGGATTACTTTGTTGCATCGGCGGGCGCGCCAACCTTTGGCGAATTTTATCGCGCCAGTTAAGCTCGATAGCATCTTTCACCGTCGCGGGCGTCTCCTGAACCGACAGCATTTCTTGCTGCATCAGGTGCGCGTCATGCTGTAAATCGACGGCGATAACAATATCTGCGCCCATCGCACGGGTGAGTGAAACCGGAACCGGATTCACCACCGCGCCGTCCACCAGCCAGTAACCGTTAAACCAGACCGGCGCGAGCAGTCCGGGCATGCTGCATGAGGCGCGAACCGCCTGATGAAGGTCGCCCTTGGTCAACCATAACTCTCTGCCCGTGCTCAAGTTGGTAGCAACCGCGCCAAACTTGCGGTTGCACTGTTCGAAATCATCAATACGTAGCAGCTGTGAAACGGCGTTGAACACGCGTTCGCCGCGCAGCAGGCCGCCACGACGCCACGAAAAATCCATGAGCCGTAGCACGTCCCAATAACTGAACGAGCGCACCCAGCTCTCCATGGCAGGTAAGCGACCACTAACATAAGCAGCGCCAACCAGTGAACCTACCGAGCAACCCGCGACAATATCAACCTCGATGCCCATCTCATGCAGTGCGTTTATTACGCCAATATGTGCCCAGCCTTTTGCCGCGCCCGAACCCAGTGCTAAACCAATTTTTAACTGTCGAGCCATTGTTTTTCCTATCTTTGTCTATTGACGCGTTTTGCTGCGGACCAGAAAATTGCTGTTTGTTCACACTTTGCTGTGGTTTGCGCGTTGTCACCCAGTGACATTGTTAGGTAACATAACGCCCTTCTGCATTCAATAGCGTACCTCAGGCGATAGCCGCCCCCGGAGTTAATGTGACCACTTTATGCCCTTGCGGCAGCGAACACGAATTTGCACAATGCTGCCAACCGGCGATCACTGGCGAAAGCCCAGCGGCGACGCCCGAAGCTCTGATGCGTTCGCGCTATAGCGCCTACGTCACCAAAAATGCCGATTACCTGATTGCCAGCTGGCATCCGGACTGTCGCGTGCCTGAACTGCGCGCCGCGCTGGAAGAAGGTTTCGCCGTAACCGATTGGCTTGGCCTTCGCGTAATTACCACCAAAGCGGGGAAAAATCCCGACGAAGGTTTTGTCGAATTCTCGGCCCGTTATCAGGAAAACGGCGAAGACGCGGTCGTGACAATTCATGAACGCTCGCGCTTTTTGAGAATTGCCAAACACTGGTATTATATTGATGGCACCAAGCCACTGCTTGGCAGAAATGACGCCTGTCACTGCGGCTCAGGCAAAAAATATAAAAAGTGCTGCGCCTGATAACGCGGCACTGACGATGCGCTCAAGCGCACCATAATCAGACAAACACATAATTAACTTACCTCCGAGCGAGCGTAAATTGCCCACGGCGCGCCACGCGTGGGTCTTTTACTCAGCAAGAAGGCGACAGGATCCAGACCTCAATGTCACAACACAACGTTCAAACCAAAGTTCTTCGTACCATTTGCCCGGATGAAAAAGGCCTCATCGCCAAAATCACCAATATTTGTTTCAAGCATGAGCTGAACATCGTGCAGAACAACGAATATGTTGACCACCGCACCGGCCGTTTCTTTATGCGTACCGAGCTTGAAGGCATTTTCAACGACAATACGCTGCTGGCCGATCTCGATAGCGCCCTGCCGAAAGGTTCAGTACGTGAATTGCAAAGCACCGATCGTCGCCGCATCGTGATTTTGGTCACCAAAGAGGCGCATTGTCTTGGCGATCTGCTAATGAAATCAACCTACGGCGGCTTGGACGTAGAGATTGCGGCGGTTATCGGCAACCACGACACGCTGCAAACGCTGGTCGAGCGTTTCGATATTCCGTTCCATTTGGTGAGCCACGAAGGGCTGTCCCGCGAACAGCATGACAGCGCGATGATGGAACAAATCGACCAGTATCAGCCTGATTATGTGGTGCTGGCGAAATATATGCGCGTGTTGACGCCGGGCTTTGTGCAGCATTATCCAAATCAGGTGATCAACATTCACCACTCGTTCCTGCCGGCCTTTATCGGCGCGCGTCCTTATCATCAGGCTTACGAGCGTGGCGTGAAGATCATTGGCGCGACCGCGCACTATGTGAATGACAATCTGGATGAAGGTCCGATCATTATGCAGGACGTGATCCACGTCGACCACACCTATACCGCTGACGATATGATGCGAGCCGGTCGTGACGTTGAGAAGAATGTGTTAAGCCGTGCGATTTATAAAGTGCTGCAACAGCGCGTCTTTGTTTACGGCAATCGCACGATTATTGTTTAGCAGACGACTTTACGAGCAAGGGCGGGCGTTTTTGTTCACGAAAACGCCCGCCCGACTAAAAAAACGGCATTCAAACTATTTTCTCGGATTCAACACTTTACAGCCGCGTTTCATTTGATATGATGCGCCCCGCTTACCGCGACAAGCCACGCGGCGAGAGAGATTCAACGTTTCACGAATCTCGAGAGAAATAGAAATCCACGAATTTCGTGGTGGGGTTCCCGAGCGGCCAAAGGGAGCAGACTGTAAATCTGCCGTCATCGACTTCGAAGGTTCGAATCCTTCCCCCACCACCATCTCGCTTCATCCTCTAGCACGTCATTTCAGTATTTATTTCCTGCGCTTTACCTTCAAAACTGTATCAATCCTTGATAACACGCTTCGACTTTATTACAGCTATAACAGCTAAGATTTCGCCTTGGTGCTTTTGCTCATGGTCGCTTTCAGCTTGCCCACCAACTCGCTACGAAAATCACCTAAACGCGGTTTATCGCCTTCAAGCCACGGCAACGGACGGCATAATTCCATAGTTTTGATGCCCAAACGCGCGGTAAGTAAACCGGCACCGATCCCCTGCGCTGCGCGAGCGGAGAGTCTGGCGGCCAAATCTTGCGATACCCAATCCATGCCCACTTCGCGCACCAGTTCGGTCGCGCCGGCAAAAGCCATGTTAAGCAGCACTAAACGGAACAGCCGGATTCGGCTGTAATATCCCAGCTCAATACCATACAAATTAGCAATTCGATTAACTAAACGCAGATTTCGCCAGGCGATAAAGCTCATGTCGACAATAGCCAGCGGGCTAACGGCAATCATTAACGCGGACTCTGCGGCAGACTGGCTGATTTCGCGCCTTGCCTGGCCGTCGAGCACGGGCTGAACCAAACGGGCATAGAGTTCGACTACTTCGCGATCGCTGTGCGTTTCGTGCAAAGAAGCCTGCCAACGCTGTAATGCCGGATGACTTTGGTCGAGTCCGGCCTGTCGAGCGAGCTTCTCGCAAAACGCGCGTCCGTGGCCCAATGCGTGGCTGTGCAGCAAATCGCTGGCCTCATCTCGCTCGTCGGCACGCTGGCGCAGGCGATACAACCGTCGCCATTCGGTAATCACCGAGCCAATACCGGCAACCACAATTAAGCCGCCCGCCGTGCAGGCACCCAATGCAATCCAATCTTGTTGCACCCATGCCTGATGGATCCATTGCACGCCCTGCCCAACCACGCTGGCGGCAAAAACGGCGGCACCGAGGCGAACCATTTTGCTCCACAGGCTGCGGCGCGGTTTCAAGGCGCGGCTCACCACGGCTTCGGCCTGTCCATCTTCGGGCAGTAGCGGATCGGCTTCAGGTACGGCCAAAAAGTTTTCGGCGTGATCGCCTTCAAAGCTTTGCGCAGCACGCAGCACCGGCTCTTCGGGGCTTTTGATATCCTGCTCGAAATTGATTCTTGGTTTCAAAGGCGCGCTCATCGCAATTTGTCTCCCAGTAAAAATTCCATCACGGCATCCATTCTAATATGCGGCATAGGTTGGTCGATGTTCATCTGGCGCGGACGAAAATCATCGAAATGAAACCCCTGCTGTTGCCAAAACGCGTTGCCCGGCAGACGCGCAGGCACCTCGCCCGGGAAAACGGTCAGCGGCTGTCCGTCGGCAAGGCGTTGGCCTTTGACTGCCGGAATCGACTGCCCCTGATAATCCACCAACCCGCTTTCGGTCGCCTGTACGGAAGCCAAACCGGCACAGTCCATGCTGATACCTTCGAAAGCGGCATTCTGCCAGGCTTCCTGCACTAACTGTTGCAGCAGCGAGACCAAATTGGCGTGCTGATCGCCGGTGATGTGGTCGGCTTTAGTGGCAGCAAACATCAGTTTGTCGATGCAAGGAGCAAACAGACGGCGGAACAGCGTGCGCTTTCCATAGTGAAAACTTTGCATCAGCTGAGTCAGCGCAAGGCGCATATCATTAAACGCCTGCGGACCACTGTTGAGCGGCTGCAAACAGTCGACTAACACGATTTGGCGATCAAAACGGATAAAGTGTTCTTTATAGAATCCTTTAACGATTTGCGCGCAGTAATAGTCAAAGCGCTGACGCAGCATGCCGAGGTTACTCTGTTTGTCGGCCTGCGCCAGCTGGGCATCAGTATATTGGCCCAGCTCGGGCCATGGGAAAAACTGCAGCGCGGGCGCGCCAGCTAGATCACCGGGTAACACAAAGCGACCGGGTTGAATAAAATGCAGCCCTTCATCTTTACAGCGCGTCAGATAGTCGGTGTATGCCTGCGCGATGGCAGCCAGCTGATTTTCGTCGGCGGGCGCAAGGGGATCACACTGTTGGCAAAGTTTTAACCAAGGTGCAGCCCATTCGGCGCGGCGATCGGTTATCAGGCTGGCCATTTGTCGCGACCAGCTTAAGTAGTCCTGCTCCAGCATCGGCAAATCCAGCAGCCATTCGCCCGGATAGTCGACGATTTCGAGATATAAAGTGGAGGTATCTTTGAAGTGGCGCAGAAGGGAGTCATTGGAGCGGTAGCGCAGCGCCAGACGGATTTCGCTGACGCCTCGAGTTGGCGTAGGCCACGCGGGCGGCGTGCCGTAAAGCTGGGCGATGCCCTGATCGTAAGTGAAGCGCGACACGCCCAAATCGCGCTGCGGCACTCTTTTAATGCCGAGTAGTCGCTCTTCGCGCACTGCGGAAAACAGCGGCAATCTCGCACCGCTGTGAACGTGTAAAAGTTGATTAACCAAAGAAGTGATAAATGCCGTCTTGCCGCTACGGCTAAGGCCGGTGACGGCAAGACGTAAATGCCGGTCTAATCCACGGTTGACCAGCGATCCAAACTCATTTTGTAATCGTTTCATTGCTCTCCCTGGCATGACGCCCCAACAGGGCGGTTAACAACTTTCTAATCAGCGGCTCAAGCACAATAGCCAAAATATAACGCAGCGGACCACGGCCCAAAACGCCCAGCACTTTGGCGGCGACGCCCGCAGGAGCAAACGTCAGGACCAGCATAACGATAAGCTTGAAGGCCTTCTTCATGAAGCCACGTTTAGCCGGTTTTGCCGCTGTTGCGCGAGCTGCGGAATCCGTATTGGCTTTAACTGATGCAGGAACGGCTGATGCAGGAACGGCTGAGGTAGAAACGGCTGATGCATAACGCATAAGTATTGCCTCCTGAGTCTGGCACCCAACGAATAATTAATGGGCCATGACAAGATATGAATAGGTAACATCTATAAATGCAGCGCCCGAAGGCGCTGTTTCCGATCAGTTTTTAAAACCGAGCTGTTTTTAAAAACAGTCTGTTTTTAGATCGTTACTGTTTAAAGCAGTATTTTATTTAGTATAACAAATCGTGAAATCAGAGTTCACGGAAGCGGCTGCGTACCCCAAAGGTTTCGGAGGTGACGTAGCGTTCGACTTCTCTCAGCCGCTGCTCGCTGGCGGCCAGTTGGCGGTCGGCTTCTGCCAGTAAATCACGGGAAGATGCCTGCTTTTCATCGCCAAAACTGTCGGCGGGCGCGGGCTCAAGCAGCCAGGCCAGCAGAACATAGGCCACGATAGTGAACATAAACAGGCCAAAGAACATCGACAACACGACTATAAGGCGCAACAGTTTAACCGGCACGCCCAGATAATGAGCCAGACCTGCGCAAACGCCTTTCAGCATGCCCTCTTCAGGCACGAGATAGAGCTTTCTTTGTGACAGCGTGGTAGACATTATGACTGCCTCCAACCCGGATGCTCGGCATCGAGAATTTCTTCCAGCGCCTGAATACGTTCGCGCATGCGGCGCGCCTCGCCCGTCAACTGCTGTAAATCCTGATACTCATTCTGGCTCAGTTGGCTGCCGTTTTGTCCGCGGCTGCTGTAATGCAGCCACAGCCAGATAGGCGCCACGAACAGAACAAAAATGGTCAGGGGTATGGCTAAAAACAGAACACTCATCTCTACTCCTTTAGGATAGCCAAGGTAAAAGATCGTTGGTTGACCCTTTGCAGGTCATCATCACGATCGATTACGCGTCCTTATTAGTGTTAATTTTGGCACGCAGCGCGGCGATTTGGGCACTGATTTCATCGTCGGCTTTCAGTTCGGCAAACTGCTGGTCGAGCGTTTTCTTTTTACCGATGCCGTAAGATTCCGATTCGGCTTCCATGGTATCAATACGGCGTTCGAAGTGCTCGAAACGCGCCATCGCTTCATCAATTTTGCCGCTGTCGAGCTGGCGACGCACATCGCGAGACGAAGAAGCCGCCTGATGACGCAGCGTCAATGCCTGCTGGCGCGCGCGGGTTTCAGTCAGTTTACTTTCCAGCTCGCCAATTTCAGACTTCATGCGATCCAGCGTTTCTTCAACGGCCTGCACTTCGGTTTTAAGCGTCGCGACCAATTCCACCAGCTTCTGTTTTTCAATCAGGGCGGCACGCGCCAAATCGTCCTTGTCTTTACGCAGCGCCAGCTCGGCCTTTTCCTGCCATTCGGCCTGCTGCGACTCGCCGTGTTCGATGCGGCGATTTAGCTGCTTCTTCTCGGCCAGCGCGCGGGCAGAGGTTGAACGAACTTCAACCAGCGTGTCTTCCATCTCTTGAATCATCAAGCGGACTAACTTCTGCGGATCTTCGGCTTTATCCAGCAGGTTAGTGATATTGGCATTAACGATATCGGCGAAACGAGAAAAAATACCCATAATGAAACGTCCTCTTTGACTGTTAACTCTTTGACTTTAAGACCCAAATGGGTCGACCTAAATCAGTGATGGTGCAGAAAGTAAAAGCGCTCTGCATTCATCTTCTCTGCTATAGGTATTACAAAACGCGTGCCAACTTTGAAAATTTAATATCTCCCTGAAAGAAAACGGTTTTTTTATTTCCCTTTCTGCTAGGCTTAAAAACACAATGATTAAATTAACCAAGAGTTGGTAAATCTCACTATGACAGCCACTATCGACAATCTGCTCGGCGAAGCCAATTCATTTATCGAGGTTCTGGAACAGGTCTCGCAACTTGCACGATTAAATAAGCCGGTGCTGGTAACGGGCGAGCGCGGAACGGGCAAAGAGCTGATTGCTCATCGCCTGCATTATCTGTCGGGCCGCTGGCAAGGGCCGTTTATCTCGCTAAACTGCGCGGCATTAAACGAGAGCCTGCTGGATTCGGAGCTTTTCGGCCATGAGGCGGGCGCATTTACCGGCGCGCAAAAGCGTCATCTGGGGCGTTTTGAACGCGCAGATGGCGGCACGCTGTTTCTCGACGAGCTGGCGACCGCGCCCATGCTGGTGCAGGAGAAGCTGCTGCGGGTGATTGAATATGGCCATCTCGAGCGCGTGGGCGGCAGTCAGCCTTTGCAGGTGGATGTCAGGCTGGTTTGCGCCACCAACGACGATTTACCCGCCCTCGCCGCCGCCGGAAAGTTTCGTGCCGACCTGCTCGACCGGCTGGCGTTTGACGTCGTGCAGCTGCCGCCGCTGCGTGAAAGACAACAAGACATCATGTTGCTGGCCGAGCATTTTGCTATCCAGATGTGTCGCGAACTTTCGCTGCCGTTATTCCCCGGTTTTACCCGGTCGGCACAGGCCACGCTGCTCGATTATCGCTGGCCCGGCAATGTGCGTGAGCTCAAAAACGTGGTGGAACGTTCGATGTATCGCCACGGCACCAGCGATACGCCGCTGGATAATATCGTGTTGAACCCGTTTAGCCGCAACACCGCGTCACTGCCCTCTGCGCCGCTGGCTGACAACCTGCCCGCCTCGCAGGCGACGTCTGCCCTGCCTTCTCTGCCGGTCGACAGCAAAGCCTGGCTGCAAGAGGTAGAAAAAAAGCTGATTGAACAGGCGCTGAAGCAGGCAAAATTCAACCAGCGCCGCGCGGCGGAATTGCTCAGCCTGACTTACCATCAGCTGCGTGGAATGCTCAAGAAGCACGGCATACAGGTGAATACGCAAGACGACGAGTAGGCGTAATCGAGTGTAGCTATAAAGAAGTCACGAAGAAGGATTCACGATGGGAAGGTATAAAGAAGAAAGATGGATTTTCAGGCAAAAAAAAAGCCAGCACCCGAGCTGGCTAAATAATACTGGAAGCAATGTGAGCAATGTCGTACCCGCCGTTTTACGTCCCAGGGCGGGGCGTTCTGCGGCCGGTAAAAAGATGATAATAGTTATCAGTAGCATCTGTAAAGCACTTTGTTGAGAATTTTTCTCATTACCATACTAAGTTTGCGGCTACTGTTTGCGGCAATGATTGGGGTGTCCGGCAGAGTGCGGTACACTTAGCAGATCGCTTACTTACATTTGAAGCCCTTATGCGTCGTAAAACCCCCTGGATGCAATTACTGGTCGGTCTGACATCGGCCTGCTTTGCCGTGCTAACTTTTGCAGCGGCAAATTCCGCTGCGAGCACCGTCAATGAAAAAACGCATTCACCCGCCCCGCCTGCGCCCGCCGCTGATATTCGTCACAGCGGATTTGTCTATTGCGTCAACGGCATGGTTAATACTTTTAATCCGCAAAAAGCCAGCAGCGGGTTGATTATCGATACCCTCGCCGCGCAGCTTTACGACCGTTTACTTGACGTCGACCCTTATACTTATCGGCTGATCCCCGAGCTGGCGCAAAGCTGGGAAGTGCTCGACAACGGCGCGACCTACCGTTTTCACCTGCGTAAAGATGTGCCGTTCCAAAAAACGGCGTGGTTTACGCCAACCCGTAAAATGAATGCCGACGACGTAGTGTTCAGCAATGAGCGCGTTATCGACGAAAATAATCCGTACCACAACGTTAACGGCAGCGATTACCCCTATTTCGACAGCTTGCAGTTTGCCAACACGGTGAAAAGCGTTAAAAAGCTCGACGATTACACCGTCGAATTCAAATTAAATAATCCAGATGCTTCATTCCTGTGGCATCTGGCGACCCACTATGCGCCGGTACTGTCGGCGGAATACGCGGCCAACCTGAAAAAACGCGGTACTGAAGAGCAGATCGATCGCCTGCCCGTCGGCACTGGCCCTTTCCAACTCTCTGATTTTCGCGCCGGACAATATGTGCGCCTCGAACGCAACGGGAAATACTGGAAAGGTATTCCGCGCATGCAGCAGGTGGTGATTGATATGGGCGTCGGCGGCACGGGGCGTATTTCCAAGCTGCTGACCGGTGAATGCGACGTGCTGGCCTATCCTGCGGCGAGCCAGCTCTCTATTCTGCGCGACGATCCGCGCCTGCGGCTGACGTTGCGTCCGGGCATGAACGTCGCTTATCTGGCGTTTAATACCAACAAAGCGCCGCTGGATGACCCTCGCGTGCGCGAGGCGGTTGCGCTGGCGATTAACAATCAGCGTTTGATGCAGTCTATTTATTACGGCACGGCGGAAACGGCGGCGTCAGTGTTGCCCCGCGCCTCGTGGGCCTACGACAGCAGTGCCAAAGTCACGGAATATAATCCTGACAAGGCGCGGCAGATCCTTGAAAGTCTGGGTAAAAAAGATTTAGTGCTGCATCTTTGGGTGCCGATTGTCTCGCAATCGTACAATCCCAGTCCGCTGAAAACCGCCGAGCTGATTCAGGCGGATTTAGGTCAGGTCGGCATTAAAGTGATCATCGTGCCGGTCGAAGGGCGTTTTCAGGAGGCGCGTTTGATGGAAATGAATCACGACCTCACGCTTTCCGGCTGGTCGACCGACAGTAATGACCCCGACAGCTTCTTCCGTCCCGTGCTGAGCTGCGCGGCAATTCGCTCGCAGACCAACTATGCTCACTGGTGTAACCCGCAGTTTGATGCCCTGCTGCATCAGGCTTTGCTGTCGCAACAGTTGTCGCAACGTATTGATTACTATCAGCAGGCGCAGGATATTCTCGAAAAAGAGCTGCCCGTCTTGCCGTTGGCCTCTTCGCTGCGTCTTCAGGCCTATCGTTATGATATTAAAGGGTTAGTGTTAAGCCCGTTTGGCAATTCGTCGTTTGCGGGCGTATTCCGTGACGCGTCGGGCAGCAACAACGATGCCAATCTTCCGGGACCTGCTGGGGAGACAACGCCGTGATTATCTTTGTTTTACGTCGCCTGCTGTTGCTGTTGATCACCCTCTTCCTGTTGAGTCTGGTCTCTTTCAGCCTGAGCTATTTTACGCCGCACGCGCCGCTACAGGGCGCGTCGCTGTGGGATGCCTACCGTTTCTTTTTTGTTGGCCTGTGTCAGTTTGATTTTGGCGTCTCGAGCATTAACGGCGAGGCGATTAGCGACCAGCTGATCAGCGTGTTCCCGGCCACCATGGAACTGTGCATTCTGGCGTTTATTTTTGCCCTGCTGGTCGGGATCCCGCTGGGCATTACCGCCGGCGTGATGCGCGGCAAATGGCCCGACGTGGCGATCAGTACCTTGGCGCTGCTCGGGTTTTCGATTCCGATTTTCTGGCTGGCGCTGCTGCTGATGCTGTTCTTCTCGTTGCAGCTTGGCTGGCTGCCCGTTTCCGGACGTATCGACCTGCTTTATCAGCTTAAACCGGTGACCGGCTTTGCGCTGATCGACGCCTGGCTGTCGCACTCGCCGTATCGCCACGAGATGATAATCAGCGCCGTGAAGCACATGATCCTGCCGATTGCCGCGCTTTCCGTGGCTCCGACGACCGAGGTGATTCGCCTGATGCGCATCTCGACGGACGAGATTATCGGCAAGAATTATATTAAAGCCGCCGCGACCCGTGGCCTGTCACGCTTTGCGATTATTCGCCGCCACGTGTTGCACAACGCGCTGCCGCCGATTATTCCACAGCTTGGCCTACAGTTTTCGACCATGCTGACGCTGGCGATGATCACTGAAATGGTGTTTAACTGGCCGGGCCTGGGGCGCTGGATGATTAACGCGATTCGCCAGCAGGACTACGCCGCTATTTCGGCGGGCGTGATGGTGGCCGGATCGCTGGTGATTATCGTCAACGTGCTTTCAGACATTCTAGGCGCAATCCTTAACCCATTGAAACATAAGGAATGGTATGCCTTCCGATAACGTCTATCGCGAAAAACAGGTGCCGAGCCCGCTGCGTCATACCTGGCGAATTTTCTATCGCGACAGCCTGTCAATGATCGGCTTTTATGGCGTGATCGCGCTGATTTTGCTGTGTGTTTTTGGCGAGCTGCTGGCGCCTTATCAGTTGGATCAGCAGTTCCTCGGCTTCCAGCTGTTGCCGCCTTCGTGGTCACATTACGGCGACGTTTCATTCTTTTTAGGTACTGACGATTTAGGCCGTGACCTGCTCAGCCGCATTCTGAGCGGCGCTGCGCCGACCATCGGTGGCGCGATTCTGGTCACTCTCGCCGCCGCCTTTTGCGCAATGATTATCGGCGTGTTGGCGGGCAGTACGCGCGGCGTGCGGTCGGCGGTGCTGAATCACGTATTTGATACGCTGCTGTCGATCCCTTCTTTATTACTGGCGATTGTGGTGGTGGCGTTTATCGGCCCCAAACTCGAGCACGCCTATCTGGCGGTGTGGATGGCGCTGCTGCCGCGCGTGGCGCGCACGCTATATGTTGCGGTTCACGACGAAATGGAAAAAGAGTACGTGGTGGCGGTGCGTCTTGACGGCGCAACTACCCTGCAAATTCTGCGTTACGCCGTGCTGCCGAATATTGTTGCGGTGCTGGTGACCGAATTCACCCGCGCGCTGTCTATGGCAATAATGGACATCGCCGCGCTCGGTTTTCTCGATCTCGGCGCGCAGCTGCCCTCACCGGAATGGGGCGCCATGCTCGGCGATTCGCTGGAGCTGGTTTACGTCGCGCCGTGGACGGTGATGCTGCCCGGCGCCTGTATTCTGGTCAGCGTGCTGCTGATTAACCTGCTGGGCGACGGCGTGCGTCGCGCAATCATCGCGGGGGTGAAATAATGCCGTTACTCGATATTCGTAATTTAACCATCGAATTCATGACCTCCGACGGGCCGGTTAAAGCCGTTGATCGCGTTAGCCTGTCGCTTACCGCCGGAGAAGTTCGCGGGCTGGTAGGAGAGTCGGGATCGGGTAAAAGCCTGATCGCCAAGGCGATTTGTGGCGTCACTAAAGACAACTGGCGCGTTACGGCTGACCGGATGCGTTTTGACGGCATCGATCTGCTGCCGCTCTCCGCCCGTGAACGCCGCAAGCTGATTGGCAGCAATATTTCGATGATTTTTCAGGAGCCGCAATCCTGTCTGGATCCTTCCGAAAGCATCGGTAAACAGCTGATTCAATCGATCCCGCGCTCGACCTATAAAGGTCTGTGGTATCAGCGCTTTATGTGGCGCAAGAAGCGCGCTATCGAGCTGCTGCACCGCGTCGGGATTAAAGATCACAAAGATATTATGGCCAGCTTCCCTTACGAGCTGACCGAAGGCGAATGTCAGAAGGTGATGATAGCCATCGCGCTGGCGAATCAGCCGCGCCTGCTGATTGCCGATGAGCCGACCAATGCGATGGAACCGACGACGCAGGCGCAGATTTTCCGCCTGCTGGCGCGGTTAAATCAGAACAACGGCACCACCATCCTGTTGATTAGTCACGATTTACAGATGATGAGCAAATGGGCCGATCGGGTTAACGTGCTTTATTGCGGCCAAACGGTTGAGAGCGCGGTGGTCGAAGAGCTGCTGGCGACGCCGCATCACCCTTATACACAGGCGCTGATCCGCGCGATGCCCGATTTTGGACGTTCGCTGCCGCATAAAAGCCGTTTAAATACCTTGCCCGGGGCGATTCCGTCTCTCGAACATCTGCCGATTGGCTGCCGACTGGGGCCGCGCTGCCCTCGCGCGCAGAAAAAATGCATCGAAACGCCGCGCCTGCTTCAGCCCAAAACGCACGCCTACGCCTGCCACTTCCCCTTGAATATGGAGGAAAAATAATGGCTGAGACGCTGCTTGAAGTCAGAAATCTGTGCAAAACCTTCCGCTATCGCACCGGACTGTTTCGCAAAATGAATTTGCAGGCCGTTAAACCGGTCAATTTTAGCCTGCAAGCTAAACAGACGCTGGCGATTATTGGTGAAAACGGCTCCGGAAAATCGACGCTGGCAAAAATGCTGGTAGGCATGATTGAACCGACCGACGGCGAGATTCTGGTTGATGAACAGAGCCTGAAGTTTGGCGATTATCGCCAGCGCAGCCAAACTATTCGGATGATTTTTCAGGATCCAACGACTTCGCTCAATCCGCGTCAGCGTATCGGCAACATTCTCGAAGCACCGCTGCGTTTAACCAGCAATATGGAAGCGCACGAGCGGGAAATCCGGCTCAATCAGACGCTGCGTCAGGTCGGGCTGCTGCCGGATCACGCCAACTATTATCCGCACATGCTGGCCTCGGGTCAGGTACAACGGGTGGCGCTGGCGCGAGCTTTGATTTTGCAACCCAAAGTTATTGTCGCCGATGAGGCGCTGGCGTCGCTGGATATGTCGATGCGCGCGCAAATCATCAACATGATGCTTGAGCTGCAGGAAAAACAGGGCATCTCTTACATTTATGTGACGCAGCATCTCGGCATGATGAAACACATCAGCGATAAAGTGCTGGTGATGCACAATGGTGAGGTGGTCGAACGAGGCAATACCGCCGACGTGCTGGCCGCGCCGCAGCATGATTTGACCAAACGGCTGGTGGCGAGTCACTTCGGTGAATGATTTATACGACAGCCTTAATGACAAGAAACGACGCTAGAAATGATTTAGTAAACGGCAATTGAAAGCGCTTATTGTCGCAGTTTTAATTTTTGCTATTCCTTTTAGCTATGATTTATCACTTAACAGTATTTTATAGGGTGTGAGCGATCGGCAAGGATAGAGTCTGAATTGCCCTACGCAAAGGACTCGATTATGGAACAGCAGCGCAGAGCCGCACAGGCGGGTTGGTATCATGAAACTCAAACCAGTCCGCTGCGGCACACCCCACTGGATCCCTGTCAAACTCAACACGCTGACAGCTTTCTTTTGGGTCTCGAACAGAAAATAGAGCCGTCGTTGCTCCGCACGCTGACCCAGCGCAATGGACTGCTTTTTGCCGCTCAAACCTGTTACAACAAGTTATTCCCCAAAAATGTCACGCTTTCACGCGGGCAAACCTTATCTCTTTACGATCGCCTGAGTAGCGCGCTCACCGTGGCGCAGGTTACCGGCATTCAGCCGCTGTGCAGTCATTATGCCGCGCGCCTTGCTCCACTCAATTGCCCCGATGCTTCCCGTGAAAGTAATATTCGCCAAACCCATCTTGCGCAATATGCCCGGCTGCTGGCGACCCAGCCGACGTTAATTACGCCCGCGATGCTGACCCAGCTCAACGAGGTCGGGTTGAGCACGCAGGATATCGTTCTCTTTTCGCAGCTGATTGGTTTTGTGAGTTTTCAGGCGCGCCTGCTGGCGGTGGTCAATGCGTTGGCGGGTCGTCCGGCGACCGTGCTGCCCGGATTTCCACGGCCTGAAGAGTGCGAGCAGCGCGGATTTTCGCTGCAACTGCGTAGCTGGCAATCGCGGCTTCCTGAAATTGATTTGAAGAAAGCCAATAAACAGCAGCTGGACGTGCTGGACTTCTGCGCCCCCGACGCGCGTGAATCGTCATTTTATCGACTGTTGGCGCAGGATGCCCCGACGCTCGAAGCGCTTTCCGCCGTGTCGACGCACATTATGCAACAGCCGGGCGATCAGAAGCTGGCGATAAAAGAGTGGGCCGCCGCCGCGACATCGCGCATTAACGGCTGCCTGTTCTGTGCCGGGATCCACGGCCGCTATTATCTGCAATCCGGCGGGCAGGCAGAACTAATCGACACGCTATTTGACGATACGCAGACGGCTAATACGGCGCTGTCTCAGCAAGATCCGCTGGTTAACGCGGTGAAAATACTGACCCAAACACCTGAAAAATTTGCCGCCGCCGCGCTGCAACCTTTGCTCGACGCTGGCTATTCGCACGCCCAGATTCTCGATATTTTACTCAGTAGCGCCCTGTTCAACTGGTTGAATAGACTCATCCAGACGCTGGGCGAATCCCGTCTGGCGTAAGCTGTTGCCGATCGCGTCATTGCGGGGTAAATCACTCTGTAATGACGCATTTTCAGTCACTACACCTCTTCTATACCTCCTGTTCTGGTACTTGGCTTAATTCCTATCTAAAATTTAGTGTTAAAAAGTGACGAATATCACATTACAATCGTCCGCGAAAAAGCACTTGCAAAAGCCCGCGACCTTCATTTTACGAAAGACTGCAAAAAACCCCTTAATTTAAAATTTCCTTCGGTTAATTCCGATAATAGCGGGATAATATTCTTAAATACCCTGCTTTTGTGGCGGTTAACGTCATGCCCGTTTTGGGCAATTAACAAACAGCACAATCATTCAACAATTTAATTAAACATAAACGTTAATGCTGCATAACAAATCGAGCAGAGTTTAATCAACACGCCGAACGCAATGGTAACAGGATATGTCGAAATACTTGCCTGCTCGGGCAAGATAGGGAACATTACCTGCCGTAATACACCCTATAACTATGCTAAGAGTGCATACCTGCGCTACTTATGTGCTGCCTGTTTCATGGCGGGAAAAGATAATTCGAGGTATTAGTGTCAAAAGCAAACTCAACACCAACCAAAGATGAAAGCGTCAGCATGAACGCCTTCAAACAGCCCCGCGCGTTCTACCTTATTTTCTCGATCGAATTATGGGAAAGATTTGGTTACTACGGCCTTCAGGGGATCATGGCGGTTTATCTGGTCAAAATGCTTGGCCTGAGCGAAGCCGATTCCATCACCCTTTTCTCGTCGTTTAGCGCACTGGTTTACGGCTTTGTCGCGATCGGCGGCTGGCTGGGCGACAAGGTGCTCGGCTCTAAACGCGTGATCGTGCTGGGTGCCATTGTGCTGGCGCTGGGCTACGCGCAGGTGGCCTATTCCGGGCACGACATCTTCTGGGTATATCTGGGCATGGCGACAATCGCCGTCGGTAGCGGCCTGTTTAAAGCAAATCCATCCTCTTTGCTTTCAACCTGTTACGCGAAAGATGACCCGCGTCTTGATGGCGCATTCACCATGTATTACATGTCCGTGAACATCGGTTCCTTCTTCTCCATGCTGGCAACGCCTTACCTTGCCGCGAAATATGGCTGGGGCGTGGCGTTCTCGCTGAGCGTGGTCGGCATGCTGATTACGCTGGTTAACTTTATGTTCTGCCGCCGCTGGGTGAAGGATCACGGCTCCAAGCCTGACTTCAAGCCGATGAACTACGGCAAGCTGCTAATGGTGCTGGTCGGCGTCGCGGCGCTGGTTGCTATTTCAAGCTTCCTGCTGCACAACCAGTCAATTGCGCGCTGGGCGCTGGCGGTGGTTTCTCTTGGCATCATTATTATCTTCGCTAAAGAGACGTTTGCCTTGAAAGGCATTGCGCGCCGCAAGATGATTGTTGCGTTCCTGCTGATGCTCGAAGCGATCGTGTTCTTCGTGCTGTATGCGCAGATGCCTACATCTCTGAACTTCTTTGCAATCCACAACGTGAACAACCACCTGCTCGGCATTGATTTCCAGCCGGAACAGTATCAGGCGCTGAACCCGTTCTGGATCATGCTGGCTAGCCCGATTCTGGCGATGATTTACGCCAAGTTCGGCAAGAGCCTGCCAATGCCGCACAAGTTTGCGATTGGTATGGTGCTGTGTTCACTGGCGTTTCTGGTGCTGCCGTGGGGCGCAAGCTTCGCTAATCAGGCCGGGATTGTGTCGGTAAACTGGCTGGTGCTGAGCTACGCGCTGCAAAGTATTGGCGAGCTGATGATTTCAGGTCTGGGTCTGGCGATGGTGGCGCAGTTAGTGCCGCAACGTTTGATGGGCTTTATCATGGGTTCATGGTATCTGACCACCGCGGCTGCCGCGATCATTGCCGGTAAAGTTGCCGCACTGACTGCCGTGCCGGGTAATATCAGCGACGCGCATGCTTCACTGGCGATTTACAGCCACGTGTTTATGCAAATCGGCGTGATTACCGGCGTGATTGCCCTGCTGATGCTGCTGACCGCACCAAAACTGCATCGCATGACGCTGGATCGCGAAAGCGACGTTAATCCGCAAAACGCCAAACAGCCGGAAGCTAAACTGGCGACCCACGCACAATAGCGTTAATTAACGTCTACACCTCCTGCGCCTTTATTCAAAATGGCGCAGGTAAAGTCCCGCTGTAAGTTAAAGATTAAAAAACTGCGCGGCATTCCTCCCGCCGCGCAGCCTGCTAAAATAGCCTTTTCCTCGCCCCTCTCCCGTTTTTAACTGCTTATTTTTGCTGCTTTTTCCCCGTTTTATTCTTATTAATGAGCACAATTCGCGCCGAGTTAAATCGGGGGTGTTAAGCTTAGAGAGAAAATGAGGTAATATTACCGTCCATTAATAACTAACAAGATAAGCCTTGTCATGATTATCAAACCTAAAATTCGTGGATTTATCTGTACGACCACTCACCCAATCGGCTGTGAAGCCCACGTGCGTGAGCAAATTGCATACGTGAAAGCGCAAGGCAAACTGAAAGACGGGCCAAAACGCGTCCTGGTCATTGGTGCCTCCACTGGTTATGGGCTTGCCTCAAGAATTAACGCCGCGTTTGGTGCAGATGCTGCCACCATTGGGGTGTTCTTCGAAAAGCCGGGTACCGAAACGAAAACCGGTTCTGCTGGCTGGTACAACTCTGCGGCTTTCGATAAAGCGGCAAAAGAAGAAGGCTTGTACTCCAAGAGCATCAACGGCGACGCATTCTCCAATGAATGCCGCGACACCGTGATCAAGCTGATTAAAGAAGATCTGGGTCAAATTGATCTGGTCGTTTACTCGCTGGCTTCTCCAGTGCGTAAAATGCCTGAGTCTGGCGAAATCGTGCGTTCTGCCCTGAAACCTATCGGCGAACCGTATGAATCTACCGCGCTGGATACCAACAAAGACAAACTGGTGACCGCCGTTGTCGAGCCTGCCAACGAGCAGGAAATCGCTGATACCATTCAGGTTATGGGCGGACAAGACTGGGAACTGTGGATGAACGCGCTGGAAGACGCTGGCGTGCTGGCCGACAACGCCAAGTCCGTGGCTTACTCCTACATTGGTACCGAGCTGACTTGGCCAATCTACTGGCACGGTACGCTGGGCAAGGCGAAAGAAGACCTTGACCGCGCCGCGCACGCGATTGACAGCAAGCTGAAAGCTAAAGGCGGTTCTGCGAACGTTGCGGTACTGAAATCTGTCGTGACTCAGGCTTCTGCTGCTATTCCGGTAATGCCGCTGTATATCTCTATCGCTTTCAAGATCATGAAAGAACAGGGTATTCACGAAGGTACTATCGAGCAGATCCAGCGTCTGTTCACCACCAAGCTGTACAACGGCTCTGTTCCGGAAACCGACGAGAAAAACCGTCTGCGTCTGGACGACTGGGAACTGCGCGACGAAGTGCAGAAAACCTGTGGCGTTATCTGGTCCCAGCTGAACGACGACAATATCTATCAGCTGACCGATTATCAGGGCTACAAGGACGAGTTCCTGCGTCTGTTCGGCTTTGGTCTGCAAGGCGTTGATTACGAAGCTGACGTTTCAGGTGAAGTGAAGTTCGACGTTATCGAACTGGTCTAACTTTTCCTCCACCTGGCGGGTTAAAAGAGGCTTTCGTCGGAGAGCCAAAAAAGGGAGCGCTTGCGTTCCCTTTTCACTTTTTGACAAAAAATGCGGATATTTTTCATTTCGGCCCACTATTTGCTTAACGGTTTTGTTATATTGAAACCAGACGCTCACCCAGGAGGCCAAGATGGAAAAGAGAAAAGTCCTGGATGAAGGACGCCAACTCAAAAGGCTTAACGCCGAAACCCGCAAGTTATCCCACGTGCACAAGTGGTTTGCCATTGTGGCGCTGCTCGACTGCCTGCTGGTGTTTTTCTACGACCGCGACATGCGAAACATCGTCTTTTCGGGCGGCGTTTGCGTCGTGTGTACCTATCTCTGGCTGCATGGCCGAATGAAATCCCGCGCCTATCGTCGTGAATACCGCGAAAAATACGCGCCGCCACCGCCGCCACAATAATTTCCTGCCCTGCTCGATCCCCACTCTTTATTTCGCACTTTTGATAAAAAACAGTGATGACTGACGGTTATCATTAGCCAGACAAATAATGCCAACGGGCTTATTAAATCATTCCATTAGCCGCCGCAGGGTTTTTCACGCAGACTGGTTGCAAGCGATAAAAGCGATAACAACAGGTTTCAACGGCCTTTTCCTCTGCACTCTTTTGGATGACCGCTGCGTCATGCGTGTGAATTATGTCTACATTTTCGGGTATTTGGGTTCCACTGGTTACACCTTTCAATCAGGGTAATATTGATTTTTCTGCGCTGACCGCGCTGTGCCATTACGTGATGGAACAGGGCGTCGACGGCGTGGTTGTGTGCGGGACTACCGGCGAAGCGCCGATGCTGAGTGACGAAGAACAGCTGCAGGTGCTCGACGCCGTGCTGGAAATTATCCCCGGCGAAAAAGTGATGATGGGCCTGTCTGGCACTCACATGCCAAGCGTGCTGGCGATGCAAAAAGCCATTACCGCGCGCCCGATTGCCGGTATTCTCCTCCCCGCGCCCTACTATATTCGCCCTTCTCAGGCCGCGCTTGAAGTCTGGTTTACCGAGTTGGCCAACAGCTCAAACGTGCCGATCGTGGTTTACAACGTGCCTTACCGCAGCGGTATTCACCTCGAGCTGGCAACGCTGCGTCGTTTAGCGAAACATCCGCGCATTGTGGCAATTAAAGACTGCGGCGGTGACAGCGATTTAACCTATTCGCTGATTGCCGACGGCGAGCTTGACGTGATGTCGGGCGAAGACGGGCAGATTCTTTCTACCCTTTGCATGGGCGGAACGGGCGCAATTACCGCCTCGGCGCATCTGTTCCCCGCGCGTTTCGTGCAGCTGGTAAAACAGGTTAAAGAGGGTGATTTAGCCGCCGCGCGCGCTAATTTCTTCCAGCTGATGCCGATGATTCGCCTGATGTTTTCCGCGCCAAATCCGGCGGCAATTAAATTCGCCCTTTCGCTCGACGGCCTGATGAAAAATGAGGTCCGCGCGCCATTGCTGCCCGCGCCGGTAGAAATCGAGCAGGCGATTACGGATTATCTCAACACAATCAGCAGATAGCGTATAATGTGAACAGCCCCACGTTTTTCTAGACGGTCCAGACATGCCCACCTATCAGACGGAGGTATTATGAAACTGTATTATAAAGCCGGTGCCTGTTCACTCTCTCCCCACATCGTTCTGCGCGAGGCCGATTTAGACTTCACGCTCACCGCCGTCAATCTGTCGACCAAAAAAACCGAGCTCGATGAGGATTATCTGCAAATTAATCCCAAAGGCCAGGTTCCGGCGTTAGTGCTTGACGACGGTACGCTGCTGACCGAAGGGCCGGTGATTGTGCAATATATTGCCGATCAAAAGCCCGATCGCCAGCTGCTGCCCGATTTCGGCACGCCGGCCCGTTATCACGCGCTGGAATGGCTGAATTATATCGGCACCGAACTGCACCGTAGTCTGAGCACGCTGTTTAATTCCAAAACCCCCGACGACTTTAAAACCTTCACCCGTGAAGGATTAATGCGCAAATTCGCCTTCGTTAATCAATCGCTTGAAGATAAACATTTTCTGCTTGGCAGCCGATTTAGCGTGGCCGATGCTTACCTGTTTACCATGCTGACGTGGGCAAAAGTGTTGAAATTTGATCTGTCGGGATTACAGGCGTTGAGCGAATATAAAGAAAGGGTCGCCTCAAGACCTGCGGTAGACGCGGCGTTGATGGCTGAAGGATTAAAGCAGTAGTTTTATGATAGTTGATTCGAATAATTGATTCGAATCAAGGCTGAAAAAGCCTTTTTTGCTTTCAAGAGGATAACTTCTCTCCGCGCGATTTGGCGGAGAGAAAGTTTTTACTGAGCTCAATATTACGAGGTCGTACTGAATTTACCCGTTCGAACTGAATTTACCCATTCAAACTGGATTTAACTTGTCGAACTACAGCTTAACGGCCGGGAAATGCTGGCTCGGATTAACGATTTTATCCTGCGCGGCCACCACTTGCAGCTCGTATTCGCCCATCGAATGGGTGGTCAGCATCACGTCGTAAACCGCCGCCGTGACGTGCTCCAGCGCCTTATCCAACGCCTCGCCCTTCAGCAGATCCACCAACAGCAAACCACTGGTTAAATCACCCACGCCAACGGGCTGACGCACGCCGAAATCCACCAGCGGACGATGAATGTGCCAGGCTTCGTCGGCGGTCACCAGCAGCATTTCAAAGCGATCGCTGTGATAACCCGCGCGGCTCAAATGCTTGATCAAGACGATTTTCGGCCCTTTGGCAATCAGCTCACGGGCAGCAATCACTGATTCTTCAACGTTGGTCACCGTGTGGCCTGACAGCATCTCCAGCTCGAGCAGGTTCGGCGCGATAATGTCACAGGCGATCAGCGCCTGCTTGCAGTGAAACTCCGCCACGCCCGGCGCCACGATACAGCCTTTTTCAGGATGGCCCATGACCGGATCGCAAAAATACCAGGCGTCGGGATTGGCGGCTTTCACCTGACTGACAATCTGCAAGATGTGCTCGCCCTGCTCCGCCGAGCCGATATAACCACTCAATACGGCGCTACAATCTTTGAGGCGACCAATTTCGGCGATGCCGCGCGCGATGTCGGTTAAGTGACTGGCGGGCATCACGCAGCCGGTCCAGTGGCCGTACTGCGTATGGTTGGAAAACTGCACGGTATTCAACGGCCAAACGTTTGCGCCCATGCGGCGCATAGGAAATTCGGCGGCGCTGTTACCCGCGTGACCAAAAACGGTGTGGGATTGAATCGAGAGAATATTTTTCATGCTGAGGGTCCGATGGCGACGTCATCTGCAAGCAAGATGGCGCAACGGGGAGACGAAAAAGCTGACGGAGAATAATTCGCTCCGTCAGCGGTTTAGAGGCTGGCTGTTTAGCGTAAATAAAAAGCGCTAAAACAGTGAGTTCCAGACGACTGTTATTTCTAGACGACAGTTATTTCCAGACGATCAAAGAGTAGTTTTTCTTGCCACGACGCATCAGCGTAAAGCGATCAAACAGGCGATCGTCGGCGCTGAATTTGAATTCAGGATCGCTCTGCTTTTCACCATTCAAACTGATCGCGTTGGAGGTGATCGCGGTGCGCGCACGGCCACGAGAAGGTTCCAGCTCGGCAGTCACTAACGCGTGTTGCAGGTCGGCACCGTCTTCCAGCTCGATGGTCGGCATGCCGTCTTGCGCCAGCTGGGCCAAATCGGCCTCGGTCATGTCGCTCAAAGAACCCGAGAACAGGCTGTCGGTAATACGACGCGCCGCGGTCAGACCTTCTTCGCCGTGAACCATGCCGGTTACCAGCTCGGCCAGCACATACTGCGCGCGCGGTGCCTTGCCGCTGTTTTTATCTTCTTCTTCCAGCGCATTAATCTCTTCGATTTCCATAAAGGTGAAGAATTTCAGGAAGCGATAAACGTCGGCGTCGGCGGTGTTGATCCAGAACTGGTAGAACTTGTACGGACTGGTTTTCTTCGGATCCAGCCACACCGCGCCGCCTTCGGTTTTACCGAATTTGGTGCCGTCAGCTTTGGTGATCAGTGGAACGGTCAGGCCGAATACCTGCTTCTGGTGCATACGGCGGGTTAAGTCGATACCCGAGGTGATATTGCCCCACTGGTCGGAACCGCCGATTTGCAGCTCAACCTGATGCAGGTCATACAGCGACGCAAAATCGTAGCCTTGCAGCAGATTGTAGGAGAATTCGGTGAACGAAATGCCGCTGTCGTCACGATTCAGGCGCTGCTTAACGGCTTCTTTGTTAATCATCTGATTAACGGAAAAGTGTTTGCCGATATCACGCAGGAAGGTCAGCACGTTCATGCCGCCAAACCAGTCGTAGTTGTTGGCAGTGATCGCGCTGCTCGCGCCGCAGTTGAAATCGAGGAACGGTGATACCTGATGACGGATTTTTTCAACCCATTCGTTGACGGTATCGCTGGTGTTCAGCTTGCGTTCGGTCGCTTTAAAGCTCGGATCGCCGATAAGGCCGGTCGCGCCGCCCACCAGTGCAACCGGCTTGTGACCTTCCAGCTGGAAACGTTTCAGGCACAGCAAAGGCACCAGATGGCCCAAGTGCAGGCTGTCAGCGGTAGGATCGAAACCGCAATACAGTGCAATTGGCCCTTGCGCCAGTCGCTCTGCCAACGCTTTTTCGTCCGTTACCTGGGCGATAAGCCCCCGCTCCTGCAATTGTTGAATCAAGTTGCTGCTTGCCATTAAAAACTCCATTAATTCCGGAAAATCATTTATCGGGAAGATTTAGTCAAAATCGGGGGAACAAAGGGGAATGCGGCCCACGAATTTGCAAGGCCTATAGAATAAAGCGCCCGCGAGGCGAGCGCTAGGATTTCAGACAACTTTTAGCGGCCTAAGGCGCCAAACGGTCTATTTTCCAGCCAGTTGCGCTGCCGTTTGCCTCGTCTGCACTCTCGCGCTGATAAATAAAGCGGTCATGCAGGCGATGTTCGCCACCCTGCCAGAATTCCATTGAATCGAATTTAACGCGGAATCCACCCCAGAAACTTGGCAGCGGCACTTCGCCCTGACTAAATTTCTGCTTCAGCTCGAGGAATTTTGCCTCCAATACGCCGCGCGCCGAAATACGGGTCGACTGTTGAGAAACCCAGGCCCCGATTTGGCTATCTTTTGGACGGCTGGTGAAATATTTCATCACGTCGAGAGTTGGCAAACGCTCGGCTTTGCCCAGCACGATGACCTGACGGTCGAGCATGTGCCACGGAAACAGCAGGCTGATACGCGGATTATTGGCCAGCTGCTGCGCCTTGCGACTGCCCAGGTTGGTGAAGAACACCATCCCCTGCTCGTCATAATGTTTTAGCAGCACGATACGCTGGAAAGGCTGACCGTTTTCATCGACTGTGGCAACACACATCGCGGTCGGATCCGGCAGTTTCGCCTCGCAGGCCTGCTTGAGCCAATGCTCGAACAGCGGCAGCGGCGCATCGGTTAAATCCTTGCGTCGCAGGCCGCCCCGAATATATTCCCGTCGCAAGTCTGCAACATCAAATTCATTCTTTTCAGACATATAGAATCATCACGCGTTAATAAAGGATGGGATCATTCTGCTCTCATAGCTAAAAGATAACAATAATCTCAAGAGCATAAATTCAAATCCATTTTTCATGAATTTTCATTAAGAAAGTCGTGACCAAAATAATTGGGACTACAACAAGGCGGCAAACGCACGAATCCCCAAGAGCTTACATGAGTAAGTGACTGGGGTGAGTAAGAGCAGCCAACGCAGCTGTAGTTTCAAGAATGAAGGTCACAATCGTCGATGATCACATCGTCGCCACGCTGAACCAACGCGCTCTGCCCTTTGGACCAGAAGGTATAGCGGCCGTCGCTGTAGCGGGTGCCCGATGCGGCTTCAACCTGTGGCAGCTTGAGCTGAACACCGTCGAGAATCAGGCTGACCTGTTTCGCCGACTTGTCGAGATTGACCGTCAGCGGCGTGGTGCCGCACTGATAATGCAGCGGCACAATATTGGACTGCGGCTGGGCCGAGTGATGATCAAGCAGGCTACAGCCCGACAGCGCAAGGCCGGCGAGCGCGATAAAGGTGGTTTTCACCGAGGTTTTAACACGAGTTTGCATGAGTTTTTCATCCTGTTTATTTCTATCCTAACTTATTGCCGCGAGCCGTTTGAAAAAACCGGATAAATCGCACCGAGCACGGTTTCGCGGCTCGCGCCGGTGACCGACGGCAGATTTCCGGGCTGGCCAGACAGCGTGCGGAAGGCGAGCCAGGCAAAAGCCAGAGCTTCCATGTCATCGCCGCTCACGCCAAACGCATCGGTTGGACTGACTTCGGTGCCCGCCAGCAAGGCCGACAGGCGCGCCATGACCAGCGGATTCCGCGCGCCGCCGCCACACACCAGCAGCCGATCGCAGCCGCCCGCCAGCAAAACCTGCTCGGCAATGGTGACGGCGGTCAGCTCGGCGAGCGTGGCCTGCACGTCCTGCGGCGTGAGTTCGGCAAACGCGCTCAGTTGGCGGTCGAGCCAGGCCTGATTGAAATATTCGCGGCCCGTGCTCTTCGGCGCAGGTTCGGCAAAATAAGGGTCGGCAATCATATGCTGCAACAGCGCCAAATTTATCTGGCCCTGACAGGCCCATTCGGCATTTTTATCGTAAGGCTGGCCGAGATGCTGGTTTATCCAGCCGTCCATCAACATGTTGCCCGGACCGGTATCAAAACCGCGCACGGGCTGATTCGGTAACAGCAGGGAAAGGTTGGCGATGCCGCCGATATTCAAAATAATTCGCCGCTCCACCGGATGCGCCAGCAACGCCTGATGAAACGCGGGCACCAGCGGCGCGCCCTGTCCGCCCCACGCGATGTCGCGACGACGAAAATCGCCGATGGTGGTAATGCCTGTTTTCGCCGCGAGTCGGTTATTGTCGCCAAGCTGCATGGAGAAAGGCGTGTCACCTTTCGGCTGATGCCAGACAGTCTGGCCGTGGCAGCCGATCGCCGTCACCTCTTCCGGCTCGATGCCCGCCTTTTCCAGCAAACCCGCGACCGCGTCGGCGAAAAGATTGCCTAACAGCGCATCAAGCTCGCCCACCTGCGCCAGCGTTACCGCCTGTCCCTGACACATGTCGAGCACCGCCTGTTTGATAGCAGCAGGGATCGGATGCAAATAGCTGGCCTGCTGGGCCACCATTCTTTCATCTATTGCTGCGAGCACGACATCGACCCCGTCCAGACTGGTGCCTGACATCACGCCGATATAACGGCCCGACTTCATCGATAACATCTTAAACTCCTGCGAAAAAATCCGTCATGGCTAAAGGGTAATTGAACAGTAGGTCACAGAGAAATGGTTTCGACAGGTTATTTTTCTGATAATCTGACAAATTAAATCAACGTTTATTATTAGTTGATGGGCAGGTCGATAAGATGATGACCAGTTTGAGCTATCATAGTAGCTGACAGGTTCAACAGTGATGTTGAACTGGGTCCCGATTTCAAACGTCGAATGCTCACGGGCGTTGGCGTGTAAATAAACAGGAGTTTTATATGATCAAGCGTATTTTCATCGTGGCTCTGGTCGGCACAACCCTCGCTGGCTGTGTTAGCGACAACAATCTCTCGGGCAACGTCTACTCGGCGTCGCAGGCGAAACAGGTGCAGAATGTCTCTTACGGCACGCTGGTTTCTGTACGTCCGGTACAGATTCAGGGCGGCGATGAGAACAACATCATCGGGGCAATCGGTGGTGCAGTGCTGGGTGGTTTCCTGGGTAACACGATCGGCGGCGGCGCGGGTCGCAGCCTCGCAACGGCCGGTGGTGCGGTTGCCGGGGGTCTGGCGGGTCAAGGCGTCTCCAGCGCGCTCAATCGTTCAAACGGCGTAGAGTTGCAGATTCGTAAAGATGACGGCAACACCATCATGGTGGTACAGAAAGCCGACAGCAACACCAAATACTACGTGGGTCAGCGCGTCAGCATGGCAAGCAGCGGCAGTACCGTAACCGTTTCGCCAAGCGTCTAAGCTGCCCTGACTTTTCGGCCCGAGTAACTTTGCTGTTTGAACAAAGCTTGGGCCAAAAAAAATCGGAATCCTTATACAGGGTTCCGATTTTTTTTATTCAAACTGTTCTTTACGTTGATATCGCGTTAAAGATCGCCTGGTTTAGCCACTAAAATTTGCTGTCTTTGCAGCAAAAAGCAAAAAACGTTAATCGCGCGCGGCCATGATGGCCCTCGGCAACGAGCGTTGCCAATCTTGTTATGGTTTGTTTTGCAAGGCAGCAATATTTTTTTCCAATCTGGCCAACATGTCGAGCAAGTGCTTAATATCTGTCGATGAAATCCCCGACAGAATCTCCTGACGCGTATCGTCAATCACCGTTTCCATACGATTGATTATTGGCGCGGCTTCTTCAGTCAGTTTAATACGTTTGGCACGACGATCGCTGGCACAGGTTTGACGGGTAATCAGCTTTTTCTCTTCCAGTTGATCCAGCGTTCTCACCAGTGACGGCTGTTCGATACCAATCGCTTTCGCCAGCTGAATTTGTGACTGTTCAGGAGGCAAAATATTGATGTTATGCAAGGTCACCCAATGCGTTTGCGTGAGTTGCAGCGGCTTGAGCCGTTCGTCGATTAATGCACGCCAAACACGAACTAAACGTGCGAGATCTGAGCCGAGGTTCGATTCCAATGCACCCTCCTTATAATTAGCATGCTAAGATAACTCCCCAGAGTTTAGCTTAGTTATGGTGAATTTAATCGTAAATTTACATGCTAAACATGTAACGCCGAATACAATTAATCTGAGACGTGTACCCCAAATGCAAAAATGCATTCAGAATGCCGGTTATTTATAACACAACACGATGCAGAGATTAATATTGTGATTGCCCAAATGTTTCATTCTGGACCCTTTCTCCCTGATTTAGTATTGGGTGCTTCCCTTTATTTCCCACCTATCTTTAAAGCTTTTTTACTTGGACTCTTTTTTTGGCTGATAATTCATCATTTATTACGCAATTGGATCTATTCCGGTGAAATCTGGCATCCAACTTTGATGGATTTATCTATATTTGTCATATCGATATGCGCGGCGTTGCTTTTCATCGTGAAGATTGTGAATGAGTAAACAATGAAATTTAAAACCCTAAAATACTTTTCGACTCTCGCCGTTGTCGCCGTCGCATTATGTGCAGGTTGGTGGACGTGGAATTATTACATGCAGTCTCCCTGGACCCGCGATGGAAAAGTTCGCGCCGAGCTGGTAGATATCACGCCGGAAGTTTCAGGGCGAATTACCGATATTACCGTGCATGATAATCAGTACGTTCATGCCGGAGAGGTGCTGTTTACCCTCGACGCCGTTCCCTTCCAGATAGCCGTTGATAATGCGCAGGCTTCGGTCGATAAAGCGCAGGCCGATCTTGATAAGGCCAATCATGAAGCGCAGCGACGTCAAAAACTGGGCCGCGAGGTGATTTCCAGCGAATCACTCGATCAGGCAGTGCTCGAAGCCAAGTCGATGAAAGCCATGCTGGAAGCCTCCAAAGCGACGCTGGAACAGGCGCGCTGGAATCTCAGTAAAACAAAAATCGTAGCGCCGACAGACGGTTACATCACAAACCTTAATGCCCGTAAAGGCAACTATGCCAGCAGCGGCACGCCGTTGGTGGCGCTGGTCGACGCGCATTCGTTCTACGTGCTGGGATATTTTGAAGAAACCAAGCTTAAACATATTCACGTCGGCAGCCCGGCAGATATCGTGTTGTACGACGGCAATGTGCCGCTGAAAGGTCAGGTTGAAAGCGTGGGGCGGGCCATTTATGACCAAAGCGTCGAGAGTTCGACGGGCCTGCTGCTGGACGTTAAACCCAACGTGCCTTGGGTAAGGCTGGCGCAGCGCGTGCCGGTGCGCATTAAAATCGACAGCCTGCCTGCCAATCTGGTGCTGGTCGCGGGCACAACCTGTACGATTTCGATCCACTATTAAATTCGGTCGTTATCAGTTTCAGTTTCAGATTCAGTTTCGGTAAATCATTAAAGTGATCATAAGTTGAGGGCGTGGCGTGAATCTTTCGTGGCTTGAATGGAAAAATACGCTGTGGGGGAAATCGACGCCTGCGCAGTGGCGCTACGCCCTGCGTAATGCCATTGCCATGTGTCTGGCGCTGTGGATTGCTTTTGTACTCGAGCTCGATGAGCCTTACTGGGCGCTGACGTCGGCGGCGGTCGTCAGCTTTCCGACCGTCGGCGGGGTGATAAGCAAAAGTATTGGCCGCGTTTTTGGCAGCCTGCTTGGGGCGAGCGCCGCCGTGCTGATTGCCGGTCACGGCCTGAACGACCCGTGGCTGTTCACACTGTCGATCGCCGCCTGGCTTGGCGTTTGTACTTACGTCTCCAACCTGTATCAAAATAATGTCTCCTACGCCTTCGCACTGGCGGGTTACACGGCGGCGATCATTGCTTTTTCTACTGTCGATGTCACTGATACTACAACCATTTTTGATATTGCTCAGGCTCGCGTCTGTGAAGTGATTACCGGCATACTGTGCGGCGCATTCATGATGATGGTGCTGCCCAGCACCTCCGACGGCGACGCGCTGCTCACTTCACTGCGTAAAATGCACGTTCAGCTGTTGGAACACGCGCAGCTGCTGTGGCGCAGCGAGGTGAATAATCAAATTCGCGTCTCGCACGAGGGCGTGATTAACCAGATTCTGACGCTAAATCTGCTGCGAATTCAGGCGTTTTGGAGTCATTACCGGCTGCGTCAGCAAAATAACGTGCTCAACTATTTGCTCCACCAGCAGCTGCGGCTGACCAGTTATATCTCCAGTTTGCGGCGGATGATGCTCAACTGGCCCAATCAGCCCGAGAACCTTAATTCACTGCTCGCCGCCCTGCTCGAGCAGCTTCGCGACCCTGAAACCAACAAATATCAGCTGGCGCAGCTGCTGTATCAGCTCAAGCCGACGGATCCCGCCGATTATCGTCATCACGCTTTTTGGCTGCGCTTGCGCGATTTTTGCTGGCTTTTTCTGCGCACCGAACGGCTGTTGCAGCGCGTCGAAAACGCCAATCTGGTGGCTGCCGAACAGCTGCAAGCGCCAAAAGTCAGTCGATTAACCCGCCATGCCGACACTTACGAGGCCGCCTACAGCGGGCTGCGCACTTTTCTGTGTATCGTGCTGGCCTGTGCTTACTGGATAAACACGCAATGGGATTCGGGCGCGTCGGGCGTGACGCTGGCGGCGATTGGTTGCGTGCTCTACTCCTCCACCGCGTCGCCGATTAACAGCATCACGCTGCTCACTAAATCGCTGATTTTCCTGTTTATTGGCTGTTTTATTATCAAGTTTGGGCTGATGGTGCAGATCAATGATTTCTGGCTGTTTTGCGCCTTTTTACTGCCGCTGTTAGCCAGCATGCAGCTGTGCAAATTGCAGTACAAACGCTACGCCGCGCTGTGGGGACAGCTAATCGTATTCGGCGGCTCCTTTTTGGCGGTGACCAATCCGCCGACCTACGATTATCAATCTTTTATTAACGATGGACTGGCGAAAGTCGCGGGCGTGATGCTGGCCGGCCTGTTCTTTCAGGTGCTGCGCCCAAGTTCCGACAGCCGTAAAAGTCGTCGTCTAATCCGCGCGCTGCGTCGCGATTTTATCGACCAGCTCAGCCGTCGCCCGCAGCTGTCGCATTTACAGTTTGAGTCGCTGATTTACTATCGCGTTAACCAGCTGAATCAGAGTAAAGATCAGCTTTCGCGCACCTGGCTGCTGCGCTGGGGCGTGGTGCTGCTCAACTGTAGTCACATTGTGTGGCAGCTCAGGGATTGGGAATCGCGCTCCAATCCGCTGGCTAAAGTGCGCGACGTCTGTATTCACTGTCTCAAGGGAATAATGACCGAGCGTGGCGTCAGTCATCCGAAGCTGGATGCCAGTCTGGCGGAGTTACAGCGAATTAGCGACGTGCTTTCAACCCATCCGGATGCGTCGGCGCGCGAGTTGGCGGGGGTAATCTGGCGGCTTTATTGCTCGCTGTCGCAGCTGCAATCGGCGATAAATATCGAAGACGTGGCGGCCAATCCAGCGCCTTCTGCGCCCAAACCGGCTTAACGTTTAGCCGATCAAAACAGTGAAGGCTGCTCTGGCGGGGTTTCATCATTTGCTTTGGCGGCGCGGGAGAAGCGTAAATAGCGTTGATGGCAAAGATGCAGCACGTGGCGTTTTTCGGCGTTATTCATGCCGTTCCATTCAAAACGTTCCTGTCGGCTGCGAAAACAGCCGCGACAATAGCCTTTCGGGTCCAGCTCACACAGGTTGCGGCATGGACTGGGAATATCAAAAAACTCAAGCTGCTGCGCCACCGAACCTCCCACCTTTGTTATCACCAAGCCAAATCGCCAATAAACAGCCAACCTCTCTTATTGCCTTTATTTTAGTCTAACTCCGCAAAAAACCCGCTGCCCGACGTAGCAAAATGAGCGGTGGACGGCCTCGCTACATTGACCAGGAGAGATCGGTCTATTACCGTAAATGCAGTCAGCTAATAATTGGCTCCACTCATTTTCAGGGAATATCAAAACATGTCTACACTGTTTACGCCGATCGTTGTCGGTCACAAGACCTTGCCAAATCGCGTCTTTATGGCGCCGTTGACGCGTCTTCGCAGCATCGAGCCGGGCGACATTCCTACTCCGCTGATGGGCGAATATTACGCGCAGCGCCACAGCTCCGGCCTGCTGATTACCGAAGCGACGCAGATCTCTTTCCAGGCCAAAGGCTATGCCGGCGCGCCGGGCCTGCACACGCCGGAGCAGATTGCCGCGTGGAAAAAAATCGTCGCGGGCGTACATGCCAAAGGCGGAAATATTGCCGTGCAGCTGTGGCACGTGGGCCGTATTTCGCACACCAGCTTGCAGCCAGACAATCAGGCACCTGTCGCACCGTCGGCCATTGCTGCCGGTACACGTACCAGCCTGCGTGATGCCAACGGCAATCCGGTTCGCGAAGAGTGTTCAACGCCTCGCGCGCTGGAAACCGCTGAAATAGCGGGCATTGTTAATGATTTCCGCGTTGCCGCTGCCCATTCACGTGACGCCGATTTCGACTATATCGAGTTGCACGCGGCGCACGGCTACCTGCTGCACCAGTTCCTCTCTCCGGCCTCTAACCAGCGCGAAGATAATTACGGCGGCAGCGTCGAAAACCGTTCTCGCCTGACGCTGGAAGTGGTCGATGCCGCCGTGGCCGAAATTGGTGCCGATCGCGTGGGTATTCGTATTTCGCCGATGGGTCCGTTTAATGGTTTGGACAATGGCGACGATCAGGAAGCGGCCGCCGTTTACCTGCTCGACGAGCTGAACAAGCGTAATCTGGCTTATCTGCACATTTCAGAGCCAGACTGGGCAGGCGGTAAATCGTATACCGAAGCGTTCCGCAAGTTAATCCGCGAGCATTATAAAGGCGTCATCGTGGGCGCGGGTGCTTACACCGCCGAGAAAGGCGAAGAGTTGATCGACAAGGGTTACATCGACGCCGTGGCCTTTGGTCGCAGCTACATTGCCAACCCGGATTTGGTTGAGCGCCTGAAAAGCCATGCGCCATTGAACGAACCACAGCCAGAAACCTTCTACGGCGGCGGCGCGCAGGGTTACACGGATTATCCTACTTTATAAAGAAGCCGATTGGCAATGAGGCGGATGCTTACAGACTGTGCAGTTGGCCGGTCGCGTACAGACAAAGCCGCCTCATTGCGCTAGTCTAGTATCAATAGAATTAAATGAGAAACAGAGGATATTATGCGTTTACTCCATACCATGATCCGCGTTGGCGACATGCCACGCTCAGTGAAGTTTTACACCGAAATCCTTGGCATGCGCGTTTTGCGCACCAGCAAGAATGAAGAATACAAATACGATTTGACCTTCGTCGGCTATGAAGACGAAAGCAAAGGCGCAGTCATCGAGCTGACCTACAACTACGGCGTTGACAGCTACGATCACGGCACCGCGTTTGGTCACTTGGCGCTGGGCGTTGATGACGTTGCGCAAACCTGCGAAGACATTCGTAAAGCCGGCGGCAGCGTCGTGCGTGAAGCGGGTCCGGTAAAAGGCGGTTCCACTATTATCGCTTTCGTTGAAGATCCAGACGGTTACAAAATCGAACTGATCCAGTCCGAACACGTCGGTCACGGCTTGGGCAACTAAGTCTGCGGATTGTTGGACTCAAGGGCGCATCTCCTGCGCCCTTTTTTCTTTTTCCACTCCTTCCTGCATCTGGCCGGAATTTTTGCCATAATGCGCGCTGAATTCGTTTAAAGATAAGATAACAATGGCTGAAAAAAGTGACGTTAACGCCCTGAAAGGTCGTTTCCGCGGGTTTTATCCTGTGGTAATAGATGTAGAAACCGCCGGGTTTAATTCCCAGACTGATGCCCTGCTCGAAATAGCCGCCGTCACGTTAAAAATGGACGACGAAGGCTGGCTGCAAAACGATGAAACGCTGCATTTCCACGTCGAGCCTTTTGAAGGGTCGATCCTGCATCCTGAAGCGCTGGCGTTCAACGGCATCGATCCGACCAATCCGCTGCGTGGCGCGGTCAGCGAATATGACGCGCTGCATGCGATTTTCAAGGGGATCCGCAAGGGTATGAAGGAGCAGGACTGCAACCGCGCAATTATCGTGGCGCACAATGCCAACTTTGATCACAGCTTCCTGATGGCCGCCGCCGAACGTGCGGGCTTGAAACGTAACCCTTTCCACCCGTTTGCCACTTTTGATACCGCCGCGCTGAGCGGATTGGTGCTGGGTCAAACCGTGCTGGCCAAAGCCTGCATTGCAGCGGGCATGCCGTTCGACAGTTCACAGGCGCACTCCGCGCTGTATGACACCGAGCAGACCGCGCATTTATTCTGCGAGCTGGTCAATCGCTGGAAACGTTTGGGTGGCTGGCCACTGCCTATCGCCGCAGATGAAGATGAAATCGACGCCAACGCTGAATAACGACTAAAAGCACGGCTTAAAACAATAAAAAAAGAGCGGCTATCGAATATCGATGCCGCTCTTTTGTTTTGCCTTGAAGCATTCCCCTAAAAAGGGAGGAATGCTTATTCTGGCTGCTGTTCTTCGTTGGTCTTGTACTTCTCGGCCGTCTCTTTGATCAGCTGCTGCAGTTCGCCGCGCTGATACATTTCGATCACGATATCACAGCCACCGACCAGCTCACCGTCTACCCACAGCTGCGGGAAGGTTGGCCAGTTGGCGAATTTTGGCATTTCTGCGCGGATATCCGGGTTCAGCAGGATATCAACGTAGGCAAAACGCTCGCCGCAGGCTGACAGCGCCTGAACGGCCTGAGCAGAGAAGCCGCAGCTTGGCAGCTTTGGTGAGCCTTTCATGTAAAGCAGGATTGGGTTTTCGGAAACCTGCTGCTGAATTTTTTCAATAGTAGTGGTCATTTTCTTGCTTCCTCAAGCCATTAATTGGCTGTCACGGTCATTACTCAATCCAGGGAAAACCTGATCAACTGTCTGCCATTGTAACGATGGCAGCTCGCGGATAAAAACGCTATTTTTTGCAGGGTCTTTATCGCGTAAGTTAATGCATCACGGTAATGTCGGTGATAGTATCCCTGATTGCCAAAACAGTGCAAAACTAAAGATTCAAATAGAATAACATTTTTATTCTGTGACTTTAACCCAAAGGATCCTGACGGGATCTTTTTGGTAACGTCGGTATAAGCCCCTGAATCTCGGTTAATTTTGCAGCATCATAGTTCATATTTCAGCCGAAAAAAAAGTTATTAACTTTTTCTCACAATATGAATTAGAATCGAAGCAATTCGTGCTGTTTTGTCTCCCGCTTTTGGGGAATACTGGGACATCTTTTGATGTTTAACTTCGGCCTAATATTGGTAGCGACGCCATGCGTTTAATGTTTACGCTTTTTGTGCTGCTGTTTACCCAGCTCTTTTTAAATTTGGCGCATGCTTCGCCAAGCAGTCGTGTTTCCGTGCAGCAGGCGGAAAAACATATTAATCAGGCAAAACCTGATGAGCGACGAAAGCGAAAGGTCGTCGCCCGAAGCAGTAAAAAGACGAAAACGGTTCCCGTTAAAGAGCAGACTAAAGCGAAAGAACACGGCAAAAGTAAAACCCGCGTGCAGGCGAAGAGCAAAATTGCTCATCAACATCCTATCAGCACCAAGCTGGTAAGAAACAAAGCCGAAAAGCCGAAGAAAGAGATAACTTCTATTACCCGTTCTGTTGCCTCCACCACTAACGTGTTGTGCGCGACAGAAACGAAAAAGAGCTATGGCCGACATCGAAAGCATAAAGCCAAAGCCGATACCTGTGCCCCGCTGACTTTGAGCGCCGCACACAAGAAAAAGTATTTGCACGCTAAAGAAACCGCGATGAACAAGCTGATGCACCAGGTCGGCAAACCTTATCGCTGGGGCGGAACCTCGCCAAATACCGGTTTCGATTGCAGTGGTCTGGTCTATTACGCGTATAAAGATTTAATGCGTATCAAGATGCCACGTACCGCCAACGAGATGTACCATTTACGCGACGCAGCCCCTATTGCTCGCGGTGAGCTTGAATCCGGAGATTTAGTCTTCTTCCGTATTTCCAAGCGCGGCGCAGCGGACCACGTAGGCGTTTATGTCGGTAACGGCAAATTTATTCAGTCGCCACGTACTGGTGAAGACATCAAAATCAGTTATCTGGCCGATAACTACTGGCAAGACCATTATGTTGGTGCTCGCCGAGTGATGACGCCAAAAACGATTCGTTAAATAATGATTTCTCGCTTAACACCTGTGAATAGCATTTAACGAATGGTTTACCCCGAATCGCCTTCCAGCCCTAACAGGCAATATGGCTAAAGCGGGCGCAGAAAGAAAATAGACAAGGGCGATTTCTTTAATAGGAAATCGCCCTTTTCACTTTTAGCGCCGCCTGCTTTGGTTTTATTGCGCAACAAAACTCTTAAATAGGCCAATTTGCGCATCAAGTTAAAGGGAAAGCACAAATTTGGCTTTCCCTTTATAACGATATAAGAGAAAATTAGCGGTTACCACGCTGTGTGCCCGGTCTTAGCTGTCCGACGCTTCTTTCAGGCCTTCCTGAAACTCCCCAACGATTCGACTGCCTAAAATGATTTGAGCAGTGGAATGCACGCAGGCAAACGATTAACAAAAAACTAACGTGCTGAAAAGGGTTAGTTCAGGAGTGATTTTTACATGGCCACGATCAAAGATGTCGCTAAGCGCGCTGGTGTTTCGACTACAACCGTGTCGCACGTCATCAATAAAACCCGTTTCGTCGCCGAAGAAACCAAAGCCGCTGTCCGCGCTGCCATTAAAGATCTGCACTATTCGCCGAGTGCCGTCGCGCGCAGCCTGAAGGTTAACAACACCAAGACTATCGGCCTGCTGGCAACCTCAAGCGAGGCGCCCTACTTTGCCGAAGTGATTGAAGCGGTTGAAAATAGCTGCTTTGCCAAGGGTTACACCCTGATTTTGTGCAACTCGCACAATGATTTTGAAAAGCAAAAAGCCTATTTGCAGATGCTGGCGCAAAAACGCGTCGATGGCCTGCTGGTCATGTGCGCAGAATATCCTGCCGAGCTGCTGGCGATGCTCGAAGAGTATCGTTCGATTCCCATGGTTGTCATGGATTGGGGCGAGGCGAAAAACGATTTTACCGACTCGATTATTGATAACGCCTTTGAAGGCGGTTATCTGGCGGGCCGTTATTTGATCGAACGCGGTCACCGCGACATTGGCGCTATTCCGGGCCAGCTTAATCGCAACACCGGCGGCGGTCGTTATCGCGGATTTTTAAAAGCCATGAACGAAGCCAACATTGCCGTGCGCGATGAATGGGTCGTTCAGGGCGATTTCGAGCCAGAGTCCGGTTATCAGGCGATGCAAAAGATCTTGAATCAGAAGCAGCGGCCGACGGCGATTTTCTGTGGTGGTGACGTTATGGCAATGGGCGCGATTTGCGCCGCCGACGAAATGGGCCTGCGCGTTCCACAGGACATTTCGGTGATTGGCTATGACAACGTGCGCAACGCGCGTTATTTCTCACCGGCGTTAACCACCGTCCACCAGCCGAAAGAGCGACTGGGCGAAATGGCTTTCACCATGTTGCTCGACAGAATCATCAGCAAACGCGAGATTCAGCAGACCATTGAAGTGAAACCGAAGCTGGTAGAAAGACGCTCTGTGGTCGATGGTCCGTTTATCGACTATCGTCGTTAAAAGTTATTTATCAGATTAACCCCCTAAACGCCTACCTTGTAGGCGTTTTTTTTATTTAAAGCCTTTTTATACGGAACAGCCTACCGCAACCACTCTTTATTTAACGTCTCGCTGTCGCCCAAATAATTGAGCAGCCAATCCAGTGCCGGAGAGTGATTGCGCTGATCCCACGTCAGGCAACACGGGCTTTCCGGAAAACCACTGGCTAAATCGAGCACCGCCAGCTGCTGTTTTGCAATCCACGTTTCCACCATGTGAACGGGCAGCATGCCGACACACAGCCCTTCACACAGGCAATCGATGGCACAGGTCCAGTCCGGCACCACTAAACGGCGCTGGTTATCGAGTGTCCAGGTGTCGCGCTTAGGCAGATTTCTTGAAGTATCTTCAATACACAGCGCAGGATAAGGGCGAAGCGCGTCATCGTTAAGCGCCAGCTTAAGCTGTGCCAACGGATGTTCGGCGCTGACTACACAATGCCACGGCAAGGTGCCCATATCTCGGAAGCTAAAACGCCCGCCCACCGGCACCGCGCTGGTCGCGCCAATCGCCACGTCGGCGCGATCGTCGGCCAGCGCGTCCCACACGCCGTTAAAAACTTCGCCCTGAATGAGCAGCTCCGTATCGGGAAAGGCGCGGTAAAAATCCACCACCAGCTGGCGCACGCGCGCCGGTTTAACGATGCGATCCACCGCCACGCGCAGCTGTCCGCTCCAGCCGTTGGCAATCTGCTGACACTGACGCCGGGTTGAGAGCATTTTTTTGATAAGCACCCGCGCTTCTTCAACGAAAAGCCGCCCTGAAGGGGTTAATTCCACGTCGCGATGCCGCCTTTCGAACAGCGGCACCGCCAGCCATTCTTCAAGCTGGCGCACCTGATAACTGATCGCCGAGGGCACGCGATTCAGCTCTTGAGCCGCCGCGGTAAAGCTGCCGTTCCGCGCGACGGCGTCGACGACTTCCAGTGAATATTCTGACCACATAACCGGTTCCTCGCGACGCCTGAAAAGGCCGCCCTCTGCTTTCAAAATTTTTGAATCGATGGTGCAAATATTAGCGTTTCACAACCGCCGCGCCAAGCAGATAAACTGCGCGCTCTTAACTTTTCGCTTTTAGCACATTCACTCCCAAATTCTGTCCCTACAACAGTTTTGGCTACGTTTACGCATTACAAGAGAACATCATGAAACCTTCATTTGGATTTTTACTTTATTTGGCGGGTCTGAGCATGCTCGGATTTTTGGCCACCGACATGTATCTGCCGGCCTTCGGTTATATGCAAGAAAGCCTTGATGCCTCGCCCGGCGCAATTAGCTCGAGCCTGAGCGTTTTTCTAGCGGGTTTTGCGGCCGCGCAGCTGATTTGGGGGCCATTGTCAGACAAGTTTGGTCGGAAACCTATCCTGCTGGCGGGTTTGGGGCTGTTTACCTTCGGCTGTCTCGGCATGATTTGGGTGCAAAGCACCGAGCTGCTGCTGGCGCTGCGTTTCGTGCAGGCCGTGGGCGTTTGTGCGGCGGCGGTAAGCTGGCAGGCGCTGGTGGTTGACCGCTATTCCGCGCAGGTTGCCAAACGCACTTTTGCCAGCATCATGCCGCTGGTCGCGCTTTCCCCCGCGCTTGCCCCACTGGTCGGTGCCTGGGTTTTGAATCACTTTAACTGGCGCGTGATTTTCGCCCTGCTGTTAGTTCTGGGCGCGTTGCTGCTGTTCTTCACGCTGACCTTAAAAGAAACGCGTAAAGCAAGCGGGCAAAAAAATTCATCACAAAGTGGGATCGGCAGCATGTTAGCCTCGCCGGTCTATAGCGGTAACGTATTGATTTACGCCGCCAGCTCGGCGGGTTTCTTTGCCTGGCTGACCGGCTCACCCTTTATTCTGGGTGAAATGGGCTATGGCGCATCGGCCATTGGTTTAAGCTATGTGCCTCAAACGATTGCATTTTTACTCGGCGGTTATGGATGTCGCGCGCTTATCGGCAAAATTGATGGCGCTCGCCTGCTGCCTTGGCTATTAGTGGGCTATGCGGTCAGCGTTATTTCATTATTCCTGATTGCCACACTCACCACGGCGCCATTATTAGCCTTGCTGATTCCGTTCTGCTTTATGGCTTTCATGAACGGTGCCTGTTATCCGATTGTGGTGGCGAACGCATTGATGCCCTTCCCGGCAAATACCGGCAAGGCTGCCGCGCTGCAAAATACTCTGCAATTAGGATTATGTTTTATTGCCAGCATGCTGGTCTCGACATTTATTGCCCAACCTTTGCTGGCGACGGTCACAGTGATGTTATCGACGGTAGGATTAATGGTATTGGGATATAGATTGACGAAGAAAGTGGCAAAACAGAAGTCCAGACATCCAGAAGCAAAGCATGCTAATTGACTGCTAAAAAATCATAGCAAACAGTGAGTTGAACAATAGGTGCGCCTGCGAATATTTAATATTGAGAATGCTGGCAGGCGAGCTTATACTCAATTCAACAAAATAAAATAACACTTTTACAAAACTTTTATCACAAGCAACTTTTGGGCGCGGGCATCGCGTCACATTAATAGTACAAGGATGTTTCACCGTGGCGTTAAACCGTCAGGTGTCCTTCGTATTTTCCTCTGTTCATAGTCGTATATCAGGCAAGACGGATCCTTTCGTCTGTTCTCATTAGATCTGCCAGGCGTTCCTATTTGTTAATGGGTTAAATAACTTGGCTGGTTAAATAAGTTGGCTGGTTAATAAGTCAGAAGAGAAAAGTGATGGAGAAGCTATGAGTACATCGTGCGTAGAAGATCTAAGTATTCAAGACAATCAGTGGTACCGCATCGCAAGCGAAATGTTAAGAATGGCTGGCATCGAGGTTAATGGTTCCCGCCCTTTTGACATTACCGTAAAAAATCCCGATTTTTTTAAACGTGTCCTGCAGGAAGGTTCGCTCGGTTTGGGTGAAAGCTACATGGACGGCTGGTGGGAATGTGAAAGACTCGACATTTTCTTCCAACGCGTTGTTGCCGCTGGCCTTGAGAGCAAACTTCCGCATCATTTAAAGGACACCCTTCGCATTGCAGCAGCAAGACTGACCAACCTTCAATCCAGAAAACGTGCCTGGATCGTCGGTAAAGAACATTACGACCTCGGTAACGATCTGTTCAGTAAAATGCTCGACCCCTACATGCAATATTCCTGCGGCTATTGGAAAGACGCCACCACGCTTGAACAAGCGCAGGAAGCCAAGCTGAAAATGATTTGCGATAAACTGCAACTGCAACCGGGTCAGCGCCTGCTCGACATCGGCTGTGGCTGGGGTGGATTAGCGGAATATGCCGCGCGCAACTATGGCGTGAGCGTTTTCGGCGTGACTATTTCGGCCGAACAGCAAAAAATGGCTCAGCAACGCTGCGAAGGTCTCGACGTGACTATCCTGTTACAGGATTATCGCGACCTCGACGACCAGTTTGATCGCATCGTGTCGGTCGGCATGTTCGAGCATGTGGGTCCGAAAAACTATCAGACCTATTTCAACGTGGTTAAACACAATCTCAAGCCCGACGGCCTGTTCCTGCTGCACACCATCGGCGCCAATAAAACCGATCTCAACGTCGATCCGTGGATTGATAAATATATTTTCCCTAACGGCTGTCTGCCGTCGGTTAAGCATATTGCTCAATACACCGAAGGGTTGTTCGTCATGGAAGACTGGCACAATATTGGCTCGGATTACGACCACACGCTGATGGCCTGGTATGAGCGTTTCCTGCAAGCCTGGCCTACGATTGCCGATAACTATTCAAGCCGCTTTTACCGGATGTTCTCCTACTATCTGAACGCCTGCGCCGGGGCATTCCGCGCGCGCGACATTCAGCTTTGGCAGGTAGTATTGAGTCCGAACGGCGTTGAAGGCGGGATCCGCGTGCCGCGTTAAACCTAAGTTTTAACTAGCTTTTTTTATTTATTTGGGTTCTACACATTAGCTGCTGCAACAAAAAAGCCGAAGGCGACGTTAATTGCCCTCGGCTTTTTATTGGCTCTTTTTTATCACTCAGCGTCGTGATGTTGCTGCTCGGCCAGCGCGGCGGCGGCGGCCTGTGCTGCTTCACGGCTGGCAAGCACCCGCTCTACGGTATCGACAATGGCCTGAGTTTGCGGGTCAATCTCGATATTAATCTTGTCGCCGAGACGTTTATTGCCAAGCGTGGTGCGCTCCAGCGTTTCAGGAATTAAATGTACGCAAAAACGCGTTGGCGTGACTTCGCCGACGGTCAAACTGATGCCATCGATGCCCACGTAACCTTTATGCAGAATATATTTCATGTAATCAGGATGCGGCAGGCGGAACCAGATTTGACGATTATTTTCTGAAGTTAAAATCTTTTGTACTTCTGCCGTACAAACAATGTGGCCTGACATCAAATGTCCGCCAATTTCGTCATCAAAACGGGCTGCACGTTCAATATTAATTTCATCACCAATCTGAAGTTCGCCCAGATTGGTCAGTCGCAGCGTCTCTTTAATCAGATCAAAGCTCACCAGATCGTCTTCAACTTTGGTCACCGTCAGGCAGCAGCCGTTGTGGGCCACGGAAGCGCCCAGCGCCAGATTCGGCAGCAGTTCGGCCGGCAATTTCACCACGTGGGTTCTGAAATTAGGTTTTTCGTCGATGGACACTAGCGTGCCTTTGCCCTGCACAATTCCGGTAAACATAACGCGCGCCTCGCAAATTCAATTTAATTACTTCAGATGATGCTAATAAGTTTGCCGTACTTCCTCACGAAAGCCAAATTCAATACGGGTCCAAACGTGCTGCGCGGTATAAAATGTTTCCAGATGAAGATTGCATGACACTTAAGCATGCGATTGGCTTAACCTGCATGACAAGGTACAATCTTTCAGCAATTTTCCGTTATGTTCTATTTATTTAGAATAGGTTCCCTCTGTTTACAACACAGAGCGTTGATTGAAAGATAATGAAACCCTCTGGAAATAACGTCGCCGCTGAGTGACGGTTCCGCTTATTAATTATTAATGACTATAAAAGGTGTAATGCGTGCAGAAGTACCTTACAGAAGCGCGTAGTTTATTGGCTCTCGCTATCCCCGTTATTCTTGCCCAGATTGCGCAAACAGCAATGGGTGTTGTCGACACCATAATGGCAGGATCGGTGAGCGCGACCGATATGGCTGCGGTTGCCGTCGGGACCTCGATTTGGTTACCGGCGATTTTATTTGGACACGGCCTGCTGCTGGCCCTCACCCCGACCGTTGCCCATTTAAACGGCGCCGGACGACGTGACAAAATCGGCGATCAGGTGCAGCAAGGTTTCTGGCTGGCCGGTGGCGTTTCGCTGCTGGTGATGGTGGTTATCTATAATTGCGACCTGATGATTGGCCTGATGCACAACATCGATCCGCTGCTTAAAGAGAAAGCCATTGGCTATCTGCGGGCGATTATGTGGGGCGCGCCGGGCTATCTGTTCTTCCAGGTATTACGTGACCAGTGCGAAGGCCTGTCGAAAACCAAGCCGGGCATGGTGTTCGGCTTTATCGGGCTGCTGGTCAATATTCCGGTTAACTACATCTTTATTTATGGCAAGTTTGGCGCGCCTGCGCTGGGCGGCGTGGGCTGTGGCGTAGCAACCGGCACCGTTTATTGGGTGATGTTTATCATGATGCGCATTTACACCAAACGCGCGTTCTGGCTGAAAGATATTGTGCCGACCCAGTCGTTTGCCAAGCCTGATTGGGCCGTGCTCAAACGTCTGACCCAGTTGGGCCTGCCCGTTGCGTTGGCACTTTTCTTTGAAGTCACGCTGTTTGCCGTCGTTGCGCTGCTGGTTTCGCCGCTCGGAATTGTGGCGGTCGCGAGTCATCAAATTGCCCTTAACGTCGGCTCGCTGATGTTTGTGGTGCCGCTTTCTTTGAGCGTCGCGGCCACCATTCGCGTAGGTTCGCGGCTAGGCGAGTCTAATCCGCAGGCGGCGCAGGTTTCGGCTTACACCAGCATTGCCACGGGGGTGGTGATGGCCTGCTTTATCGCCACGGCGGTGGTGCTGTTACGTGAAAAAATTGCGCTGCTGTATAACGACAGCCCCGAGGTGGTGAGTTTGGCCTCGCATCTGATGCTGTTTGCGGCGATTTTCCAAATTTCCGATGCCATTCAGGTGATTAGCAGCGGGGTGCTGCGAGGTTATAAAGACACGCGCTCGATTTTCTACATCACCTTCACGGCGTATTGGATTTTGGGGCTACCAATCGGCTATTTGTTGGCATTGACGGATTATCTGGTGCCCGCGATGGGGCCTAGCGGCTTCTGGTGCGGATTTATTATCGGCCTGACGTTCGCGGCGACCATGATGTCATTTCGCATGCGCTGGTTGCAGAAACAGTCATCATTTTCGATTTTACAGCGCGCCGGGCGTTAAGCCTTATTAATCAGGCTGGGTGACAGATGATAATCTTCTCCCAGCCTGATCACTTTCCTTTTCTTTCGTTTTGTTTCGTTCAGGTTTTCATTTTTCCCCATCAGTAATCCGTGTTCCTAGCGTCATTAATGACCAAAAAATCAACGGAATGAGCGTTAGCGCAGCAATCAGATGCAATATGTCATGAAAATGCATTTTTTCCCTTGCCAGTCATCGGGTAGGTCGTTAATATTCGTCCCCGCTGCCAGCACTGGCAGACAGGGATAACGATGCGTCCGTAGCTCAGTTGGTTAGAGCACCACCTTGACATGGTGGGGGTCGGTGGTTCGAGTCCACTCGGACGCACCAAATCTCGAAAGCTATTGATTTAAAAGTTAATGATTTCAAACTAAATCATGACTCGCAGTAAATTGCATTTTGATGTGCGTCCGTAGCTCAGTTGGTTAGAGCACCACCTTGACATGGTGGGGGTCGGTGGTTCGAGTCCACTCGGACGCACC